>PKUE01000115.1 GCA_002869685.1 Desulfuromonas sp.
GGCGTCAAGCCATGGTCTGCGATTATTTTTACGAATATGGTAATATGGCGTTCAGTTGCATTTGATTTCAGTGTGTTTCGCACATCCCTCACACAAATAAAACACACCTTTCATACAAACGAGGTGAACGATGTTGCCTGGCAACACGCGACCTTCAGAAAGGATGGTCCTATGAAACAACATCCCTGCTATGCGGCCATCGATGTCGGCTCCAATGCGGTACGTCTGCTCATTGCCCGAATCAAGGAGGGCGAATACCCGGTAGCGGAAAAGGAAATTCTGCTGCGCATCCCTTTGCGTCTGGGGAGCGACGTTTTCACCCTGCAACGTCTCAGCGATGAAAGCGCCCGCTGCCTGACTAAGACCATGGAGGCTTTTTCCAACCTGATCTCGGTGTTTCGTCCGTTGAGTATCAAGGCTTGCGCGACCAGCGCCATGCGCGAAGCGGAAAACGGTCTGGAAGTGGTTGAGGAAATTCGCCGGCAAAGTGGCATCAATCTGGAAATTATTGACGGCAAGAAAGAAGCGGAATTCATTTTTGCCAACCGCCCGGACCGGCTGCTCCCACAAGGTTGCGCCTCTTTTCTGTACATCGATGTCGGTGGCGGCAGCACGGAATTGAATCTCTACACCGATGGCGAACTACAGGAGAACGAGTCGTTTCGGCTGGGAACCGTACGCCTGTTGGAGAAAGCGGTCAATAAGTCGGAATGGGTCCGAATGCATGAATGGATCTGCGAGCATGTCCAGAACCGTCAGGTGGTCGGCATCGGCAGCGGCGGCAACATCGGTAGGCTGCACCGGCTGGCCAAACGATCGGAACAACAGGCCATGAGTCGCGATCAGCTGAAAAAGGTCTACCGTCAACTTAAGGTACTTGATGAAAACGAGCGGGTCAGCCAGTTCAAACTGAAACCAAGTCGCGCTGATGTCATCGTCCCGGCTGCAAAGATCTATCTGTCGGCCATGAAGTGGGCCGGCATTGAAAAGATCTATGTGCCGAAATTTGGTCTGGCCGATGGATTGATCCTCGAACTGCACCGCCAGCACCAGCAGGGCAACCCAGATCATCTATTGCGTAATTGATCCAGTTTGCTACACTGGACGCTGTCGTTAAAAGATATTTAGCCTTATTGATCCCAACCAATTTCTAGGAGGATGTATGACATCGCAGCAAGGCGTTTATAAATGTGAAGTCTGTGGCAATATCGTAGAGGTTCTGCACACCGGAGCCGGTGCTCTGGTCTGTTGTGGCAGTGATATGAAACAGCTGGCCGCCAATACCACCGACGCAGCTCAGGAAAAACACGTTCCGGTTATCGAAAAAACGGACACGGGTTACACCGTAACCGTCGGCAGCGTTGAGCACCCGATGACGGATGAGCACTACATTGAGTGGATTGAACTGATCGCAGATGGCGTCAGCCATCGCGCTTTCCTCAACCCCGGTGACAAACCGCAGGCAACCTTCTGCGTTTCCGCAGAAAAAGTAACGGCTCGTGAGTATTGCAACCTGCACGGCCTGTGGAAAGCTGAAGCCTGATTCTAAGGCGTCCACAATAAACGGATAAAACAACGGCGAAGTCTGCAACTGCAGACTTCGCCGTCGTCGTTTTCGCGGATAATTTTCTTTTGCCGATTCAGTACATCTGCTCGCGATAGGCGGGAATGTCATCAAACCATTGCCGCTGCTTGCGGCCCATCTCCAGCGCCTGCCGGGCCGTAGCAATCAAGGCCTGACGATCCTTGGGGTAACTTCCGGCCAAATTAAGAAAATTGGAGACATGATTGGAGCGCAGGATGGTGCGTTGAGGATGCAGATGTTCCAGCATGACGACGGTTTCGCGTAGAATCTCCCCATGGCTGAGGGGCTCGATGCTGCGATAAAACGCTTCGTTGTGGCGATGAAACATGGTCAGCAATGAGAAATACTCCGGCGAAACGGCATTGACCCACTCTGCCGTAGCGACGGCATGTTGTTGCGTCCGCTGACGTCCCGCCAATCCCAGAATCGCCGTTACCGAGAGCTTCATCCCGGCCTGGCGCGCCTTAAGCGCCTGTTCCCGCATGGTTGCAGCATCGTAGCCTTTGTCCGCCAATCGCAGGGTTTCATCATCACCACTCTCCAGACCAAAATAGAGAATGCGCAACTTTCGGCTGCGTAATTGCTGCAACTGTTCAAAACTCTTACTGAGCAGACTTTTGGGCGAGGCATAGCTTGATACGCGCGTTAAAGCGGGCAATTGCTGGTGAAGCAGGTCGAGCAACGCCATCAAATCATCAAAAGGCATAATCAATGCGTCGCCATCGGCGAGAAACACCCGCTTTACCGAGTGTCGTACCTCAACCGGCAGCCGTTGAAGGTCAGCAGCCAGTTCGGCAACAGCGCGCACCCGAAACCGCTTCATTTTGTACATGCCGCAGAATTTACACCGATTCTGGCTGCAACCGATTGTCGCCTGCAAAATCAGGGACTGCGCTTCCGAGGGGGGCCGAAACAGCGGTTCTTCGTACTCAAGAAAATAATACATGGATGACGAATCCTTTAACCGGGCAACACGTGGAACGATTCCGCTAACATCTGGTCAATAACGGGTCGAAAAAAGAATATGGGTGTCAGTTTTGCCACCTTTTCAGAAAATGTTATACTCCAATTAAAAAATACACCGGAGGCTGCCACAGCACTATGACCACCTATGCCAAAATAAAAAAAATGTGCCGCAAGGTAACAGCGCTTCAGGTGACCCTCGTTTACCTGATCACCAGCACGCTGTGGATCTACGGCTCCAATTGGCTAATGGACAGTTGCTGTCTCCCCAATCTCCCCTGCCTGCAGGGAATCCGCGACGGGGTATTTATCCTGATCAGCAGCGCGATCCTTTATCTGGTCGCATCACGCTTTCTGATCACCTTTCTCTACTCGGAAAAGCAACTTCACCAAAGTGAAAACCGTTTTCGTGCATTGTATGAAAACATGACGCAAGGCGTTATCTACATTGCCGCCGACGGCCACGTCATCTCGGCAAATCCAGCCGCCGAAGAGATCAGCGGCATGCCTCTGGAGCAGCTGATCAGCATGTCCATCCGCTCACTCAAAGGCAAGCTGGTGCGTGAGGACGGCAGTGAATTTCCGTGGCGTGAATTTCCGGGGATTCTGGCCCTGAGTCGCGGCAACATCGTCAAAAACGTCATCATGGGGTTTTATCATCCCCGGCGCAAAAAGCAATGTTGGATCCGGGTGGATGCTGTCCCGCAGTTCATTCCCGGCAACACCCGACCCGATGAAGTGTTTATCAGTGTCGAAGATATCACGGAGTTTCATCTCGCCCAGAAGAAAATCGAACAGCTGGCTTATTACGATGCCCTGACCGGACTGCCCAACCGGCGCCTGTTTATGGATCGTCTCAACCAGATGGTCAAGCGGGCCGAGCGGGACAACGAGCATCTGGCCCTGCTGTTTATCGATTTGGATAAGTTCAAGTCGGTCAATGACAATTTCGGTCATGCCGGTGGCGATGAATTTCTCTGCGAAGTGGCATCACGTCTGATGAATGCCGTGCGTAAAAGCGATACAGTCGCCCGCCTCAGCGGCGATGAGTTTGTCGTGCTGCTGTCCTCCGTCCACAACGGCAGCGACGGCCAGCTTATGGCCAAGAAACTGTTTGAGCAACTCGACCCTCCGGCCGACATTGATGGGCACGATGTTTCAATCAATGCCAGCATCGGCATTGCCTGCTACCCGCAGGATGCAACCTCGGCAGAGAGCTTACTGCAATGTGCCGACACCGCCATGTATCGGGCTAAAAAACAGGGTAAAAACAACTACTGTACCTTCACGCCACCGCCCGACTGATTCCCCGCTAAAAGAACCGTTTACTCTTGGGATCGTGACCAATCCCGCCGCTGGCAGTGCAACTGAATCTCCTCAAGGTAGCGCCTCGCTTCGGCCACAACCCCCTGGTCACGACTGACATCCAGCACGGAAAGAAAGTATTGATGGGCACTGGGGTGACACTTTTCCTTATTAATCAAGGATTTGCCCGCACCAAGGAAGGCCTGATCGAGCTGGTGATCCGCGGGCCGATCGGCAATAAAGCGCCGGTACAACGATAACGCGGCATCAAAGTGGCCTTCATCATACAAGTACTGGCCCATCTGCAATACCTGATGGGACGGCACACTGCGCCTAAGCTCCCGCTGCCTCAGACCAAAAAACTGCCCACAGGCCTGTGCCATCTGCTGATGATTAATCAAGGCCTCGATGCGTTGGGCCACACTCTGCTGCGGTTGCGCTTCACCATGAGACGCGGCCTCACGGTGAAAGCGTCGGCCATGACGCAGACCCGGCCAATAATCGATCAGGTAAGCCACCCCACCTCCAGCGAGAAAACCACCAATATGGGCGCCATGGGCCACACCGGTTCCGCTGCGCGCCAGCAGGAAGGGCAGAATATTGTCCACCACCAGATATACTCCCAGCACCAGACGGGCCGGAAATAAAAACGTGGTCATGATAAACGGAAACAAAAAGATGAAGGTTTTCACCTTATTTCGCGGAAACCAGACGAAATAGCAGCCAAGAATACCAGAAATTGCACCGGAAGCGCCAATCAGAGGTGTGTAGGAACCACGCGTAAACAAAGCGAAAAACACCGTCGCCATCACACCGGACATCAAATACAGCAACAGATAACGCCACGGTCCAAGGCGATATTCCACATTGTCGCCAAAAATCCACAGAAACAGCATATTGCCGCCGAGATGAAGAAAACCGGCATGAAGAAACAGAGAAAAGAACAGGTCATCCAGCCGCGGGACAGCAGGCTTGAAGCCGTGGCTAAACACAAAGAGGTCATATGCCGTAATCCGGCTGGCAACCTGTTGTGCATCTCTGAGACTGTGTACACCAAGTCGGTGTAAATATTCGAGCAGGGCCGGATCGTAGGAGTCGGGATGGCGGGCGGACAACGGCAGGGTGATCAGCACGAACACCAGGACATTGGCTGCTATCAGCCCCAAATTGACATACGCCTTTCCAGGCGGATTAGGCAGATCACCAATCGGAATGAACATGAATAACCTTTCGCCACCGTCCGCCTGGCAGGATCAGGCAAGTGATTGATTTTTACCGGTTAAACCGCTATGCTCAGCGCCGATATCAGCGACGCGTTATGATTATACACCAATGGCCGGTTGCTTGACAGCCCGAGTCCCTCAACGGCGAGGACCCAGGAGCTCAACCGTCCTACGATTCCAGTCCGGCAAACAGGGGCGCAGTGTGAATTTACTCTACGTTTTGGACCTCATCGGCACAGCAGCATTTGCCGCTTCCGGCGCACTGGCCGGCGTTCGGCGCAATATGGACATGCTTGGCGTTCTGGTGCTGGGGGTGGTCACCGCAATCGGCGGCGGGACCTTGCGTGACATTCTGCTCGGCGACACCCCACCATTCTGCCTTAAGGATGAAACTTACCTGTACATCTCCATCGCGGTTGCGCTGCTGACCTTTTTTGCCCACCACGTTCTGGACCGCTACAGCAACCCATTACTCTATTTTGACGCCATCGGTCTGGGTACGTTCGTCGTCATCGGCACCGGCAAGGCACTCGACCTGCACACCGGATTCATCGGTGCCGTCACCATGGGCATGCTCACGGCAACAGCAGGTGGTGTTATCCGCGACATTTTATCCAACCAGGTGCCTTTGATTCTGCAAAAAGAGATTTATGCCTCGGCCTGCATCGTCGGCGGCGTGCTGTTTTATATTCTTGACCGCACAGGCTGGTCGCGGCCCTCGGTGATGTTGTTAGCAGCGACGGTTGTCGTCGGCTTGCGTTTGCTGGCCATCCGCCACAACTGGGCCTTGCCAACCGCGCCACCAAAGAGCTACCCGACAAAGGAGAAATAAAATGCACCAGATCATTCTACAAGGACAGTCCCAGCCGATAACGGTCGGGAAGATCGTCTGTCTGGCCCGCAATTATGTGGCCCACGCCAAAGAGCTCGGTAATGAAGTGCCCAGTGATCCGGTGCTGTTTATCAAACCGGCCACCAGCATGATCATGAATGGTGACGCCGTGGTGATTCCCGACTATTCCGATGACTGCCACCATGAAGTGGAACTCGCCGTTCTTATCGGCAAAACAGCGTACAAAGTCACCGCCGAAGATGCCATGAACTATGTTTCCGGTTACGGCATCGCCATTGATATGACCCTGCGCGACACTCAGGCCATGTTGAAAGAGAAAGGCTATCCATGGGAACTGGCCAAAGGCTTTGACACCTCCTGCCCGCTATCGGATTTTGTTCCGGCCAACAAGATTAAAGATCCGCATGATCTGGCCATCCGTCTGCAGGTCAACAATGAGATGCGCCAGGACGCCAATACCGGCCTGATGATTCGCCGCATTCCCGAAACCATCGCCGCAATCACCCGTGCTTTCACTCTGGAGCCAGGAGATCTGATCCTTACCGGTACACCGGCCGGAGTCGGTCGCGTCGTGGCTGGTGACCGGATGACGGCTGAAATAGAGGGAATAGGCACATTGCAGGTTGACGTGCGATGAAGGAACGTATCGCGCTGATCGGCCCGGGTCGTCTCGGCCAGGCGGTCGGTGCCTTGCTGCAGCAGGCCGGTTATCCGATTACGGCCATAGTCGGTCGCGACCAGCAGCGCACACGCGATGCCGCTCAATTCATCGGAGCCTCATTAATGGCGACCACCGACTTGACGCGCTGCAACCGCGCCGAAGTGATTTTGTGCTGTGTCGGTGATGATCAGCTGGCCCCGCTGGCAGACGCGCTGGTCGATACCCTCGCCGACAGTCTGGCGCCAACCCTGATCCACTTCAGTGGCCGGCATCGCGCCGACATTCTCCGTCCGGCAGATCCCCGGGCTGCCCACTGGCGAGTGCTGAGCCTTCACCCCTTACAGACATTTGCCAGCGGCGAGCAGGGGCTAAACTCTTTGCCGGGCAGTTTCTGCGCCATCGAAGGGCATGACGATTTGTTCCCGCTCGGCGCCAAACTGGCCCTCGAATTAGGCTGTCAACCGTTCCGCCTACGCTCTGAAGATAAGGAGCGCTACCATGCTGCCGCCTGCATGGCGTCGAACTTTGTCACCACCCTGTTTCATCAAGCCACGACCCTAATGGCTGAAACCCTCGAAGATCCGGCGATGGCCACCACCGTATTGGCCCCCATTTTCCAAACCGCAGCCACCAACACCTTGAACCTCGGCCCTCATAAGGCATTGACCGGTCCGATTGTCCGTGGCGATATCGACACCATCCGCGGTCATCTGAATCAGTTGGCTGAGCACAATCCAGAGCGGCTGCCCTTCTATCTCGAACTCGCCGAACAGACCCGCCAGTTGGCACTGGAGAGCGAAAGGCTCGCCCCGGAGCAGGCAACACAGCTTAAAGAGTTGCTCGGCACTTTCGCATCTAAATCTTAAAAAAGTTCATCCCTGCGAACATTCCCGTTCACGCTGCTGAACAGGCAGACAGGGTTGAAAAACAAGAAGAACGTGGCGAGGGTGATACCACGGAATAACAAGAGAGAGGCGCAAGCGCATTATCACGGTTTTACGCCAGAGTTGATGAGATGCAGGATTCGTCGTCCTAAAGGGCGGCGAGCCGGATCGGTGAAGCACGCGGGAATACGACACATTGTCGGTGGGTTTGCGCCCCCCGGAGGGCCAGGGATTAAAGCCGGTTTTGCATCCTTTTGTCGGCTTACAAAGGGATGGCGCCTGCCGGAGCGAAACCCGGCGACTTTGACTTTGATCTTAAATCCACCACCTCAGATCATCCGTTCAGCGCGGCTGAACGGATGATCTGAGGTGCTAAATAACAAACAATACGTTTCTCTTTAATTGACCACATTCTGCGGCGCCCCCGCCTGAAACGCTGCCACGTTGGCAACGACCGTCGCCAGCAAACGTTGCCGTGCCGCCAGCGTCGCCCAGGCAATGTGCGGAGTGATCACACAATTGGGCGCCGTCAGCAGTGGATTATCCGCTGAAGGGGGTTCACTGCTGAGCACATCGACACCAAGGCCACCCAGATGACCATCCTGCAACGCCTTGGCAACTGCCGCTTCATCCAGCAGAGGGCCACGAGCGGTATTGATCAGAATTGCTCCCGGCTTCATCAGTGCCAGACGGCGTGCGTCAACCAGATGATGGGTCTGTTCGGTCAACGGACAATGCAGGCTGACCACATCGGACTGGGCGAACAGGTTATCCAGCTCGACATCACTCGGTCCACCACCCTGCTGCAACTCTTTGAAACGATGGGAGCGACGCACATGGACCAGTACCTTCATGCCGAAACTCTCACCGATCCGAGCCACAGCCTGACCGATATTGCCGAAACCGACAATGCCCAACGTCAGTCCATCCAGCTCCACCAGCGGCGTGTCGCGAAAGCAGAAATCGGCACTGGCACTCCACGCCCCGTCATGCACGCGGCGGTTGTGATGGCCCACCTGCTGCACCAATTCCAGCACCAGGGAAAACACCATCTGTGCGACCGACATGGTGCTGTAGGCCGGAACATTGGTGACGACAATCTGCCGCCGGGCAGCGGCCTCAAGATCAACCACATTGGTGCCAGTCGCCAGCACACCGATATAACGCAACTTGGGCAACGCCTGCAATTCCGCCTCGCCAAGCACAACCTTGTTGGTCAAAACAATCTCGGCGTCACCGGCGCGCTCAATAATCTGTTCCGACATGGTGCGCGGGTAAATTACACACTGCCCAAGGGCCTGTAATGATGTCCAGTCGAGATCACCGGAATTCAGGGTATAGCCATCCAAGACAACAATATTCATCGCTCCCCCTTTTCTTTCTACTCAGACTTTTGCAAAAAAATAACATCCTTATCGACAAAGACCAGCTCAGCGCCCCAGGAGTGGGCCAGCCACTGAAACGTCTGGCGCGAAAAAAAACGCACATGGGTCAAATCGTTTTTGTAATGCCAGTTTTTGAAGGCCTGCGCGTCTATCACCAGCTTGGTCATGATGGCTAGAACACCTCCCGGCTGCAACAGCTGCCACAATCGGTCAAGTTCCTCGCCGGGACGATGCAGATGCTCGACGACCTCGGTTGCAGTAATAAACTCATAGTGTTGTTGCAACACCAGCGCATCTGCGGCGTAAAACGGGTCGTACAGCGCCATCGGCAAACCGCACTCCGCTGCCATCACCGACAGGGTTGGTCCGGGACCACAGCCAAAATCGAGCCCACGAGCATTATCCGCAAGCCGTTGTCGCAACGGCTTAAACAGGCGCCGGAGAAAGCACCGATACCCTTCGTCATCCGGAGAGTTTTTATGCAGATCATACTCGGCTTTTTCCTGTTGTGGTGTCGGCAGACTGGACCGGTCAACAAACACCAGTGCACAACATGGACACCGCCAATAGCGACGCCGCCGGTCTTCGCCAAACAACACACTGCCGTCAGCGTGGCACAGAGGACAAGGCTCTTCGATGATAAGATCTTCTTTCATCCCATTTCCACATAAAAAAAAGCCCCCGCAGTGCGGGGGCTTTGTCGAACTCAGCAAGGACTGAACAATCAGGCTTCCTGTTCTTCAAGCAGAACCGCGTGAGCGGCTGCCAGACGGGCGATAGGCACCCGGTAAGGCGAGCAGGAAACATAGTCCAGACCAATTTTGTGGCAGAAGATAACACTGCTCGGCTCACCACCGTGCTCACCACAAATACCCAGCTTGATGTTAGGACGGGTCTGACGCCCTTTTTCACAGCCCATTTTGACCAGCTCACCAACACCATCCTGGTCAATGGCGACAAACGGGTCTTCCGGGAAGATCTCCTGCTCAACATACAGAGGCAGGAACTTACCGGCGTCGTCACGGGACAGGCCATAGGTGGTTTGGGTCAGATCGTTGGTGCCAAAGGAGAAGAACTCGGCCTGGGTTGCCACCTGATCCGCGGTAATTGCAGCACGCGGCAACTCGATCATGGTCCCAACCAGATATTCCACTTTAACGTCGTATTCAGCGATCACCTGATCCGCGACTTTCACCGCGTTGGCGCGGAGGATCTCCAACTCTTTGACGCCACTGATCAACGGAATCATGATCTCGGGAACGATATCGTAGCCCTCATTTTTAATCAACTGACAGGCTGCTTCCATAATGGCGCGCACCTGCATGTCGTACACCTCGGGATAGGTGATGCCAAGGCGGCAACCACGGTGACCGAGCATCGGGTTGAATTCGTGGAGGAACTCGACCTTGTGCTTGAGCTTCTCTGCCGTCACATTCATGCTGGCAGCCAGCTCATCAATCTCCTTGTCGGTATGAGGCAGGAACTCGTGCAGCGGCGGATCCAACAAACGGATGGTAACCGGCAGCCCCTTCATTTCGCGGAACAGACCGAGGAAATCATCACGCTGCATGCCAATGATCTTGCCCAGAGCCAGCTTGCGCCCTTCAAGATCTTCAGCCAGGATCATCTCACGAACGGCCATAATACGATCGGCTTCAAAGAACATATGCTCGGTACGGCACAGGCCAATCCCCTCAGCGCCAAAACTGCGGGCTACCGCAGAGTCCGCTGGGGTATCGGCATTGGTGCGAACTTTGAGACGACGGATCTGGTCAACCCACTCCATCAGCGCACCGAAATCACCGGTCAGCTCAGGTTGTACTGTCGGAACAGTACCGCTCATCACTTCGCCACTGGAACCGTCGAGGGTGATCACATCACCTTTCTTGAATACGGTGCCATTGCGATCAACGAACTGCTGTGTTTCGTAATTGATTTTGATCTCACCACAACCGGATACGCAGCATTTACCCATACCACGGGCAACAACCGCAGCGTGAGAGGTCATCCCGCCACGAGAGGTCAGGATACCTTCGGCGGCGTGCATGCCGTGGATATCTTCCGGGCTGGTCTCGATGCGCACCAGAATCACTTTTTGACCCAGAGCTTTTGCTTCTTCAGCTTCGTCCGCAGAGAAGACGATTTCGCCGGAAGCCGCACCAGGAGAAGCGGGCAGACCTTTGGCAACAACCGTCTTGGCCGCATTGGGGTCGAGGGAGGGATGCAGCAGTTGATCGAGTTGCTCGGGAGCCACACGCAGAACCGCTTCCTTCTCGCTGATCAAGCCCTCTTTGACCATATCAACGGCAATCTTCACCGCGGCTTTGGCGGTACGTTTGCCATTACGGGTCTGCAGCATGAACAGACGCCCTTTTTCGATGGTAAACTCGATGTCCTGCATGTCGCGGTAATGCTTTTCGAGTTTCTGCTGAATAACCATCAGCTGGTCGTAACTCTCGGGCATCACTTCTTCCATGGAGGGCAGGGTTCCGTCGCCGCCAGCCTTGTTGATCGGCTGAGGTGTGCGGATACCGGCAACCACATCCTCGCCCTGGGCATTGACCAGGAACTCACCGAAGAACAGATTTTCGCCGGTGGAGGGGTTACGGGTAAAGGCAACGCCGGTGGCACAATCATCACCCATGTTACCGAAGACCATGGACTGAACGTTGACCGCAGTCCCCCACTCGGCCGGAATGTTGTTCAGACGGCGGTAGGTGATGGCGCGCTGATTCATCCACGAACCGAAGACCGCACCGATCGCACCCCACAGTTGCTCCTGGGGATCGGTGGGGAAAGCTTCGCCAAGTTCTTCGGTGTATTTATTTTTAAACAGGCCAACCAGTTCTTTGAGATCAGCAGCCGTTAAAGCGGTATCCTCTTCAACGCCACGGTTCTCTTTCATCTCTTCGAGAATATCTTCGAGAATATCGCCATCGAGATTTTTAACGACGTTGGCGTACATCTGGATAAAGCGACGGTAGGAGTCATAGGCAAAGCGCTCGTCGCCACTCTGCTTGACAATGCCCTGTACGGTATCATCGTTCAGACCGAGGTTGAGGACCGTATCCATCATTCCCGGCATGGACGCCCGGGCACCGGAACGAACCGATACCAGCAGCGGTTTTTCCTTATCACCGAACTTCTTGTCCATCAGCTGCTCAACTTCACGGAGCTTTTCGTCAACCTGGGATTTCAGTTCTGCAGGGTAGTTACGGTCGTTTTTATAAAACTCGGTGCATACCTCGGTGGTAATGGTAAAACCGGCAGGAACCGGCAGGCCAATGGAGGTCATTTCGGCCAGATTGGCCCCTTTGCCCCCCAACAGATTCTTCATTGATCCTGTGCCTTCAGCTTTGCCATCGCCGAAGAAATACACGTACTTGACTGCCATCTCAGTCATCCTCCTCACAAAATGTTGGTTAAACCTTGAATGCGCCTCTCACCACACGTTGGTGAGATTATGCCGCAATCCGGGAAAAATCAGCCAAACCGCTAAACAGTCCGGCAACCTGTGTCAACAGCGCCAGTCGATTACGTTTGACCGCTTCATCCTCTGCCATGACCATGACACCATCAAAGAAGGCATCTACGCTCGGGCGCAGTGAACCGATCTCACGCAATGCACCAGGATAATCACCGTCAGCCATGAGACGGGTCACTTCCTGCTGAACGCGTTGCAATGCACTATACAATTCCCTCTCACAGTCCTGCTCAAAGCACCCTTCGACAACCGCATCGGTCACACCCCCCTTAATGATGTTTCCGACCCGTTTAAATGTTGCCGCCAGAGCTTCGAATTCAGGTTGTTGCTTCATCGCCGACAACGCATCAATCCGTTGCCGAGCGTCAATCACATCATCAAAACGGGCAGCAAGTACGGCTTCCACGACATCCGTCGCCGTCGTCGCCCCCGTCATCATATTGACAAAACGCAGCCGGATGAACTCCACCACATCGGCTGTAACTTCTTCAACGCTGCGATTCAATTTGTCTTCAAGCTGTTTTACCGCTTTTGCCACCAATGCCGGAATCGAGGCAGCAAAGCCGCGCTCCAGCAGGATGTTCAGAACACCGATTGCGCAGCGGCGCAAGGCATAAGGATCCGCCGTACCGGTCGGGATCAGACCGACGCCGAAACAACCGCAAATAGTGTCGATTTTGTCTGCCAGCGACACAAAGGCACCAACATTATCACTGGGCAGGTCGCCACCGGCTTGAACCGGCAGGTAGTGCTCAAAGATCGCCTTGGCCACACGCGGGTCTTCCCCCTCGATCATGGCATACTCGCGGCCCATGACGCCTTGCAGTTCAGGAAACTCGTAGACCATGCCGGTTTCCAGGTCACACTTGCACAGTTGGGCGGCACGGCGGGTCAGTGCGACAACTGCAGGATCAAACTGCTCGGCCAGACCTTCCGCCAGAGCGGTGAAACGCTGCACTTTGGCATAACTGGTGCCGAGTTGGGCCTGATACACCACGTTTTTCAACGCCTCAAGGCGATTTTCCAACGGGGTTTTCTGGTCTTCTTTCCAGAAGAACATCGCATCCGACAGGCGGGCGCGCAAGACGCGCTCGTTGCCTTTGACAACAACGTCAGGATCGGTCGGGCGGGTATTGGAAATGGTGATGAATTTCGGCAGCAGGCGCCCTTCGCTATCGGCGAGGGTAAAGTAGCGCTGGTGCTCTTTCATGCTGGTGATCAGCAGTTCGTCCGGCAGCTGCAGGTATTCTTCTTCAAAACTACCGCACAGCGGGGTGGGATCTTCGACCAGATAGGCGACTTCTTCGAGCAGTTCCTCGTCAACATTGAGGGCGCCACCTTCTTCACCGGCCACCCGCTCAATTTCACGAGCAATAATCTGCTTGCGCTCTTCGGGATCGACAATGACAAAATGCTCACGGGCTTTCGTCATAAAGTCATTTAGGCCGCTGACCTCGAAGGCCCCTGGCGCCATGAAACGGTGGCCATAAGAGGTGTTGCCGGTGGTCAGGTTACCGTAGCCGAACGGAATCACCTCACCGCCATACAGCGCAACCAACCAATGGACCGGACGGGCAAAACGAACGTCCAGATCTTTCCAGCGCATCGATTTCTTAAACGACAGGCCGCTGACAATTTTTTCCATGATCTCGGGCAGCTGGCCTTGAACCGGTTGTCCCTCAATCACTTTGGAGAGGAACAGATAGGTCCCTTTTTCGGTTTCCTGCTGCGTCAGTTCGGAAACCTCCACCCCGTTAGAACGGGCAAAGCCCAGAGCTGCCTTAGTGGGATTGCCATCGGCATCAAAGGCCACCTTGACCGACGGACCAGAAAGGTTCAGTTCCTGGCGCTGTTGCTGCTCGGCCACATCGGCGACAGACAGTACCAGGCGGCGCGGTGTTGCATAGGTTGTAACCTCGCCGAACTCAATGCGGGCATTGGTCAGTTCTTTACGAATCATCCGTTCCAGATCACGCATTGCCACCGGCAGCATTCCGGCAGGAATTTCTTCGCTTCCTATCTCCAGAAACAATTCTTTAGCCATGGTATTTCACTCCATCGGTGTCAGTTTTTATCCTGCCAACCGTTATCAGTCCTGAAATCACAAACCACGGCAAAACCGTGGTCTGAGAGTGTTGTGCCATCCTATTTTTTCAACAACGGGAATCCCAGTCGTTCGCGTTGAGCCACGTAGCCCTCGGCACACAAGCGGGATAAATTGCGCACCCGCCCGATGTAGTGCGCCCGCTCGGTGACGGAGATCGCGCCACGGGCATCCAGCAGGTTGAATGCGTGGGAGGCCTTCATGACAAAGTCGTAGGCCGGGAACACCAGTTCTTTTTCCGCCAGTTTGATACACTCTTTTTCATACATATCGAACAGTTGAAAGAGCATGGAAGTATCGGCTTCTTCGAAGTTGTAGGCAGAAAATTCCACTTCGGTCTGGTGATGGATATCACCGTATTTAACACCCTTGACCCACTCCAGATCGTACACGTTGTCTACGCCCTGCAGATACATGGCGATCCGCTCACAACCGTAGGTAATCTCACCGGGAATCGGTTTCAGGTCGATACCGCCAACCTGTTGGAAATAGGTAAACTGGGTGATTTCCATCCCGTCGAGCCACACTTCCCAGCCCAGGCCCCAGGCACCAAGAGTCGGTGACTCCCAGTCATCTTCAACAAAGCGGATGTCGTGACTGGCAGAATCAATACCGAAGCTTTTCAGTGAATCAAGATACAGATCCTGAATGTTCATCGGCGCCGGTTTGAGGATAACCTGAAACTGGTAATAATGCTGAAGACGGTTGGGATTTTCACCGTAGCGGCCATCGGTGGGACGGCGGGAAGGTTCCACATAGGCAACGTTCCAGGGCTCTGGCCCGAGAGAACGCAGGAATGTCGCCGGATTAAAGGTTCCGGCCCCTTTTTCAATATCGTAGGGTTGCTGGATCACACAGCCTTGCTGTGCCCAGTAATTCTGCAGCGACAGAATCAAGTCCTGAAAAGTCACATTAACCTCCGAGAAAACTGCCGGAACGGCAGCGAACGGAATGAACATTAAAAACACCGTTGCCACACAAACACTCATTGCGGCAACTGGCTGTAAAACCAAGAGTAGTAGCCTATTTCCCCTCAAACTGTCAAGGCAAAACTCCCGGCGTCGGGCCCTGAATCTGCTCAAGAAAGCGCTCACTTTTCAGCGGCCGACCGAGGGTCACCTCCACCGCATGCTGTAAAAGCCGTCGGCCCTGTTCGAGGGTCAGGGAACTGAGGCGAATTCCGGCAAAAACCAGCGGGTCAACCTGAAGCAGCCGAACCAGACTGCCGAGAGTTTGGGCATCGACAATCACCCCGCCCTGTTCTCCACCGCAGCAAACCGGGCACAACGTGCCGCCGCGTCGCGCATCAAAGCGCAGTTTCTCGGTGCTCAGCCCAGCCCAACATTCGGCGCAATGGCCGATATGGGGCAGCACCCCGGCATCATCCAACAGCCGCAATTCCATCAACAGGCGCACCGTAGCGATATCGGCTGGTCCCTGCAGCGCATCGAGAAACGCCTGCACCAGATCAAACAGTTCCGGAATCGCCTGCCCCTCGGGCCACAACTCAGTCACCAGTTCACAGCCATAAGCGGCCACCGCCAACGCATCAAGATCAGCCATCAGGCCATGGGCACCATTCAGCAACTCCACTTCGGCCAGTTGCGCCAATCCGTTGCGTCGGCGCGGCTGCCACAACACCCGGATACGGCTGAACGGATGCAAAGCCCCGCCGAAACGACGGCGACTGTTGCGGGCATTGCGCGCAAAAGCACTGCAAATCCCTAACTCACGCGTCAACAGTGTGACAATACGATCGGCCTCACCATAATTGGTGCAACGCAGAACGATTGCTTCACAGGGTGCAGAAGCCTCCATAGGGATCTCTCGACAATTAGTGGAGTTTGCTCAGAAACAGGGTTGCCATACCGAAATAGATCAAAATACCGGTAATATCATTGGCGGTTTGAACAAAGGGGGTTGAGGCAATGGCCGGATCGATACCGATCCGTTTGAAAAACGCCGGCGCCAGCACACCCATAGTCGCGGCAACGGTCATGGCAATGATCATGGCCGATCCGACCACCAACCCAAGATAGGGGTTGTGGTGCCAGATCAGGGCGATGCAGCCGACAGTAAATCCGCATACCAGTCCCATGATCAAACCAACGCGCAGCTCTTTAAAGAAAACCTGGCGCAAGGTGGTAAAATCGATCCGCCCGGTGGCAAAGCCGCGCACAACAATGGTCGCCGACTGGCCACCGACATTACCGCCCATGCCGGTAATAACGGGAATAAAGGAGATCAGGGCGATCACTTCTTTCAACGTCAGCTGGAACCACCACATCAGATAACCGGTTACCACACCACCCAACAGGTTGACCAGGAGCCAGGGCAGACGCAAACGGGCAATCTTGAATGACTTGTAGCCGTACATCAGCTCTTCTTCGCTGGCACCGGCCATTTTATAGATATCTTCCGTTGCTTCCTGACGCATGACGTCGATAACGTCATCCACGGTAATAATACCGAGCAACTTGTTGTGGTCGTCAACAACCGGAATGGCAAGAATGTTGTATTTGGCAACCAGTTGAGCAACCTCTTCCTGGTCGGTATCGGCACGAACACTGATGACATCGGACGAAACAATTTCACTCAGGCACCGTCCGGGAGGCACCATCAACAATTGCCGCAAGGACAACACGCCAACCAGATGGTTGTGGACATCGGTGACGTAGATGTAAAAAACCATCTCGACATCTTCGGCCTCCTGAAGAGCCTCAATGGCCTGGCTGGCCGTAATGTCCTCGCGCAGGGAGAAAATTTCCGTCGACATGATCCCGCCGGCGGTATCTTCCTGATACTGCATGAGCTGCTCGATCTCTTCCGAGCAATCGTCCTGCATACTGTCGAGAACTTCTTCAGCCAATTCTTCGGGCATGTTCTGGATAATATCGACAGCATCGTCATAAGGCATATGCTGCAGTACATGAACGATGGTCTCTTTCTCGATCTGCTCCAGAAGCAGGGCACTGACACTATGCTCAATTTCCGACAGAACTTCCGCTGCGGTATCGACATCCTCAAGCAGGTGAAACAGCACCCGCTGCTCCTTGAGATCAAGATAACGGAACAGATGGGCAATATCGGCAGGGTGGGTTTTTTTCAGCAGGTTATTCAGATTGGAGTGGGCACCACGACGAATCAGCTTTCTGACCGTGTCGAGCAAAATCTGTACTTTCTGATCCATAAAACAGTGGCCTCCATCGTTAACAAAAGGGCCGCAGCTTCAAGAACAAAAACCGCGAAAACCTTTGTCGCACCTGAAGATACAGGTGGTTACTGACACGCTAAGCTTCACCCGAAACGCAGCGAATCAGGTTAACTGTTGATGTGTAACAATATTCCAGCCAAATAGCAACCGCCTAGCCGCCACCTTTTCTTCCGCCGCCATGAACACCCTTGTCATAATGTGGTGTTTTTTTTTACTTAAAACGCTTGACCGCAACAAACAATTTCACTAATTTGTCGAAAGTGCAGTTCCTATATTCTTATTTCAGGAGGAAAGACAACATGAAAAAACTGATCGTAGCTATCATGCTGGTTGCTTTTGCTGCAACCGCCGCCTTCGCTGCTGACGTTGTTACCTATGAGAACAAAAAAGGTACCGTCACCTTTAACCACAAGGCTCACGGCGAAAAGAACGAATGTAAAGTATGTCACGGTGATGCAGCTCCCGCTAAAATCGCCATCGACAAAAAAGCGGCTCACGGCGATGCTTGCAAAAGCTGCCACAAAGCTCACGGCGGTCCTACCGGCTGCAATGATTGCCACGTAAAATAAGTCTTTAAAGACAACGTGCAATTTTGAAAAGGGCGACATCACTCGGGTGTCGCCCTTTTCTTTTCACCCCGCCCCCCTCTGGCGATCCGCTACAGAGCGCTAAAAAAAACAACGCCCAACAAAGCAGTTAGAACGGCACAAGCTGTATACTGCATCCATTTAATCTTGACCTTGCCAAAGATTTACTCTAGGTTAGTAACGCTCAATTCATTTTTATTTTATCGGGAGGAAAGCATGAAGAAACTGATTCTGGCTCTGGTACTGATCGCGTTCACTGCGTCTTTTTCTCTGGCGGCTGACATCGTTACCTATGCGGAAAGCAGCAAAAAAGGGGCGGTCACGTTCGACCACAAAGCCCACGGTGAATTTGTCGATGGCAGCTGTAAAAATGCCGCGTGCCATGGCGATGCCACTCCGGCAAAAATCGTTGTCGACAAAAAAACAGCTCACGGCAAAATGTGCAAGGTATGTCACAAGTCTGCTGGCGGCCCGACCAAATGCGCCGAGTGCCACAAGAAGTAACGATCACCTCACGTTAGAAAAAACAGTATTTACCCTAAAGAGCCCTCATCAAACGATGAGGGCTCTTTTCTTTCCTATCCATCTGCGACCTGCTGATATTAAACATCTATTCAACGAATCACAAAAAAAACTCCCCTGAAAACTGGGCATATCAATTGCTAATAAAAGTCAAAGATGTCATGTCAACAAGACAAACACTCTGACCGATGATGCCCTGACAGCGGCCAGATCAACCAGGGACAGGGACAAATCGATCCGGGCATCCAGCAAAATACGGCAACGGCTGAGCGGGAAGCCGCAGCGGCCGAAGAACTCTCTCATCTGGCTAACGATCTTGAACGCATGTTGTCCAACTTTACGTTACATCCGGTAGCAGAACCCTCTATTCCGGAGCATCAACCCTACCTGCTGACACAGACAGAACCGACCACCTGACTCCGATTCTTGGTCTGGACAAAGCCCCGGGCCCAGCCTATCGAACACGCATGCACACTCACTGGCTGGCACGTCTCTTCCGTGTTATGATCCTACAACAGCCGCCGAATCCTTCTGATGTCATCTAGCGGAGAAACCATGAAACGCCCGTCCCCATTTGCCCAGTCGCGACCACCAGCTGAATCATCCTGGCGGAATCGACTGCACGAGATCATTTTTGAAGCCGAAACCGTCAGCGGCAAAGCCTTTGATATTCTGCTGATCATAAGCATCATTATCAGTGTTGTCATTGTCATGATGGACAGTGTCAACAGTTGGCAACTACGCTATGGCGAACTGCTGCACTACGCTGAATGGGGATTCACGCTGCTGTTCACGCTGGAGTACGGACTGCGGCTGCTCTGCATCGGGCGACCATGGAAATATGCGACCAGTTTTTTTGGTGTCGTTGATCTGCTCTCTATTCTCCCCACCTATCTGAGCCTGCTGCTTCCGGGCAGCAAATACCTGTTGGTGATCCGAGTCCTGAGAATCCTGCGCGTATTCAGGGTGCTGAAACTGGTTCAGTATCTTGCCGAGGCCGAGATGCTGTTGCGGGCAGTTCGTTCCAGCACGCGAAAAATCGCGGTATTCCTGTTTGCCGTCGCCACCCTGGTAATCATCTGCGGCTCGTTGATGTATGTTGTCGAAGGGGAAGTGAACGGCTTTACCAGCATCCCACGCAGCATCTATTGGGCCATCGTCACCCTGACCACCGTCGGCTATGGCGACATTTCACCTCAAACCGACCTCGGCCAGATTCTGGCCTCGCTAATTATGGTCATGGGCTACGGCATCATTGCGGTTCCAACCGGTATCGTTACGGTTGGATTGGTTCGTGCCGATCAAGCGATTACGACTGAAGCCTGCCCCAGTTGCAGCCGCGAGGGACACGATCCCGATGCCGTTTACTGCAAATACTGTGGTGACCCGCTCCACCTCAACACCACCCAATAACCACAGGTTCCCGGCCAAATAAAAAGGGCAGCCCCTTACGGGACTGCCCTTTTTCGTTTCCGGCGCTGACTCATTAGAGCTATTCAGCAGCGGCAGGCTCGCCAGCAACAACCTTATGAAGAACAACTTCAAAGATCAGGGTCGAATTCGGCGCAATGTCCTGCCCCATTCCCCGCTCACCGTAAGCGAGCGCTGCGGGGATATACAATTCCCACTTATCGCCCTCTTTCATCAGCTGCAGAGCTTCGGTCCAGCCAGCGATTACCCGGTTAACCTGAAATTCGACGGGCTCACCGCGGCTGTAGGAACTGTCAAATTCCGTTCCGTCAATCAATGTGCCACGATAATCCACCTGAACCGTATCTTCGGCAGTCGGAGTCTTACCTTCGCCCGATTCGATCACTTTGTACTGCAAACCACTTTCCAGGGTAACAACCCCTTCCTTTTTGCCGTTTTCAGCAAGAAACGCGGTTTCCTTGGCGGCATTGTCCGTCGCCTGTTTTTCCATCCGCTGCTGATACTGTTCCATCATGTACTGCTGGAACTCCTGCATGGTGGCGGCAATTTTCTCATCATCCATCAGCGGCTCACCATCCCCCTGTGCATCTTTGATCCCCTGGAGAACCAGCGCGCTGTCGAGCTCAAACTCATTCTGCTTAAAATTTCGGGCGATATCCAGACCAACACTGTAACTGACACGCTGCTGCAGGGTTTCCACAGTGGCAGCCTTCTGCTCTGCCTGCTGTGTTTTACATCCACCCAAAACCAGGGCAACCCCAACCAGCATTACGATCCATACACGCATACCATCCGTTCCTTTTTTGATAAATAGAAGTGTCATCCATCGGACGCCGGATTGCGCCCAACTTAAAAACGTAGGACCAAAGTACAAATTTACGTATAATAATGCCAATAAAAATCACCCGTCACCCCTGCAATCAACTCGCTTCGAGGATACTTTCCATGTTCAAACACCTGCTTAGAGCATTTATCGTCAGCCTGTTTTTTTCCGTCTCGTTCGGACAGGCCGCGCCACTGAATATTGTTGTCAGTGTGGCCCCGCAGCGTTACCTGGTAAAAACCATTGCCGCCGACAACGCCGAGGTCTCTATTTTAATCGCCCCCGGCCAGACTCCCGCCACCTGGGACCCCTCGCCACAGAGCATGGCGACTCTGGCCAGTGCCGACCTGTTGATTCCCATCGGGGTACCCTTTGAAAAGGTCTGGCTCCCCCGACTGCAGGCCATGTTCCCCAAGCTGAAAGTGACTCAGGTGCTCGATGGCGTAGCACTGCAATCGATAGAATCCCACGATCACGGCCACAGTCACCCCTCTCATAATCACGATGAAATGATGGATCCGCACGTCTGGCTCGACCCACTACGCTGTATCACCGTCGGTGAAAACATTGCCGCCGCACTGATCGCTCTTGATCCACAGCATCAGGAAGACTACACTGCGGGCCTGGAGCGACTGCGCCAGCAACTGCTCACCACCCATCAGAACATTTCCGCACAATTGAGCCGTTTTCAAGGTCGCTCTTTTATGGTATTTCACCCATCGTGGGGCTATTTCGCCTCCCGCTATCAGATGAAACAACTGGCGATCGAAACCTCGGGAAAAGAACCCAGTGGTGCCCAACTGGCTGAAACGGCCGAATTTGCCCGGCGCAACAAGGTTCGGGTCATTTTCGTACAGGAACAATTCAGCCGCAAGGCGGCAACGGCCATTGCCAAACAGATTGGCGCCACGGTCGCGGTTCTGGACCCATTGGCAGAAGAGATTCCGACGGCTCTACAGCAAACCGCGGACAAAATATCAACAGCACTGGAGACGCCATGGGCGCAGCCATCACATTAGACAACGTCAGCTTCAACTACGATGACCGCCCGATTCTTGAGAACATCAATCTCACGCTGCACGACGATGATTTTCTCGGCATTGTCGGACCAAATGGCGGTGGCAAAAGTACCTTGTTGAAATTGATCCTCGGCCTGCTTGAGCCGAGCAGTGGCACCATTCGCGTCTTTGACCGTGCGCCGGAGCAAGCCCGCACCCGCCTGGGCTATGTGCCCCAGTTTGCCACCTTTGACAGCGCCTTTCCAATCAGCGTACGCGATACGGTGCTGCAAGGGCGCCTGGGTAAAACCCGGTCGAGAGTGGGCTATAATCGCCATGATCACGCCATCGCCGAACAAGCCATGCGCGAAGCGGACATTCTCGATTTGCGCAAACACCCGATGACCGCCCTGTCCGGTGGGCAGCGGCAGCGAGTACTCATTGCCCGTGCCCTGGCCTGCGAACCGGAAGTCCTGCTGCTCGATGAGCCGACAGCGAATATTGACCCCCATCAGGGGGAAACCTTTTTTGACCTGCTCCACCGTCTGCATGAACGGATCGCCATTGTGCTGATTTCGCACGACGTCGGTTTTATTTCCCGCAGTGTCACCCGGGTAGCCTGCCTCAACCGCACCCTGGTCTGCCACGCCACCACCCCGGTGGACAGTGAGTCCATCAAGCATCTTTACACCACACCGGTGAGCATGGTACACCACGACACCTGCTTATCCGCCAAGGACACACCATGACCTTTTTCGACGCCATTGCCCAACATGCCTTCTTACAACACGCCCTGGTCGGGGGTGTGCTGGCCAGCATCACCTGTGGCATTGTCGGCTCGTTTGTGGTAGTGCGGCGCATCGGCTATCTCGCTGGCGGAATTGCCCACGCGGTTCTCGGCGGGATGGGCATTGCCTTTTTCCTCGGCAAAGCGCCTCTGAGCGGAGCCTTGATCAGCGCCCTGCTGGCAGCAGTCCTGATCAGTTTTGTCACCCGGCGTGGCCATCAACAGGAAGACACCATCATCAGTGCGCTGTGGGCAGTGGGGATGGCAACGGGCATCCTGTTTATTGCCAAAACCCCCGGCTACAATGTCGACCTGATGAGCTATCTGTTCGGCAATGTTTTGATGATCTCCCACCAGGACCTGTGGCTGATTGCCGGTTTGGACGGGTGTATTGTGCTGTTCAGTCTGCTCTTTTTCAAACAGTTGCTGGCACTGTGTTACGATCCGGAATTCGCCACATTACGTGGTATCCACGTCGACACGTTGAACACCCTGCTGTTATGCATGGTGGCAATTACTGTCGTCATCCTGATTCAGATCGTCGGTCTGATTCTGGTGATTGCCCTGCTGACTCTGCCTGCGGCCACCGCGCGGCTGTATGCCGCCACGCTGTTGGGGATGATGTTTCTGGCCACCCTCATCGGCCTGGGAATTACCACTGGCGGCCTCGCGCTCTCCTACACTTACAATCTGCCGACCGGGGCAACAATGGCGTTACTGTCTGGCCTATGTTACCTGCTGGCTATTATGCTGCCATCGCGACAGTTTCGCACCACTCAGGGTTAAAGCCCCCACCACGCTGAAAAACACACGGCAAATCCCCCTACTCCACCTGACCTGTCACGTCAAACGACCCATGTGCGCCACATGGAGACACGGCACAGATATTGCTAATACTTCACCTGTTAACGTTTACATGCTGATTCATTAGGTGAGGGCGTCATGAAAATCTGTTATTCCCTGCTTACCATCTTTGTCATCACGGCGATTGCCTCCATTTCCTTGTGGCTGACACATAGTTACAGATCAACAACCCCCGAACAGCTCCAAATCAATTTTGCCGCCACCGCACCACACGCCGCCGAATCCACGACAACGCCCCTGCGGATCGCCGTTGCCGCCATGACTTCGCCCGAAACCACCGAGGTCCTCTATCGCGACCTGCTTGAATCAATCGGCCAGCGCCTTGAACGCCCTGTGGTCTTTATTCAACGCCCCACCTACGAAGAAGTGGACACCCTGTTGCAGCAAAACCGCATCGACCTGGCATTTGTCTGTTCCGGCAGCTACGCCTTCGGACACGACACTTACCAGCTCGAATTGCTGGTCATCCCCGTCATCAAGGGACAACGGGTCTACCGCAGTGACATCATCGCCGCCAAAAACAGTCCATTCGACAGTTTGGAATCACTGCGCGACAAACGCTTTGCATTTACATCCCGCTCGTCCAACAGCGGATTTCTGGCACCGTGTTATATGCTCTCGCAACGCCAAGAGGCACCGGAAACATTCTTCTCCTCCATCATTTTCAGCAAGAGTCACGACAAATCGATTCATGCCGTCGCTCAAGGGATGGTCGATGGCGCCGCGGTTGACTCGCTGATTCTTGACCACATGATTGCCGCGAAAGACCGCAGCGCCCTTGCGGTTAAAGTGATCGACTCCTCGGTCGATTTCGCTATGCCTCCGGTAGTGGTTCCTCACCAACTCGATGCAGAGCTCAAAACCCAACTGCGCAACATTTTCCTGACCATCCATGAAAGTACGCAAGGTCGAGCTCTCCTCGACAATCTACATATTGACTACTTCACCCTTGCAGACGACCATGAGTACGATCTGATCCGAGAGATGGGCCGCATATGCAAGCGATAAACTCTCTACCCAAAAAGCTCCCCCTGAAGCGACGGATCTTCTGGCGCTCCTATATTCTGTTGCTGCTGTTGATCAGCGGCCTCACCATCGCGGCCATCACCTCAGAGACCGACCATTACCACCAGAGCACTAAAACGTTTTACGCCACCCAGGCCCGGCTGATGAGCATGCAGTTACCCGACCAGATCCTGTGGAACGATAAAATCGGTCTGCTGCAACGCCTGAAACGAACGGTCGAAAGCGACAGCGCCATTGCCTATGCGTATGTGACAATTGACGGCAACCCCCTTGTTCACACCTTTGCTCTGGGTTTTCCAACAGGCTTGGTCGGATTAACGACACCGTACGACAAAAACATCGCTTTCCGCTCGATCCGCGACGAAAACGATCAGGTTTTCGACCACATTATGACCGATATCGACACCACACAGGCGGTGCTGCACTTCGGCATCAACCACAGCGAACTTAACCACCGGGCCTGGAGCAACCTGCAGCAGATTCTGACCATGGCCATCCTCGCCATTCTGTTGGGCGCCGGTCTGAGCTGTCAGATTGCGGCAGTGACCACCACCGAGGTGGAAGAGGCCACCAACGATCTGTATCGAGAACGCAGTTTTCTGCAAACGGTTATCGACGGCGTTGTTGACCCGGTCAGGGTGCTGAATGCAAACAAACAGATCATCATGCTCAACCGCTCGGCTCAACGGGAAATCGACGACAGTTTTGAATTGGGCCAGGCGTGCCATAATTTTTACTGCGGTCAGCGTGAAGATGACAACGATTGTCCTTTCGATCTCGTGCGCAAATCACTGAGCCCGGCGCGCATCATGCAACACCGTAAGAATGCCGACGGCTCAACGGCCATTTTCGAAATTGAGGCCTCTCCGCTGCTTGTGAACGGCGCATTTGACGGGCTGGTAACCACGGCACGAAACATTACAGACCGACTTAAACTTGAAGCCAGTCTCGACGAGAAAGAATCCCGCCTGCTGTACATGTCGAACCATGACCTGTTGACCAACCTGCCCAACCGGCTACTGTTCCGCAACCGTCTTAATCAGGCATTGGCCCGCAGTCACAGCGACAGCCAGGTGATCCTGCTGTTTATCGGGCTGGATCGATTCACCAAGATCAACGAATCTCTGGGCAGAGAAATCGGCGACCAGACCCTGGCCCAGGTAGCCAGACGGTTTCAGAGTTGTCTGGCAGACAAGTACGTGCTGGCCCGACTCGGTGGTGATGAGTTCGCCGTTATCCTTGAAGACTGTTCGGAACTCAGTACCGCTAGCGACATCGCCAAAGCCCTGCTTGAGGAACTGGTTTCCCCCATCCATGTTGCGACACACGACATCTACCTGACCGCCAGTATCGGCATCAGCGTCTTCCCCCGCGATGGTCACGATCCCAAGCAACTGATGTCCAACGCCGACATCGCCATGACCCGGGCAAAATCGGAAGGCAAAGACCGCTATCAGTTTTTCGAACCGGAGATGACCCGCAAAACCTCCCATGTGTTTGAACTGGAAAGTGACTTGCGTAAGGCTCTGGAACGCAATGAACTCCGGGTCTATTACCAGCCGCAGATTCAGCTCGACTCCCAGCAGATGACCGGCACGGAAGCGCTGGTCCGCTGGCAGCACCCCGACCACGGCCTGATCTCACCAACAGATTTTATCCCCCTGGCTGAGGAAACCGGGCTGATCATCCCCATTGGCGAGTGGGTACTGCGCCAGGCGTGCCTGCAGGTGGTCGACTGGCAACGGCGCGGATTACCGCCTTTGACCGTTGCCGTCAACCTCTCTCCGCTGCAATTTCGGCAGAAATCCCTGACCAGCAGCGTTGCCAGAGTGATCAGTGAAACGGGAATCAACCCCAACTTTCTGGAACTGGAAATCACCGAAAGCATGATCATGGACAGCATCGACAAATCGACCGCAACCATGATTGAGCTGACCGAACTGGGGACGCGTCTGGCCATTGACGATTTCGGTACCGGCTATTCCTCTCTGAGCTACCTGCGCTACTTCCCGCTTTCTAAACTGAAAATTGACAAATCCTTCATTGAGCGGGTAACCAGCGACGATCACGATGCGGCCCTGGCCAGTTCGGTCATCGCCCTTGCCCACAGCCTGAATCTCAAGGTTGTCGCCGAGGGGATCGAGTCTGAAGAGCAGGTAAACTTTCTGGTGCAACGCAGCTGTCACCAGGGTCAGGGGTTCCTGTTCAGCAAGCCGGTCCCGCCACAGGAGATCGAAAACCTGCTCCGCGCCAAAGAACAAAATTGATAACCATTATCATTACCACTTGACGCTCCACAAAATAGGGCATAGCATGTCACTCAGGCATAATGAGAATTAAAACCATCTTTGAGTGAGTTTGAACCATGTGTCCTTTATCTCAATGTAAAAGTGGTGACACCGTTTTCGTCAAAGGCTTTACCGGAGGTTCCAAGCTGCGCGGCAAACTGCACGCCATGGGATTGATGCCGGGCGAAGCCATTGAAGTGGTCTCCAGCAATTGCGGCCCGCTGGTGATTCAATCTAAAGGGGTCAAACTGGCGATCGGCTGCGGCATGGCCGAAAACATCCTGGTGTCCTGCTCTTGCGCCTGCGATCGTCCCGGTTGCTGTACCACCGATTAACACCTGCCCAGAAGACATTCTTTACCCAACGCGTCGCACCACGTTCCACGCCCTGATCCCCGCCGCAATTTTCCATGTTTGCACTGTGTTATTTATGAGAAAACCCTACCGTTTCAGGACCAGTCCTGTTACTCTCTTAGGGGTTTAGGATCCAGGAAAAACCATTCACATTAAACTGACCCAACAGATAAAGAATAACCATTCTCTCCGCGGAACAAGTCTGCTATACTGTCCGCCGATATTAACTTTTTATCTTTTTCGGGACGTGCATGCTGACTTTTTTTCATCGATTTCTCCCTGCCTATTACCTCCTGTTGTGTGCGCTGCTCGGCCTGTCTCTGGCCTGGCTGGTAACCAGTGAAACCGGAATCCGTTTGAGTTCGCAAACTATCACCGCTGCGAACCCGGCCACCCAGAACGCTAAAGGTACCAACCATCGCCCACCTCAGGACAACCGTATCATTCTGCAGCGCAACATCTTCGATTCCAGCCGACCGGCCCAGGCCGCCACGGTTGCCGCCGCAACGCCAAGTTCGCAACCGGGGCAACGTACCCAGGTTTCCAGCAGTGCCATGTCTCTGGTGGGAACGGTTGTTGCTGATGAAGAGTCTCTGGCGGTTATCGATATCAGCGGTCAGATCGAGGTCATTCGGATTGATCATCTTGTTCCCGGCAATGGCACGCTGGTGACAGTGACCCGTGACTTTATCGAAATAGAGCAGAACGATGGCACAATGCTGGTTCTGACCCTCGAACAGGGGTCAACCGCAGACAATACACCAACCAAAAGCGTACGGCCGGGAACCTCGTCCAACGTCCCAACAGGTCAAGGGATTCAAGCATTGGGTGGCAACCGCTGGCTGATTTCAGGTGAAGAGGCCGAGAGCGCCCGTAACAATATCGGCGTACTGATCAAGCAGGTTCGTGTCGATCCCTATATTGTCGATGGCAAAACCAGTGGGTTTGTCATCAAACGGATTCAACGAGGCACCCTGCTCTACCAGATGGGTCTGAAGCGCGGTGATGTCCTGTTCGCTATTAACGGTACAACTCTCGACAGTCCCGAAAAAGGCCTTCAGGTCTTTCAACAATTACGCGAAGCCAAAAATCTCAGTGTTGACCTGCAACGCGCCGGGCAACCACTGAACTTCCAATATGAGATCAAGTAAGGAGACGATACGGTGCTGATCCGAAACTTCACTTCCGCTTTTGTGATTCTGCTGCTGTGCCCCCTGCTGCTGGCAGGACCATTGACCACCACAACGCACGCCCAGGTCGATGGTATCGGCATCACGCTCGACTTCAAAGACATCGAGCTGACCGACCTGATCCGTACCGTCAGTGAATTGACCGGCAAGAACTTCGTCTATGACGATACCATCCGCGGCAAGGCGACCATCATCTCCTCTCAGCAGATGTCCGTCAATGAAGCCTATCAACTGTTTCTGACCGTACTCAACGTTAAAGGCTACACCGTGGTCCCATCGGGAAAAACCAATAAGATTGTCCCGATCAAATCGGCCAAAGAGAGCAATCTGCCGACGGTGACCAGCGCCTCATCTCAGGATCAATTTGTCACCCGCATGATCTCGCTTGAGCACATCAATGCTGCAGACATTGCCGAATCAATTCTCAGCCCGCTGATGCCAAAAACCAGTAATGTGGTGGTGTACGAGCCCTCCAACATGCTGATCATTTCCGACAGTGCTTCCAACATCCAGCGGCTATCCAACATCATCAAAGAACTCGATGTACCGGGTGCGCTGCAGGACATGCAGGTCATTCCGTTGCAATTCGCCGACGCCAAAGAGACGGCAACGATCTGCAACGACATCCTTACCACGGGTTCGAGCAAATCCAATACCCGTCGACGGGCAAGTAAGAATGTCACCACCAGCACCACGGATGCCACCAGCAAAGTGATTGCCTATGAGCGCACCAACCGCCTGGTCGCCATGGCCACATCGGAAGACATGGCCACCATTCTCAGCCTCATCGCCGAGCTGGATCAGGAACCCACCCAACAGCATGCCCGCATCAACCTGTACTATCTGGAAAATGCTGACGCCGAGGAGTTGAGCAAGACGCTCAACGAAATTCTGTCCGGCATTAAGAAGCCATCGAGCTCCGCAGCAGCGGCGCCCAATGCCGCTGGCAAGGGAACACCTGCCGCAGCCATTCAAACCAGCGTCTCCGTCTCAGCCGACAAACCGACCAATGCCCTGATTGTCAATGCGACGCCGGAAGATTATGTCATCATCAAAGACATCATCCGCCAACTCGATATCCGTCGCAAACAGGTCTATGTCGAGGCGTTGATCATGGAACTGTCGATGGATGCCACTGAAGCTCTCGGTTCCGAACTTCAAGGAGCTTTTGAAGTGGGTAATGAAGGCCTTATAAATTTGTCTTCAAACTCTGCCCCGGGCGGAATTCTTTCAGACGAATCCCTTCTCACCACATCTGTAAGTGGCTTACTGGCGGGTGGATTCAGTAAATTGATCGGTGTCGATATCGATGGTGACGGGGTGGACGACAAACAGGTCACAGCGTTTTCCGCACTGATTAAACTTTCGCAAGAGGATACAAACGTTAACATCCTGTCCGCGCCCCGCCTGTTGACGTCAGACAATGAAGAAGCGGAAATCGTCGTGGGTCGCAACGTTCCCATTATCACCTCACGCCTTACCGACAGCACCGGCAGTGACAGCCTGGCACAAAGTGTCTCGGTCGAGCGTAAAGATGTGGCGTTAACGCTGCGCTTTACACCGCAGATCACGGAAGGGGAGCTCGTTCGCCTTAATGTCTATCAGGAGACAACGGATCTGACCGACAGCGTCGGAGACGTCAATAGCGTCGGCCCGACATTTACAACACGTAAAATCAGCAATACCGTTCTGGCCAGAGATGGACAAACCGTCGTCCTCGGCGGTCTGATTTCCACCAACCAGCAAGAAACCGTCAGCAAGGTTCCTCTCCTCGGCGACATTCCTCTGCTGGGCTGGTTGTTTAAGAGCAAAGACAACACAGAGGTTAAAACCAACTTGCTGGTGTTCATCACACCAACGATTATCAGTGACATGGAAGACCTTTCCAGTGTTACCAATATCAACAGGGAAACCTTTGATCGCATCAAGGCCGGTCAGGACGCCCAAAACGACACCACGGAGCAGAACTGATTATGGCTGTAGCGCCCCGTCTTGGAGAGATTCTGCAACAGCGATTCGGACTCGGTGATGACGCTCTCAATAGTGCTCTGGAACGTCAGCAGGAAAGCGACCAGCGCCTCGGTGAACTGCTGTTGGAACAGCAGGCCATCACCTCTGAACAGCTCAGTCAGGCCCTGGCCCAGCAGCTCAACATGCCCTATCTGTCTGAGCTTCCTGAGGTGGTCAGCGGCGACGAATTGCTCGGTCTGGTGCCGCTGGCTTATGCCCGTCAACACTGTGTTCTGCCCTTAAGCCGGGACGAACACCAGCTGCAGTTGGTGATGGCCGACCCGTTCAACCGCAATGCCATCAACGACCTGGGCACCCTGGCCAAAGCGCGCGTCGAGGTCTCCCTGGCGCCACGCGAAGAGATTATTTCCCTGATCAACCGCAGCTACGAAATTCACGCCGGAGCCGCACATGACATGGTCAGTGATATCAGCGACAGCGACGACGATTTTGTCCGCAATCTGGAGCCAGCTGACCTGCTCGACAGCAACGATGAAGCACCGATTATCCGCTTCGTCAACAGCCTGATCACCCAGGCGTACAAAGAGCGCGCCAGTGATATTCACATTGAGCCATTTGAAACTGAACTGATCGTGCGCTACCGCATTGACGGCCTGCTTTATGAGGTGCTGCGTCCCCCATTTCGCGCGACGGCCAGCATTATCTCGCGCCTGAAAATCATGGCCGGACTGAACATTGCTGAAAAACGCCTGCCTCAAGATGGCCGTTTCCGGGTCCGCATTGCGGCCAAAGATGTTGATGTGCGCGTGTCATCACTGCCCACGGCCTTTGGCGAACGAATTGTTCTGCGTCTGCTGGACAAGAGCAACAATGTCCTGTCGCTGGAAGATATCGGCATGGACCCCGAGTTGCTGGCCCAGATCCAGAAACAGATCAGCAAACCTCACGGCGTTTTCCTGGTCACCGGCCCGACCGGCAGTGGTAAAACCACCACTCTCTATGCCGCTTTGAGCCGTCTTAACGACCGGGAAAAGAACATCATCACCGTCGAGGACCCCATCGAGTACCAGCTGGCCGGAGTCGGCCAGATTCAGGTTAACGCCAAGATCAATCTGACCTTTGCCAATGGCCTGCGCTCCATCCTGCGTCAGGACCCGGACATCATCATGGTCGGCGAGATCCGCGACCATGAAACAGCAGAGATCGCAGTGCAATCGGCCCTGACCGGTCATATGGTGTTCTCCACCCTGCACACCAACGATGCCGCTGGCGGTTTGACCCGTCTGGTTGAGATGGGGATTGAACCGTTTCTGGCCGCCTCATCGATCGTCGGCATTCTGGCCCAAAGGCTGGTGCGGACCATCTGCCCCCACTGCCGTGAAGCCTATCAGCCGGAAGCGAGCATCTTGCAGCAAATCGGCCTGAACCCGGCTGAAGAGCACACGTTCTACCGCGGTCGCGGTTGCGACAAGTGCATGAACATCGGCTACCGCGGTCGCAGTGGCATCTATGAACTGCTGGGGATGAGTGAAGCCATCCGGGCGCAGTTACTGGCTAACATCGATGCGGCGTCCATCCGTCAAACGGCGATCCAGCAGGGGATGGTGCCATTACGTCAGGCTGGCCTCGACAAGGCCCGGCAAGGGGTCACCACACTTGAAGAGGTGATCCGCGTCACGCAGGAGGAGGCCTAAGCGTGGCAATATTTGATTACACCGGCTTTAACCAACAGGGCAAAAACAGCAAGGGCAGCCTTGAAGCGAGCAGCAAGCGGGCCGCACTGGATGTGTTGCGCGACAAGGGGATTTACGTCAGCACCCTCGAAGAGCAGCAAAAAACGGTCACCCGTCGTCGCTGGTCTCTGCCGCGCCGGTCCCGGCTGCCGGTCAACGACCTGGCGACCACCACCCGTTTGCTGGCCACCCTGCTTCAAGCCGGAGTGCCCCTTGACGAAGCGCTGCAATCCGTTATCGAACAAGTTGAAAATCCGGCTCAGAACCGCCTCTACACCCAGGTTCGCGAACAGGTACGTCAAGGCAGCTCCCTGTTCCAGGCGCTGGCCGATCAGGGCCGCAGTTTTCCGGATCTCTACCAGCGCATGGTTCAGGTGGGTGAAAACAGCGGTTCTCTGGATCAGGTTCTGCTGCGTCTGGCCGATTTTCTCGAAGAGCAGGCCCGTCTTCATTCCCGAACCGTTTCCGCCCTCGCCTATCCGGTGCTTATGGCCATTGTCGGCTGTGGCGTCCTGTTGTTTCTGCTCAGCTTCGTGGTACCGAAAATCACCCGCATGCTGACGGACCTGGGCCAGGCCCTGCCGCTGCCGACCCGGTTATTGATTACCGGCAGCGACCTGTTTTCCACCTATAGCTGGTTGGTCGCACTGCTGATTGGCGGTGGCATATTTGCCCTGATCCGCTATCGCAGAACGTCCGCCGGGCGACTCAAATTGGACGCCCTCACATTGAAGCTGCCACTTATCGGCCGTATTCAGCGCGAAATCGCAACAGCCCGCTTCAGCCGCACTCTCGGCACCCTGTTACAAAGCGGCGTCCCGCTGCTCAACGCACTGGAGATCAGCTGCGGGCTGCTCAGCAACCACGTATTGCGCCAAACCATTGAAAACACTGCGGTGGAAGTTCGTGAGGGTGCCAGTCTTGCTGACCCACTCAAACGTTCCGGTGTCTTCCCGCCACTGCTGGCCCAAATGACCGCCGTCGGCGAGCGCAGTGGCAACCTTGAAGAGATGTTGATCAAGGTCGCTGACAGTCAGGACCGCCAGGTTGAAATCACCCTGTCGGGGCTGTTGTCCCTGCTTGAGCCACTGATGATTCTGGCCATGGGCGGGATTATCGGCTTTATTGTTCTGGCTGTTCTGCTGCCCATTTTTCAGGCCAGTCAAGGTCTGGGTTAAACGGTACATAACATGAATTGCCCGAAGGAGTTTCGCACCATGAAAATTGAAACCACCCACCACCGTAATCAACGGGGTTTCACCCTGATTGAAGTTATGGTTGTTGTCGTCATTCTCGGCATTCTGGCCGGCATCGTGGTTCCCAAACTGCTGGACCGTCCGGAAGAGGCCCGACGCACCAAGGCCGAATTACAAATCAAGGGAATTGAAGATGCTCTGGCCCTGTACAAACTCGACAATGGTCTGTTTCCAAGTACCGAGCAGGGGCTGATGGCCCTGGTTGAGAAGCCGGACAGTGGCCGGATCCCCATCAAGTACCGCGAAGGCGGCTACATGAAGAAGATCCCCAGTGATCCATGGGGTGGCAATTATATCTACCTGAGCCCGGGGCTCAACGGCGACTACGACCTGTTGTCCTATGGCGCCGATGGTGAGCCGGGCGGAGAAGGCAAAGATGCCGACGTACAAAGTTGGGAGATTGAATAACCAGCAGGGATTTACACTGGTGGAATTGAGCATTGTTGTCGCACTGCTCAGCCTGTTCGCCGTGCTGTCGATCCCACTGTTGAGCACCGTTGCTGAAAACAATCTCAACCACAGCGCCCGCCGTCTGGCAGGCATGGTGAAATATCTGTACAACGAAACGGCTCTAACGGCAACCCGTCATCGATTGGTCTTTGACCTGGACAGCAACCAGTGCCGGGTCGAGCAACTGTCCGACCTTGATGAATGGCAACCGCCTGAGGGCCGGGTGCGCAGTTACACGTTACCGGCCAATATTGACATCAAGGACATCTGGATGGCGCAGCGTGGTAAGGCCACCACCGGCACAGTAACGATTCTGTTTCACCAGCAGGGGTGGCTGCCGGAAACCACAATCCATCTGCAGCAGGACAACGGAAAAGAGTTAAGCCTCCACCTGTTGCCGTTTACCGGCACCACAGAGATTAAAGAGGGCTATCAGGAGTTTGACGATGCCTCGTAGTGCACATAACGCGGCCAAAGGACATTTAGCGGACAGCGGTTTCACCCTGCTGGAAGTGATGATCGCTCTGGTCATCGTCGGCAGCGCCCTGATTGCCTGCCTGACTCTGGCCAACCGCAGTGTCCACAGCAATGACACGGTACAGCGGATCACGACAGCCACCATGTTGGCCCAGCACAAGATGAGTGAGCTGGAAACCGAATCACGTCTGGGCGAACTGGACAGCTCTGATCAACAGGGGCAATGGGACGAACCGTATCAGCAGTACCGTTGGGAGGTGCAATTTTCCACCACTCCGGTCGATGGTGTCCAACAGGTCACAGTTTCCGTTCTGTGGGGAGAGCGCAACCGCAATGAAGAGGTCAGCATTGACTCGTTCCTGTTCAACTAAGCGCCCTGCGACAGGATTCACCCTGATTGAGGTCCTGGTTGCCATCACACTGGTCAGTCTGGTCATGACCTCGGTCTACGGGATTTTTGTCACGTTGAGCGACACCCAGAAACGGTTGCTGGCCGATTCGGAAGGCTATCATCAGGGACGGGTTATTTTTGACCGCATGGCCCGGGAGATCCGCACCTGCTATCTGGATACGGGCAACAGCCTGTCCTCCTTCCGCAGCGGCGAAAACAACCTGGGACAGCCCTATCTGGAGTTCTCTTCAACCTCGGCGCTGACCTCGGGTGACGCCCCCGGAGGGGTCGTACGGGTGCACTATGAACTGGAAACGGATCTCGGCAAACAGGTCGGCACCCTCTACCGCAGTGCCCAGCCGTTGTTTATTGCCGAAGACCTTGAGCTGCGGCAACGGATGAGCTCCGACATCTCCGCTTTGCACTGGCGGTTTTACGATGGTAACGACTGGCTGGACGAGTGGGACAGCGGTGAAACCAACACATTGCCACAAACGGTGGAGATGCGCTTGACCATCCACAACGGCACGCGTGACATCGAGTTGCTCAGCGCCTTTGATCTGTCCATGCCCAAGGTGGAACGATGAAAGTCGTCGGTAATGAACGGGGTATGGCCCTGCTGCTGGTCCTTGCCATCACCGCGTTGCTGGCGGCACTGCTCAGTGAGTTGTCGTTCTCAACCCTGGTGGATCTGCGTCTGGCTGAAACCTACCGTGACACCACCCGCGCCTATTACCTGGCCAAGGGGGGAATTCAGGTCGGTCAGATGATGTTGGCCGACGACGACAACGCCTATGACAGCAACGACGAGTTGTGGGCTCGGGGGATCAGCGATTATCCCGTCGGCGATGTGGGGCGCATCAGCATCGCCATCACTGCGGTCGATGGCCGAATCAACATCAATGATCTGGTCAGCTCAGCGGGAAACATTGACGCCGTGGTCAAAAATCGCTGCCTGCGCCTGTTTGACATTCTGGAAATTGATCATGTCGACAGCCATGTCGATGCACTGATTGACTGGCTGGACCCGGATGACGACCCTCAACCAGCAGGTGCCGAGGCGGGCTATTACGCCCTGCAAACACCGGCCACCCATTGCAAAAACGGTCCGATCGACACGTTGGAGGAGTTGCAGCTGATCGCGGGATTCACTGCGGAAGAGATCACCAAGCTGCGGCCGCATATCAGCCTGTACGGGAACGACAAGATCCATCTCAATTCGGCCTCGGCCCAGGTTCTTTACGCTCTGGCCGATGAGATGGACCTCGATACGGCTAAAGAGATTGTCAGCCAGCGCAAAGAACGGCCCTTTGAAAGTATCGAAGCCCTCAAAGAGCTGCCCAACTGGGAAAGCTTTTACTGGGCCATCAACGGCTACCTGACTGTCAAAGCGGATTATTACCAGATCGACACCCAGGCGTTGGTCAGTGATGGTCAACGCCGGGCGCGTGCCACGATCAAAAAGAGCAGCAACCGGGTCGTCTATTTCGAGATCCTTTAACTGCCTGTTGCCGTTGCGCACAAGGGCGGAGCGACAGCAACAGCGGTTGAAACGTGTTCAGCAGGAACCTTTTCAACCCCGTTTAAACCCGAGTCCCAACAGGAACGGTGAGATCAGACACTCACTGCAACCGAGAGGTTCATACGCATGACAAAAAGACGGATTGGTATCGAGATCACCCCCCAATGCCTGCGCATGGCGATCTTTGACGACAACAGGGACACCCCGGTGCTGCTGCGCAAGATTGAACAGCCAGTCGATCCGGATCAGGAACTCAGTGAGCAGATCAATGCCATGCTCGATGCTCCGGCAGGCTTTGGCGATCGCTTCTGTACTGCTCTCGCCAGCGAAGGCTGCTTTGTCCGTCGTCTGTCGTTCCCGTTTGACGATCCGCGCAAAATTGAAGCCGCCGCCGGAATGGAACTGGCAGCCCAACTCCCGATCGATATCAGCGATCACATCATTGCCACCACACCGGTGGTCGCCGAGCAGGACACCTATGCCACCATGGTGGCAACCGTCCCGGCAGAAAAAATTGCAGCGGCGTTGACCCCGTTTGAAGCCATCAAATTGCCGTTGCATGTCCTGGGGCTGAGTCCTTTTACCGAAGTGAATGGTCTGGGAAATTGGTTCAAGCAGGGCATTCTGGTTCGCGCCCATGATGGCCAGTTGACCCTGAGTCTCGTCCAGCAGGGACGGGTGCTCAGTCATGAAAACTGCGGCATGATCGCCGAGGGCGAGGCCACTCTGGGCGACCGGATTCTGCGTGAGGCTGCGCTGCTCTGTCGATCGGAACGCCTCGAACCGCAACCGCTGTGCCTGATCGGCAGCCATATCACCACCACACTGACAACGGAATTGGCCGAGCAATTTGAGATCATTGACTTGAGCGCCTTGGGCGGAGAACAGAGCCTCGATAACGCCTTCTTGCCGGTCTGCGCCATGGCCCTGGCCGCCGAGAAACCGGTGATCAACTTTCGCCGCGGTCGCTTCACCCTGAAAAGTGAGTGGGCCTCACTGAAGAAGCATTTTTATATCGGCGGCACTCTACTGCTGGCCACCATTGCCATTCTGGTCGGCACCGCACTGCACAGCTACCAGTTTAAAACCGGCGTTGCCGAAAAATATCGCAAACAGATCAACCAGGTGTTCCGCGAAACACTGCCCGGCCAAACCGCCATTGTCGATCCGGTCAAACAGTTGGAAGCAGAACTCAACCGCCTGAGAGAAACGGGTCAGCTGGTCGGGCTGGACAAATCGATTTCGGCCCTGTCGGTGCTACGCGATTTTTCTCTTCACACCCCCAAGGATATCAGTGTCGATATCAAAAACTTCAACTACGAGCCTGAAGCTCTGACGGTCGAAGGGATCACCAAGTCCTTCGACAGTGTTAACCGACTGGCCAGCGAGCTGCGCAAAAGCCCGTCATTCTCGGCCGTGCGCATCGCCGATGCCAAAATGGGTCTGGAGGGTAACAAGGTGACATTCCGCCTGCAAATCACCATCGGCCATCAGGGAGGTGCTTTATGATGAAACAACTTTCCCCCCGCGAATTGGCCATGGTCTCCCTGGCCGTTGTGGTCATTGTCATTACCGTCATCTACCTCGGCCTCATTGCACCGTACAGTGAAAGCATGGAGCGGCTCGACAGCAAAATCGCCTCGCGCAGCCAGCAATTGGAGCAGGTCAAAAACCTGCAACGTGACTACCGCCAGATTCAAGGCCAGATCAAATCCCTGCAGCGGCGCCAGCAATCGGCAGCGGACTTTGCCTTATTCGCCTATGTTGAAGGGGAAGTCTCGCGCATTGCCGGACGGGAAAACCTCACTTCGATGCGCCCGATGCCAGCCGTCAGTCATAACGACATCACGGAAGAAGCCGTCGAAATCAAACTGGAAAATGTTTCACTGGGGCAGATGATGCAATTGCTGCAAAGCTTTGACAGTGCGCCAGTTCCATTGCAGGTCAAGGCCATGCAACTCAAAGTGCGTTTTGACAATGTCCAGCAACTGGACAGTTCATTGCGTATTTCAGCCTATACCAAAGGGTGACCATGGAGCCAGCGCTGCACACAAAAGGACACCTGCTTCGCCGCTGGGGCGTGTTCCCTCTGGAGACCCTGATGTTTTTCATCATTGGGCTGATGGCATTTTTTCCCGCTGACGCCGTACGCATCCGTCTGCAACAGGAACTTGCGACGGCGATGAAAAAACCGGTTGAACTGGGGAAGACAACCCTGTCGTTGCCATTGCAACTGCACACGACCACCCTTGCCATTGACCCGTTAGGTCCCTTGCCCTTTACCGCGCAAGACCTCACAGTCTCCCCGGTATGGACCAGCCTGTTCTCCACCGCTCCAGCAGCCGAACTGAGCGCCACCGCCCTGAGCGGACAGGTGACCGCCACCCTCAACCTGGCCGGCGAGCTGGAGTTCTCTGCCCAGGACCTGCACTGGCAGGGGGCTGTCCCCGAGCTACCGAGCCTGGTAATCCAGACAGCCCTGCATGAAATCAATCTCACTGGCATCGTCGCAAACACGTTCCAGCTCAGCCAACTGACCGCAACCCTGGACAGTCTGAGTCTGAGCGGCCTCTCCAAGCTTGGTGCGGCGACAGATTCACTGGCGCTGGGAGAAGTGTTTGTGCAATTACACCAGGAGGGGCAGCAACTGATGATCGATCAGTTGGAGAATCGTGGTGGCAACCTGACCATTCAGGCCAGCGGAACCGTTTCCGTCGGGCCGACACCTCAACGCACCCGCCTTGCCCTGGACATCAAACTGATTCCCCAACCAAGCAGTGACCCCAGTCTGCTCAGCCTGCTGCAACTGGTCTCACCCGCTGACCAGAACGGACACTTCGCACTGCAAATCAAGGGAACTCTTGCCCAACCCAGCATCCACTGATCTGCACATAGGCTTGACATCCGGGTGGGAAGTGATTAGCTTTTTCATAATCATTACCATATCTTCTACAGAGGAATATTCTATTTATGAACCGTCACGAAGAGGATGAAGACTATATCGAACCAGAGCAGACCGATGAGGTCGAGGGACTCGAGGAGATCGATGCCGAGAGTCTGGTACTGGCCAGCGAACTGCTTCCCGAACAACTGCCTATTATTCCCCTGCGCCCCCGCCCGGCATTCCCGGCCATTTTAATTCCGCTCCATATTGCCGGGGCCGACAAAGTTTCTATTATCCGCCATGTTGCCGACAGTGACACCAAAACCCTGGGTCTGGTGCTGGTGCAGAATGTCGATGGCAAAGATGAGCCGGAAAATCTGCACACCGTTGGTGTTGCCGGCAAGATCGTCAAAGTTCTTAATGCTGAAGAGGAGAACATCCAGGTTCTGGTGAACTGCTTGGAACGCTTCACCATTGACGAACTGCATGCTACCGAAGAAGGTCTCTACGCCAGCGTCATCTATGAGCACGAAAAGCCCCTGTCCGATCATCAGGAACTCAAGGCCTATTCCATGGCCATTATCTCGACACTCAAGGAACTGGTGCAGATCAACCCACTCTACTCCGAAGAGATCAAGATGTTTCTCGGCCGTTCCAGCATGGACGACCCCGGACGGCTGGCCGACTTTGCCGCGAATCTGACATCTGCCGACGGCCAGGAACTTCAGGAAGTGCTGGCAACCCTGGATGTTCGCCAGCGGATTGAAAAGGTGCTGGTTCTGCTGAAGAAAGAGCTGGAGGTGTCGCGCCTGCAAAGCAAGATCTCCAAGCAGATCGAGAAAAACATCTCCGAACAGCAGAGGCAGTTTTTCCTCAAAGAACAACTCAAAACGATCAAAAAAGAGCTGGGCCTGGAAAAGGAGGGCAAAGTCAGCGAGATTGAAAAATTTGAGGAGCGCCTCGAAGGATTAACCCTCAACGACGAGGCACAAAAAGCGATCGACGAAGAGATCGAAAAATTGCAGCTGATCGAGCCATCGTCACCCGAATACAACGTCAGCCGCAACTACCTCGACTGGCTGACCATTCTGCCCTGGGGAAAAAACACCAAGGATTCCTACGATATCGCCAAAGCAAAACGGGCTCTGGACCGTGACCATTTCGGCCTCGACGATGTCAAAGACCGCATTCTCGAATTCATTGCCGTCGGCAAAATGAAGGGCGACATCTCCGGCTCTATTCTGTGTCTGGTCGGTCCACCGGGGGTCGGTAAAACATCCATCGGTAAAAGTGTCGCAGCGGCCCTCAACCGCAATTTCTACCGCTTTTCCCTTGGCGGCATGCGCGATGAAGCTGAAATCAAAGGCCATCGCCGCACCTATATCGGCGCCATGCCAGGCAAATTCATCCAGGCCATGAAGCAGGCTGCCAGCGCCAACCCGGTGCTGATGCTTGACGAAATCGACAAGATCGGGGCGTCGTTTCAGGGCGACCCGGCCTCGGCCTTGCTGGAGGTTCTCGATCCTGAACAGAACAGCTCGTTCCGCGACCACTATCTGGATGTGCCGTTTGATCTGTCCAACGTCTTGTTCATTGCCACAGCCAACCAGCTTGACACCATACCGGCGCCACTGCTTGACCGCATGGAAGTGATCCGCCTTTCCGGCTACATCATGGCCGAAAAAGTGGAAATCGCCCGGCGCTACCTGATCCCCAAGGCGTTGGAAAACCACGGTCTGAACAAAAACCAGGTGTCGATCCGCAAGGACGCTCTGGAAAAAATCGTCGATAACTATGCGCGCGAAGCCGGTGTGCGTGGTCTCGAAAACCGTATCAAGAAAATAATGCGTAAAGCGGCCATGGAGTTTGCCAGCGACCGGGTCGAAAAACTCACCATCCGCAAAAGCAATGTCGCCGATTATCTGGGCAAACCGCTGTTCAGTCAGGACGAATTATTTAAAAACGTTCCCGGCATTGTCACCGGCCTGGCCTGGACCAGTATGGGCGGTGCCACCCTGCAGATTGAAGCCAGCGCCATGCCCAGTAAAAGCAAAGGATTCAAGCAGACCGGTCAGCTGGGAAAAGTCATGGTGGAGAGTTGCGAAATTGCCTATTCCTATGTCATGGGACATCTGGCCGACTACGGTCTGCCCGAGGATTTCCTTGACCAGCATTTCATCCATATTCACGTGCCCGCCGGGGCGACGCCCAAGGATGGTCCGTCCGCCGGGGTCACCATGACGACGGCCCTGCTGTCAATGATCAGCAAGAAACCGGTGCGACCCAAACTCGGCATGACCGGCGAACTGACCCTGACCGGTCAGGTTCTGCCCATCGGCGGACTCAAGGAAAAAACCATTGCCGCTCGTCGGACCGGCTTGAAGGTACTGATTTTCCCCGAGAGCAACCGTAAGTATTTTGACGAGTTACCCGACCACCTCAAAGAAGGTCTTGAGGTACACTTTGCAAAAACGTATCGCGATGTTTATACTGTCGCCTTTAGTCGTTAACCGGAGACTCACATTGCCGTCAGGCATTCGCACAGGAGAATAGATTTCAATGTCCGTTGAAGAACTTCAAGCCGCCGTTATGGCGCTATCCACCGAAGAAAAACAGCAATTTATCCTCAATGCCCTGCCGGGCCTGGCCAAAGAGGCCATGCAGGATTCCTCTTTCATGATGCAACTGCTGCCGGTGTTTCTCGGCATCGTCAAAGAAAGCGGTCTGGATATTCAGCAACTGCTGCAATTTGCCGCCCTGCAAGGCGGACTGAGCAGTTCCAACTAGCGCATTATGTTCAAACGAAAAAAAGGGATGACAGTGACTGTCATCCCTTTTTTTATGTGCTTTCTCAGTGGGCACTGCGTGTTTTACGCTTCTTTTACAGTACGCGCGTTTAAATAGGGTATGGTGAACCTACAGGTATTTCAACCACGAAAGGATTCATCATGAACACAGCCCGAGGAACCGCTCGTTACAGCGCCGCCGAAGAATGGGCTAACAGCATGACTCACGCCCTTGGCACAGTACTTTCCATTGCCGCCCTGACGGTTTTAGTCTTTTATGCCTCGCAACAGGGTTCCGTATGGCATATCACCAGCTTTGCCATTTTCGGTTCATCCCTGATCTTCCTTTATGCGTCCTCCACCCTCTACCATCTGCTGCGCCACCCTGCAACCAAGGCGCGCCTGAGAATTTTTGACCATATTGCCATTCTGCTGCTGATCGCCGGGACATACACACCATTCACCCTGGTGACTCTGCACGGCCCCTGGGGCTGGAGCTTATTCGCGGTTGTCTGGGTGCTGGCCGGCAGCGGAATTCTGATCGAATTCAGCCACCTGCGCTACCGGCGCCAGTTATCTATCGCCCTCTATGTTGCCATGGGCTGGCTTATTGTCATGGCGATGAAGCCACTGCTCAACGCCCTGCCCGGTGGAGGATTTACCCTGCTGCTCAGTGGCGGCCTCAGTTACACGCTGGGGATAAGCTTTTATCTGTGGCGAAAACTCCCCTACCACCATGCCATCTGGCATCTGTTTGTTCTCGCTGGCAGCATCCTGCACTTCTCTTCGATTTTTTTCTATGTGTTGCCGATGTCGGTTTGAAATATGGTGCCGGCCGGTGGGACAGCTTTGCACCTAGTTGTTCAACAAGCCTTGCGGATTCAAACCAACCCGCAATCCACCCCAATGCTGGCCATTGATCAGAATGGGTAACGACAGATCACTGGCCAGTTCGCCGGTATCACGGCAATAGGTTTGCAGTAAAAAGCTCTTAGTACTTCGTGCTGCAGCAAGTCCCACCGGATCGTTGAACAGCCGCTTGTCACGACTTTGCACCAGATCGGTTTCATGGTCACCGGTCAGCGGACGCGAATAAAAACTGTTATGGGTCGGCGCATAGCCATTACGGTCGACACACAGACAGAACAGGCCACCGTTGACCTGGCGAACCACGTCATCATAAACCGCCTGAAACTGTTGCTCGAACATCCGGTCATACGCCGTGCTGTACTTGACCGGATCAGTCCCGGGAATGGGCCGGTACTGACCATCGAAAACGTTGACACCTTGACGGGACAGGGCCTCGATCTGCTCCTGCAATTGATTGCGGTAACGGCGGGCCAACAGAAGTGTTTCTTCAAAACTGCCACAACCGATGGTGAAATGGGAAACCATCTCCTGCATGGTCTGGGTGGTATCGTTGAGCTCGCCGGAAAAGTCCGTCGCCTGCTGCATGGCACTGACCACATGGCCACTGAGCTGTTTCACCTGGGTGATATTCTCGTGGACCATATTTGAAGCCGCGGAAAGCTGCTCAACGGATGCACTGATACGATGCAGGCTGTCGTGGGTTTTCTCAAAGTCATTCACCATATCGGTGAACATGGTGCACGATTCATCCACCACCAGCTTAGTCGAATTGATATGGCCGGAAATCATCTCGGTTCCCTCCTGGGTGGAGCGTACCCCTTCGATCATATCGTGCAGCGTTGTGGCGATATTGTTGGTCGCTTCGCTGACCTGGTTCGACAGGTTCTTCACCTCCTCGGCAACCACGGCGAAACCGCGCCCGGCTTCTCCAGCACGAGCCGCTTCGACGGCAGCATTCAGCGCCAGCAAGCCGGTCTGGTTGGAGATGCTCTGAATCAAGCCCACCACCTCTTCGATCCCTTTGGACTTCTCATCAAGGCCCTGAACAGTCGCGACAAAACTGGTCAGCTTCTCATCGACCACGGCAATATGATCTCCCGCCTGCTGCAAGCGCCCCAACGAGGTGCGCGCCTGTTCAAGTTGCTGGGAAGTCGCCGCCTGAATGGTCTGAGCGTTATCGGCAATTTCGCTGGTTGCCCCGGTGCTCTCCTGACTGCTGGCATAGATGGCGTCAGACAGTTCACCCTGCTGTAAGGACACGCTGGTCGTCTCTTTGACCTGCTTGCTCACCGAGGCGGAGCGCACAGCTATCTGCACTCCCTGTTCACGCACCTTGCCGATGATATCGCGCAATTTGCCCATAAAATGATTGTAGCCGGAACTCAGGTCGCGAATTTCATCGTAGGTAACCAGAGGAATATCACGAGACAGATCTCCTTCCCCCTGACTGATTTCATCAAAGATGGTGGTGATCTGACGAATCGGTCGAACGATCATGTAACGTAAAAACAGAATCTGGCCGATCATACTGATTACGGCAACGGCAATGATGACCATCAGCCACAGCCGCGCCAGGCCATGAATCTCATCAATGAAACCCGCCAGTTGCAGGGGATCAACACTGTTCACCGCCTGAACCACAGCACGTTGCTCCCACAGCGTGACAGCAACCAGCGCCACGCAGGCCAAGAGCAGAAACAACAAATTCCCGGAAATCTTTTTGGTCAGAGAATTGAAAAAATTCTCCTCAAGAGAACGGTAGATTGAGCGAAAAGCAGACATGTTCGACTCCGTACGAGATCAGACAACTCAAACGACTCCATGGACACATCTAGATTAATCAATCCACCGAATAAAATCAAACACTGTTTTTATAATGAGAAGTTTGCATATACCCCGTACGAGAAGAGACGTTATCCCCCCATGGATTTCAGCCCGACTTCAACAAGAAAATCGTTTAAATCTGCGGGTAAAGCGCTATTTACTTCAATGGGTGAGCCACTGAAAGGATCAACAAACGCCAGTTGACAACAATGGAGAAACAGGCGCGGCAGAGCGGCATGCTGTGCCCCGCCGTAACGCTGGTCACCAAACAGGGGATGCCCCAGATCGGCCAGCTGGCGACGGATCTGATGCTGACGCCCGGTGTACAGGGTCAGACGGAGCAACGAAGCCGTTTCGGATCGCTGCACCGATTTAAAAGCCGTTTGTGCTTCCTTGTGTTTTCCCTTGCTTGGCACCGTCGAGTGCAGCACACCACTGCCCGATGTTTTTCCCGCAACCAGAGCCAGATAGCTTTTTTCCACCTCATGCAGCATGAACAGCTTGCCCAGTTCACTACAGGCTTTTTTCCCTTTGCCAAACAAAACCGGCCCCGAAGTTTCCAGATCGAGGCGGTGAATCGGTGCCACCTGATAGGCATCCCCCCGCGAGCGAATCAGTTGCTCGACCTGACCAGTGAGGTGTTGCTCCTGATGCCCTTCACCGCGATGGGTCGCCAGACCCGCAGGTTTGTTGACGATCAGAATTTCACGGCTTTCGTAGAGGATAAACAGAGCGGCATCGCCCTGACCGGGCACCACCGATAACAATTCGCGCAAGCGGCCGCTATCGGGCAGCACCAGACAATCACCCGCCTGGAGCACATCCCCTTCGCCAACCACACCGCGCGGCCCGATCACTTTGCCTTTTTTCAGCAATTGGCGCAGATAGCTTTTGGCGGCGGCGGAGACATGGCGTTGCAGAAAAGCCAGAGGAGTCAGCGGTGTTTCATTATCTTGCACGGTAAATTCAGGCATAGAGAGATTCCGTTCCTCCGCAAGTGCGGGGTTATTTATTGAAAAAACGCATCAGCAATGATAACAGCAGGCTGATGATGATCATCGTGGTTACAGGAAAATAGACCTTCAGAGTCGGTTTGTCGATGACGATATCGCCGGGTAAACGGCCAAAAGGGATTTTACTCAACCATGGCCAGCCGAGTCCGACCACGATCAGTACCACACCCAGGATGATCAGCACTTTCTGCATGGTTCTGAGTCCTCTTCGAGTCGGGCCCACCGCCAGCCTCGTAATGAATTAATCAGGTAGATCTGCGCCCCGGCGAGATCGTCCACAAACAACACCTGCTCGCGAATACGCCGATCATCAAGTAATTTCTGCCGCAGCGTCCCCGGCAACAGACCACTGGAGAGCGGGGGCGTCAACCACATGCCCTCCTTATAGACAACAACGTTGGCGATGGTGGTTTCGGTGATCTCACCACGTTCATTATACATCAGGACATCATCGCCACCACCGGCATGCTCACGCAACGCATCATAGCGCTGGCGCTGATCGGTTTTGTGGCGTAACCACGGGTCGGCAGAGTTGACCGCTTCTTGGGCCAGCCGCAATCGAACGGCCTGCCGTTGAGGCTGGCGCGCAAAAACAAAGAACTGACATTCCACCTGTCCGGTCGAGTCGAGCAGACACCGCACGCGCCAGCAACAGCGGCCACGCGCTGCAGCTTCCTCAATCAGCTGTTGGCGCAGCTGATAGCGATCCAGCGGAAAACCGAGTTCACTGGCGCTGTTTTCCAGCCGCTGAAGATGGTAATCCAGATGAGCATAGCCACCGTGCGGTTGCCACAGCAATGTCTCCAGCAAGCGGAAATCGCCCACTCCAGGCAACACCTGTGCTTTAATTCGGGTCTCACGCCACTCCGCCTCAGGGCATGAATCCCAGACAATCCCGCCCCCCACACCATAATTCAACTGTCGCTGGCGGTGGTCATAAACCACAGTGCGAATGGCCACATTGAATTGGCTGCGTCCCTGCGGCGCAACGAACCCGATCGCCCCGGTATAGATCCCACGCGGTTGTGTTTCCAAACGGCGAATCCAGGCCATGGTATTTTTTTTCGGTGCACCGGTGATGGACGCGCACGGGAACAAGGCGCGAAACTGCTCGGCCAGGCCATTGCCGACGGCCAACCGAGCCTGTATGGTTGTGGTCAATTGCCATACGGTTGGATAACTCTCCAAGGCAAACAGATCGCGCACTGTCACCGTCCCGGTATCAGCGATCTGGCCGAGATCATTACGCACCATATCGACAATCATCAGATTTTCTGCCCGATTTTTCGGGCAGCTCTGCAATTGCTCCGCCACCCGGCGATCCTGCACTGGCGTAGCTCCGCGTGCCGCCGTTCCCTTCATCGGACGTGTAGTAATAATGTCGCCAGCCACCGTATAAAACAGTTCCGGCGACACCGAACACAGGGTCCAGTCCACCGACTCGATAAACGCACCATAGCGCCCCTGCTGACGGTCATTGAGCTGACAGAACAAGGCCCAGGCATCAAACGTCTCATCCACACGACTGTGCAGTGAGTAGGTAAAATTCACCTGATAGGTTTCTCCGGCAGCAATCGCCTGATGGATCTGGTCAATCGCCCTTTCATAGTCGCGCTGACGACACTGGGGCCACCATAACCGAGCAGTTGCTGCCGTATCGGCTTGCGGCAAACGGACCGTCACGGGCTCACGACAGATGGCAAACCACACCAGCGGAAAATGCTCTGCCGCTCTGACTTGAAAATCGGAACGCAACCCGGCAGCCGCCTCGTAGCTGACACAGCCAACAGCGTAATAGCCCTGCGCGACCCAGGCATCGACAGCATTCAGGCAATCCACCACGGCAGCGGGTTCATCGGTGCAAATCAGCTGAATGGGATCCGCAAAAGACAGCCACTGCTGCCCCTGATCATCTCTGATAACAGCCCGAAAAGGTTGCGGTTGTGTAAAAAGCGATTGCATAAAAAAAAATCCATCCTCTTGCTGCAAGCCCTGAACGGGTATAAACTCGCTACACTCTTTGAACAAAAAAAACCAAAGGTGGTGACCTCTCATGGTGGAAAGTTACGCGCAACTGCTCCAGAAAGGAATCAAAGCATTAAAACATAACAGCCCGGTTGAAGCGCTGATGTTGTTTGAGCAGGCCAACGACCAGCACAGCACCCCCTTGTCGCGGTCATATCTCGCCTATTGTCTGGCGAAAGTCAAGGGGCAGCATCAACGGGCCATCTCTTTATGCAAGAGCGCCCTGCGCGACGAACCCCACAACAGCGCCCATTATCTCAATCTGGGCCGTATCTACATGAACGCCAACCGCAAAGAGCAGGCGATGCAGATTTTTCGTCGCGGCATCAAACTGGGGCCCAACCCCGAATTGCTCGAAGAACTGAAAAAGTTTGACCGCCGCCAGCCCCTTGTCTTTCCCACTCTGCCTCGCACTCACCTGCTCAACAAATATTCCGGCAAGCTGCTTTCGTTCATCGGCTTTCGCTGATCGCGCAAAAACCTTCGCGGTTGTAGCGCAAAATCAACCACCTGCGAGGTCTCCCCTGGAAAAAAAGTTTTCCTGCCTCCCGTCAATATGGTAGAGTTCGTTCCGAAACTGTATACAACTAATAAAATACACCTCAAAAATTAACTCATAGTTGTCAAAGTGAGGCGAGCCATGTCGATTCAGATTAAACTTCTCGGTTCTTTTTTCCTGATGGCCCTGTTATGTGCCACCGTCGGCGGCCTGGGCATTTTCGGCATCAATGCCACCAATTCTTCCCTCAATGAAGTCAGCGACCTCCGCCTGCCCAGTGTGCGCAGAATTGGCGTCATGATGGAGAAACTCAATGCCATTAAAGCGGAAGAACGCACTCTGGCAATCCCCGACCTGTCACAACAGCAACGCCACAGCGCCCTTGAGTCGTTGCGCGAGCTCGACAATGAGCTGAACGACGCGGTTCAAGCCTATTCCAACCTGGAAAAAACCACTCAGGAAGCGCAAACCTGGAGCGAGGTACAACGCAATCTGAAAGCATGGCAACAGCAGCAGGCCAGCCTGCTGCAGCTGTTCGAACAGATCAATCTCGACCACATCGGCCGGTTGTCCAGCGACCTCAATCAGATGTTCATGGATCACTTTGAGTGGGTCAGTGCACTGGGAGCGGCCATTGAGCACGAGGAGCGTTTTACCGGCCAGCTGAACCCGACCAAATGTAATTTCGGCAAATGGCTGCTGAAGTTTGAGACCAACAGCCCCGAGCTGCGTAAAGCCCTGAACGAAATCATGCCGTCACACGAAGAACTGCATGATGTTGGCGCCGAGATTGACGGTTACATTGCTGAAGGTGACATCCTTGAAGCTTCGGAAACCTATACCCACATCGTCATGCCGATACTTTCCGTCATCAAAGATGAATTTATCGATGCCAGCAATATCGCCAAACAACAGTCGGAGCTGTTGAACGAGGCCACCGAAATTGCTTTGGGTGTTGAACGCGAGGCCCTGCTTAAAGTGGATCGCAGCCTGGATCAGCTCTATACCCTGAACAACCAGTTAACCGATCAGGCCCGACAGAAGGCCGTGACCAGCGCCAGCCGCAGCAAGACCACCTCGGTCACGGCCATCGCCATCGGCGTTGTCATGGCACTCGGTTTCGGCTTTATCACGTCACGCCGCTTGGCCAATCCCCTCAAAGAAGCGGTGGTCATGATTGAAGAACTGCGCCACGGCCATCTGGAAAAACGGCTCGACATCCGCAGTATGGACGAGGTCGGCAAAATGGCTCAGGCCATGAACACCTTTTCCGACAATCTTAAACAGGAAGTGATCGCTGCCATGGAGCGGCTGGCCCAGGGTGATCTGACCTTTGCCATCACCCCTTACGACAATCAGGATCAATTGCGCACCACCCTGCAGCAAGTTGGTGCCGACCTAACCGACCTGATCACTCAAATTCAACAGGTTGCCGACCAGATCGGCAATGGCGCCGTCCAGATCGCCAGTTCCAGCCAATCCCTGTCTGAAGGAGCGACTCAGCAGGCAGAATCCCTGCAGGAGATCACCAGTTCCATTGCGGAAATGGCTTCGCAGACCCGCAACAACGCCGACAGTGCCACCACCGCCAGCGACCTGTCCAAGGCAGCACATCAGGCCGCCAATGACGGCATGAACCAGATGAGTGCCATGAATGAAGCCATGGACGACATCAACGAGTCGGGCAAAAACATCGCCAATATTATCAAGGTCATCGACGAGATTGCTTTCCAAACCAATCTGCTCGCCCTGAACGCCGCCGTCGAAGCCGCACGTGCCGGGCAACACGGCAAAGGGTTCGCCGTTGTCGCCGAGGAGGTGCGCAATCTGGCAGCGCGCAGTGCCAAGGCCGCCCAGGAAACCTCGTCACTGATTGAGAGTTCGGTCAGCAAAGCCAAGCACGGTCAGACCGTGGCCGAAAAAACTTCGGACGCTCTGACCGAGATCGTCACCCGTATCGAGAAGGTCACCGGTCTGGTTGGCGAGATCGCCCTGGCCTCGCAGGAACAGGCCTCCGGGATTGACCAGATCAATCAGGGACTCAGTCAGATTGATCGCGTGACCCAGCAGAACACGGCCAGCTCTGAAGAGAGTGCGGCGGCATCGGACGAACTGTCCGATCAGGCCAACACGCTGCGCCAGCTGCTCAGCCGCTTTCAGATCGACCCGCGTTCGGCCCGCACCGTCACGGCAGCAACAGCGCCGATGATTGGTTACAAGGATGATCGGGACGACCTGATCGAATTTTGACAAACGGCCACATCTCTGCTATTCAAACAGGTCTTTCCATTCCGGTGGAAAGACCTGTTTTTTTGTCTGTGGCTGTCATCATATGCCACCACTCACCGCCATTGAGGCCACCATGCTGTTTGCCCCACGCCGTTTCCGACTGTTCAATGCTGAATTGCTGAGCCTGACCCGGTTAAGCATTCCGTTAATACTCGCCCAGTTGGCGCAATCAAGCATGGGCTTCGTTGATACGATGGTGGCGGGCCGGGTCAGTTCAGAAGATCTCGCGGCTGTCGCCATCGGTTCCAGTATCTGGTTCCCGGTGCTGTTGTTTCTGCTCGGTATCCTCAGCGCATTGACCCCTTCCATCTCTCAGGCACACGGTGCCCGCCAACCGGGTGAGATCAATGCTCTGATCCCCCAGGGGATCTACCTCGGCCTGATTTCCGGTGTGTTGGCCGGTGTTTTTTTATACCAGGCCGAAAGTTTCCTGTGGTTGTTCCAGGTTGATGCCACCCTGATTCCGCTGATCACCCGCTATCTGTCCGCCGTAGCCTGGGGTTTCCCGGCGATCGGCATCTGCTTTGCCCTGCGCTACAGCAGCGAGGGGATGTCCTTGACGCGCCCGGGCATGATCGTCAGCTTTTTCGGTCTGGCCATCAACATTGTCGCCGACTACCTGCTGGTGTTTGGTGCATTCGGGCTGCCAGCCATGGGCGGTGTCGGCTGTGGACCGGCGACGGCCCTGACCATGTGGGGCATGTGTCTGGGCATGTTTGTGATTTTTCGCCGCCACCACCAGTTACGCCATTTCTCCACGATACTGTGGCATCATCGCCTGAATTTCGGTGTCCAAAAACAACTTCTTAAACTGGGTCTGCCCATCGGCAGCGGCCTGTTTATTGAATGCAGCGTCTTTGCCATTATCGCCATTTTGCTGTCCCGCTTCGGGGCGCAGAGTGTTGCCGCCCATCAGATCGCCCTCAACTTTGCCTCCATGCTGTTCATGATTCCATTGAGCATCGCAACGGCAATCTCGGTGAGAATCGGCTTTACTGTCGGGCGCCAACGCCCCGCACACACGCGCCGTGCAGCACGGGTCGGCCTGTTAACTGCTCTGGGGCTGGCACTGATCAGTGCCACGGTCATCGGCCTGTTCCCCCACACGTGTGTTGCGATCTACACCAATGATCGCCAGCTTCTGGATGCTGCGGCTTCTCTGCTGCTCTATGCCGCCATCTTCCAGATACCGGATGCTATTCAGGTCAGTAGTGCCGGAGCGTTGCGCGGTTGCAAAGACACCCGTATCCCCATGTTGATCCAGATTTCGGCCTACTGGGGTATTGCCATGCCCATCGGCTGCACGCTGGGACTCTACTTTAACTGGGGGGCACGGGGTTTTTGGATCGGCCTGATCTGCGGTCTCTCCACCGCTGCGATTTTATTGTTATGGCGGCTGAAATTCTTCCTGTCCTCCCTGTCTGCCTCATCAACAGCTAACTGAATTTAATCATTTATAATTTGACTTCAACGCGCAACAAGCGTACTGACTGATTAGTCACTCAGTTTTTTAGTCGAGGTACACTATGAAATGCAAAAAAGACCTGATCATCGATGCTGCGATTGATCTCTTTGCCGAGCAGGGATTTTCTGACACGTCAACGGCTGAGATTGCCGCCAATTCCCATGTGGCACAAGGGACGGTGTTCTATCACTTTAAAAGCAAAGAGGGTATCCTGCATGAGGTTCTTCATCAGCTGCTGCAGGAGACCATCGACGCCCACAACAGCATTGATAAATCTCGCCACACCGGACATCAATGTATCGAACAGTTGTTGCGTAAAGACCTGGCCATCGTGCAGCAACACAAAAAGAAAGTGAAGACGCTGATTCGCGACATGTCAGCGGCGCAGCGCGAAGGCGACCTCTGCCGCAACCAACTCAACACCTTTCTCGAGCACAAAATAGCTCTACTCTGTCTCTTTTTACGCAAAGGGATTGCGGATGGCTCTATCAGACCCCTGCCGATAGAAGAAACGGCCTGGTTCCTTGATGCCGCTTTTTATGGCGTAACCCACGTCCAGCTGCTCAAGGAGATCCCCATTCCGGATATTAACGAGCATGCGATCCAGCTCTGCCTTTCAGCGCTGGCTCCATCAGCCCCACCACCCAAACATCACGAGGTTTAACATGCGTTACGTTGTTTCTCTGTTGCTCATCTTATGCACCAGCCTGCCAGTCTGGGCTCAACAACAGGCTCCGGCAGCCCTTGTCAAGACTACCGGCCTGACTGCGAGTACTGCCGCGCCGACCAAGGTGTTTATTGGCACACTGTACTTTGACCGGATCAGTCAACTGTCAAGCGAGGTGAACGGACGCGTCGACAAGGTTCTGTTTCAGGAAGGGGACAGTATCAAGAAGGGGCAGCCGCTGATCGAGCTGAATACCGATTTTATCCGCAAGGAAATCGACCGCATCCGTGCAATGATCGCCCTGACTCAGGCGCAACTGGATCACAGCCAGAAGGATCTGAAGCGCTATGAGGAGTTGCTGGAAAAACAGGCAACCAGTGCGACGGCCTACGACCAGCTGTTTTACTCTGTTGCTGAGGTAAAGGCCCAGAAGGCCGCCTACGAAGCAGAACTCGAGTCCGCTCAGCTGCAACTGAAGAAGAGCGTCATTCTGGCGCCGTTTTCGGCCAAAGTGCTGGACAAAAATGTCGATGTCGGCAACTGGATCACCTCCGGTACCGCCATCGCCCGTCTCGGTGCGTTGAGCGATATCTACATCCAGGTTCCCGTTGCCGAAAAACTGCTGCCCTTCAGTGTTGTCGGCCAGGAGATTGCGGTTAAAATCACCGCGACCGGAGCAGAGCTGACCGGAACACATAAAGGATTCCGTCCTGGCGCCGACGCCCAGACCAAAAACCTTTATGTGCGGATCAAACTCGACAACTTCACCCAACCCTTTGAAAACATGTCTGCGGAAGTGACTCTGCCCATCGGTGCCAAGCAGCAGCAACTGCTGGTCCCGCGTGATGCCCTGGTCACCTTTAACGGACAACGTTTCTTTTACACCATCAAAGACGGCAAAGCGGCCTTGGTTCCCATTGAAGTCATCGGATTCAGTGGCAATAACGCATCAATTACCAGCCCCTACACCCAGGAAGGGATGCCTGTTGTTATCGAGGGCAACGAGCGTTTGCGCCCAGATCAAGCCGTAACTGTCGTAGAGGAATAATCCATGAGCGTTCTTCATTACAGCATTAAAAAACCGGTTTCTGTGGCGGTGTTTGTCATCATGATTCTCATGTTCGGCATCATCGGCCTCAATAAACTGCCGGTCCAGTTGACCCCGGATGTGGAACTGCCGGAAATCACGGTCACCACAACCTGGCCGGGAGCCACACCTTACGATATTGAACAGGAGATCATTGAAGATCAGGAAGATGCCCTCAAAGGTCTGCAGAACCTAATCAGCCTGGAAAGCTCCAGTTACAACAACTACGGTACCATCAGCCTGGTGTTTAAGGTGGGTGTTGATATCGACAATGCTCTGCTGCGTGTGGCCAACAAACTGGACGAGGTTGGTGACTACCCGGAAAACGTCGATAAACCGATCATCGAAGCAGCTGGTGCCAACAGTTCACCGGTCATCTGGTTGCTGCTCAAAACCAAAGAGGGCAACGAGACCCCCATTGACCACTACCGGACGTTTTACGACAACGAAATGGAACAGCATCTGGAACGGATCGACGGTGTCGGCTCGCTGTTTGTCGGTGGTGGTACGGAAAAAGAGCTGCAGGTGGTGGTCGACCGCGAGAAGCTGGCGCGCCACAACATCACCATCAGCCAGGTGACCACCTCGCTGCAGGAAGCCAATCAGAACACCTCGGCGGGTAATCTGAGTATCGGTAAAAAAGATTACCGTATCCGCACCGTCAGTCGCTTCCAGAATGACAAGGACCCCCTTGATGTCGTTCTGGTGGATGACGGCATCAAGCGCGTTTATCTGCGCGATGTCGCCACGACTCAGGAAGGTTTTGAAAAACGCACCTTTGCCGTACAAAACAACGGTAAACCGTGCATTGTTGTCGGCATTCGTAAGGAAAAAGGCGCCAACGTTATCGATCTGGTCCAGCGTGCCCACGAAACCGTCGATGAGCTCAATGCCGGTCTGCTGGCCGACAACGGCCTGTTTTTCGACTGGGTCTACGACCAGACACCCTACATCAATACCGCCATCGGCATTGTCAAACAGAATGCGCTGGTTGGCGGCCTGCTGGCGATTGTCGTGCTGCTGGTGTTCCTGCGCAGTGTCTCCGGCACGGCAATTACCGCCATTGCGATTCCGGTATCGGTGATCGGTACCTTTATCTCGTTGTGGGTCTTTCACCGTAATCTCAACGTTGTCAGTCTGGCGGGTATTTCATTTGCCATCGGTATGCTGGTCGACAGTGCCATCGTCGTACTGGAAAATATTGACCGTCACAGGCAGATGGGCAAGAAGGCATTCAATGCCTCCCTCGACGGTGCTTCTGAGGTATTCGGTGCGGTTCTGGCCTCTACCGCAACCACCGTCGCCGTTTTCCTGCCGGTTATTTTCATTGAACAGGAAGCGGGTCAGTTGTTCCGCGACATTGCCATCGCCATCACCTTTGCCATTCTGCTCAGTATGATTGTCTCGTTGGTGGTCATTCCCTGTCTGGCCAATCTGGTCTATGGGCGCCGCCCGGTCATTGAGCAGAAAAGTGATCGCCTCGGCCGCTTTGGCCAGCGCTTTGTCGATGGCATTATGCGCATTTCCGACCTGTCCCTGAAATCGATAACGACACGGGTGCTCACGGTAACCCTGCTTACCTTGACGGCTGCCGCTGTGGCCTGGATTCTGCTGCCCAAGTCAGAATACCTGCCCCAGGGCAACCGTAACCTGATCATGAATATTCTGATTCCGCCACCGGGACTGTCGGTGGAAAAACGGGAATCAATCGGGCAATACGTCTATCAACAGGTGGAACCATACGTCAAAGAAGATTGGAAAGACGGCATTCCCCAGATCAAAACCACCTTCTTTGTCGCCACCCCCGATCTCAATATCATGGGTTCCCTCAGCACTCACGAAACCGAAGCACGCGGTATGATGCCGTTGATGACCCGGGTGATGAACTCGATCCCGGACATGATCGGCGTCAGTCTGCAGGCGGGTATTTTCGAAAGTGATATCGGTGAAGGACGCGCTGTCGAAGTCAACATCACCGGCACGGAACTGGCCACCTTAGTCAATGCCGGTCGCACCCTGTACGGCGCGATCAGTCAGGCGATTCCCCAATCGCAGATCCGTCCGGTTCCGTCGCTGGAGATCAGCTATCCGGAAGTCAGTATTATCCCGGACAAGAAAAAACTGGTCGCCAACGGTCTGACCGAGACCGAACTGGGTGAGTATGTCGACGTGCTGATGGATGGCCGCCAGATCGGCGACTACATGCCGGACGGCACCCGGAAGGTGGATCTGGTGGTCAAAGCCAGTGATGCCGACGTGCGCAGCCCGGAAGATATCCTCAACAGCACCATCGTCAACCGCTATGGTGAACTGATCCGCGTCGGCGACATCGCCGAGGCGCAATATGAGCAAGGCATGACCCAGATCGACCACTACGAGCGACGCCGGAATATCACTTTGCAGGTCACTCCGTCCGCAGAGATCCCGCTGCAGCAGGCGACGGAAACCATTGAAGGGTTGGTCGCGCAACTGCGTGACGCCGGCAAGCTGGACGGCACGCAGATTTTCATCGGCGGTAACGCCGACAAGCTGGTGGAAACCCGCGAGGCCCTGCAGTGGAACCTGCTGCTGGCCCTGATCATCACGTACCTGCTGATGGCCGTGTTGTTTGAGAACTTTTTCTATCCGTTGATCATCATGTTCAGTGTGCCGCTGGCAGCGGCAGGTGGCTTCATCGGTCTCAAAGCGGTTAACCTGTTCGTTGCCCCGCAGGGATTTTACATTCTGACCATGCTCGGTTTTATTATTCTCATCGGCACCGTGGTTAACAACGCCATCCTCATTGTTCATCAGTCGTTGAACAATGTGCGTTTTGAGGGGTTACAGGGCATTCCGGCGATTCGCGAATCGGTTCGCACCCGGATTCGGCCGATCTTTATGAGTACCACCACCAGTCTGTTCGGCCTGTTGCCGTTGGTGTTGTCCACCGGCGCGGGGAGTGAGCTGTACCGTGGTATCGGGAGTGTATTGCTTGGCGGCCTGCTGGTTTCGACGATCTTCACCCTGTTTGTCATTCCGGCCTTACTGGCCTTCTTTATTCATCGTGAAAGGGCTGAAAATGCGGAATAAACCTTTTATTGTCACACTTCTCCTTCTGATCACGGCTCTGCCGAGTCTGGCTTCGGCATGGACGGTCAGTGAGCTGCAGAAAACCGCCGCTTCACAGCGCTATCTGGTGCGTGAATATCAGGCCGCTATGAATGAACAGCAACAGGGGGTGCGCAATCGCCGCGGCGAATTCATGCCCTCGGTGGACCTGTTCTACTCAGCGCAAAATCAGCGCGATGAAACCGTGATGTA
>PKUE01000145.1 GCA_002869685.1 Desulfuromonas sp.
AACTGGGCCGTGGTGTCATAAAACAACACCACGGCCAGCATCGAACTGCATAAAACACTGATGAGAACCGTCAGAACCACGCGCATGGTGCGGCGGCCTGAGGGATAAAGCAAAAATACCAGAACATAGGTGACGAAGACGTAGACACCGCGATGAAACTGAGTAGCAACAGCGGCTAATCCGGCAGCATAAAAATAGAACAACACCATCCCTGCCCCAAGAGCGGCAACGATCCATCGCCACACTCCTGTGGGAACACGGTGTTTTCGATTGTCTTTCTCCATCAATTCCTGCAGGCGTTCCTGTTCAGAATCATCAAGATCAGGCAAAACCGGACTATTGGTATCCATAAGGCTCCGTTCGACAACGTACGTTTCGTTTAGGGTTTTTGTGCTGCACTCAATGTCAGACCTTTTTCCTGCCAGAATTTCGCCGCCCCCTCACTGACAGGCGTAACGATACCGCTTAGAGCACCTTCGACGGACATCGCTTTAGCCGTGCTCTTCACTTTGATCAGGTACGCCAACGAACGGGGAGAGAAAATATTCTTGGTCGCATCGTAGACCAACTGGGGATCAAGATTCGCATTGGTAATCCACAACGCGGAATCCTGGAAAGTCGTCACATCATAGTCAACACCACTGTAGGTTCCGGCAGGAATAGTCACCTGAGTATAAAAAGGGAATTCGCTGAAGAATCCGGCTTTTTCACCAGCAGAGACCGTCGAAAGAACACGCACCCGGTTACTGGCCGCCGCCTGAATCACTGAAGCATTCGGGAAACCGGCAAACACCCACATGGCATCAATCAAACGATCACCCATCGCCGAAGCGGCTTTGCTGTAGCCGATAAACTCGATATTCATGTTGTCCCACAGCCCCAGAGCCGTGAAATAACGTTGCGCCGAAGCAGCGGCACCGGAGCCGGCCCCACCAACTGCCACACGTTTCCCTTTGAGGTCTTCAACTTTGGTAATTCCGCTGTTTTCCAGAACCACCAGATGCGCGGGAGCACCATACAGATAGGAGATCGCGTGGACATTGGTGTACTGGGTCGGATCTTTCGGCAGTTTACCGTGACGCGCCAGATAAGTGTCACCGGAGTAAGCAATGCCGAAATCGGCATCACCGGAATTGACCCGGCGGATATTTTCCACGGAACCGGCTGAGGCCATATTGGTGACTTCAACATCTGCCAGATCCTTTGACAGACGAGTTGACATGCCGTTGGAGAAATACTGGAAGGTTCCTCCGTCAGGTCCGCCAGAAAAAGCCAAGCGTTTTTTGGCAGCAAATGCAGACCCGGCAGGAACGATCAATAGAGCCGCCAAAAACAACCACAGCACACACATCAGTCGGTTTTTCATACATCCTCCTCTTTTCTTATGTTTATGGGAATTCTTGCAATCGGTTCAGGTTCTTATTTGAGAATAATGGACAATCCCTCATCTCGCAACGTATCACATTGAAATAACCGATGCGCAGAGCAGAAACCATAGCCATCAAGGTTATGATCATGACATGTCTGAAACCTCAGACAACCGTGCGCAGCAGGAAGAGGATCAGGGTGTAACTTAACGACGAGGCGGCCGTCGACATGACAACAATGGACCCGGCCAGTTCACTGTCCCCTTTCATCTGCTGAGCCATGATGAAGGTCGCCATCGCCGTCGGCGCCGCCGACAACAGCACGCCGACATGCAGATCCAAACCGGAAACGCCGCCAAGACGCAGCAACACAAACGCCAGCAGCGGCATCCACAGCAACTTGGTCGCCATGGCCATGCCGGCACAGATCAAATCCCCACGTAAGCGGTTGAGGGAAAACGCCCCTCCCAGTGACAACAGGGCCAACGGCAAGGTCATCCCGGTGGAAATGTTCAACCCCCGTTCCAGCACAACCGGCAAGGACCACGAAAAGTAACTCCAGACCAAGCCCAGGCAGGCAGCAAGAATCAGCGGGTTCTCAATCACCTGCATCGACCAGAACCTCCAGCCACGACCTTCAGCGGCATGGCGATGGGGCAACAACAACGCTGAAACGGCCAGCAGGTTGTACAACGGAACGAGAAACCCCATCAGCACACTGGCACGGGTAAGCCCCTCATCACCGTAAGCGTTGAACACAATGGCCAATCCCATATAGGCAAGGTTGCCCCGAAATGACCCCTGTGCAAAGGTTCCCAGTTTTTCGGGAGGATAACGTCGCCAGGCCGCATAACCGTAAGAGACGAGGAAGCCAATGACGACACATGTCATTGTTGCAGCCACCAGGGTGACATTGAAATTACTTCCGAAGTCTGCGGTGGCAATTTTATAGAACAACAGTAACGGCAGGCAGACGTAATAAACCAGCCGGTTGACCTGACGTAAGAACAGATCATCGATCAAGCCAATGCGGCGTAAAAACCAGCCGAGCAGAATCACCAGAAAAACCGGCAGGACGATTTCTACAATGTCAAAAAACATCTCTCCTCCTTCGTATACCTGCTCAGTTTACCACACGCTCCCGACAACACCGACGTCCTTTGCTCATTATGTGTTCATGCTAGGATTTTCATTCTGACGGATTAAACGTTATACTCTCAAACGCATACTCATCCCAAAGCGACTCGCGCAACAGCACAGGAGCATCCATGATCGAACGAGACACCCGGCACTGGCACAACGACCCGACACTCAAGCAAACCACCATGCCGACTCTTACCGGCCATGATCCAGAAGAAAAACGGCAGGAAATTCTCCGTTATTTCCGACAGACCTATGCCATCGACACAGCACTCTATGAAACACTGCGATTTGAGGAAAGCTTTTACCTGCGTGCCGACCCTCTGCGCCACCCGCTGATCTTTTACTATGGTCACACGGCCGCTTTTTATGTCAACAAGCTGACCGTCGCCCGCCTTATCGATCAACGGATTACTCCCCACTTCGAGTCAATGTTTGCCATTGGTGTTGATGAAATGTCGTGGGATGACCTCAACGAAGCCCATTACGACTGGCCCACGGTTCCCGAAGTGGACCACTATCGCCAGCAGGTTAAAACCAGGGTGGAAACGCTGATCGAAACCCTGCCACTGGAACTTCCAATCAGCTGGGGCAGCCCATGGTGGGCGGTGATGATGGCCATTTAACATCAACGTATTCATCTGGAAACCTCTTCAGTGCTGATTCGGCAACTGCCGTTAGCCCACCTGTGTTGCCACCCGTTATGGACGGCTGAGCAACAATGCGGTCAGGCACCGGACAACACACTGTTGGATGTCACCGGCGGAAGCGTCACCGTGGGTCGCCCCCTGGAGCACCCTTATTACGGCTGGGATTGCGAGTACGGCCAACAGCAGCATCGCATCAGCCCGTTCAAAATGAGTCGTTATCTGGTAAGCAACGAAGAGTTCCGCCCGTTTGTCGAACAGGGCGGATATAAAGAACAGCAATGGTGGACCGATGAAGGATGGCGTTGGTGTCAATATGAACAGGCCATGATGCCCCGTTTCTGGCGCAAGAAGGATCGCGGCTATCAGCTCAGAACCATGCTTGCTGAGCAACCCATGCCGTGGAACTGGCCGGTGGAAGTCAATTATCTCGAAGCCAAAGCCTTCTGCAACTGGAAAGCGGTGCAAAGCGCTCAACCGGTACGGCTGCCCAGTGAAGCGGAATGGCTGCACTGGCATGATCTGGTCAATCCCGGCTATTCCCGCGCTGGAGATACGCCTGGCAATATCAACCTTGCTCAGGCCGCTTCCAGCTGCCCGGTCGATCGTTTCACCTGCAACGGTTTTGGTGACGTCATCGGCAATGTCTGGCAATGGACAGAAACCGCAGTTGACAGCCTGCCCGGCTTTCGAATTCACCCCTATTACGACGATTTTTCGACACCAACCTTTGACGGTCAGCACAATATCATCAAAGGGGGATCGTGGATCTCGACAGGCAATGAGGCAACCCGCGAAGCACGCTACGCCTTTCGCCGTCACTTTTATCAGCATGCCGGATTCCGCTACATGACATCCGATCAACCAATGACTGAACTGCCACCGAGTAAAGAGACCGATCCCACTATTGCCCGGCTGTGTCACGATCATTACGGCAGCAGTCATCATGACAACTTCATGCAGCAACTGGTTGAGCTGGCCATTCGCCATCTGGGACCGACACTGCGCCAACGGGCCTTACAGGTGGGGTGTGAAGCGGGTCGCGGTTCTTTCGAGCTGGCGCGCTATTTTGACCAGGTCATCGGCATCGACCTGTCCGCAAACATTATTCGTCGCGCCGTTGAAATGGCCGAGCAGGGCCACATCAGCTATCAACTTGTGGAAGAGGGAGAGTTGATCTCTCAGCACCAGGCCACCCTCGCCCAGTTCAATCTGACAGGCATCGCAGAAAAAGTCTCGTTTTTACAAGCAGACCCGTGCAACCTTAAACCGCTTTATCACGGTTATGATCTCATCATCGTCAGCCAGATTCTTGAACGTCTTTACGATCCGGGCAAATTTTTGCGCACCCTGAGCCAACGACTCAACCCGCAGGGGCTGCTGGTTATCGCCACCAGTTACGACTGGAATGACGCCATCACCTCACCACAGCAGCGCATCGGCGGCCAACGCATCGACGGAGAACCCGTGTGCGGAGCAAAAGCCCTCAAAGACGCGTTGCAGGCAACCATGGTCCAACACCCCCATCACTATAGCCTGGAAAGAAAGCTCCACCGACATCGCTATAGCGCTTTATGGCAGCAAAGCGATATCACCCTGTGGGGTCACAGAGAGGATTCCGTCTGACATGACCAGTGATCTTTTTGATAATCCCCCTAATAGACGGGGCAGTGACAGCTTGAAATGGGGCCGCTATAGCGATCCCGACACCATCCCACTGTGGGTGGCCGATATGGATTTCCCGTCTGCGCCAGCGATTCTTAAAGCCCTCCATCAGCGGGTGGATCATGGCGTGTTCGGTTATGCCCTGGCGACGGACCAACTCAATGCAGCGGTCGTACACTGGCTGCAACAGCGGTATTCCTGGGACATTGACCCTGAATGGCTGGTGTGGTTACCGGGACTGGTCCCGGCACTCCATGCCGCCTGCCAGGGCTGCTGTGAACCACACCAGGAGGTACTCACCTTTTCTCCGGTCTATCCCCCCTTTCTGGCTGCGCCGGCAACGTGTCGCCGTCCCCATCGCGATATCCCGCTGACCCGCATCGCCGGACGCTACACTTTTGATCTTGACCGGCTGGACCATGAAATCACCAAAGACACTCGACTGCTGTTGCTCTGTCATCCGCATAACCCCGTCGGACGGGCGTTCGAACGACGTGAACTGCTGGCTCTCGCCGAGAAGTGTCTTGAACGCGATCTGATCATCTGCAGTGATGAAATTCACTGTGATCTGGTGCTGAACGGCACTGCACATCTGCCGTTTGCCAGTCTGTCTGCTGAAGTGGCCGATCGCACCATCACACTGATGTCTGCGGCAAAGACCTTCAATATTGCCGGTCTGAATTGTGGCTTTGCCATTATCAGCAATCCGCAATTACGCCAGAGATTTATCCAGGCCGGACACGGTATGATTCCCCACCCCAACGCTCTCGGCTATGCGGCGACCCAGGCAGCCTATCAACACGGTGAACCATGGCGTCAACAACTGCTGACCTATCTACGCGGCAATCATCAACTGTTGCTCGACACACTTCGTCATGACCTGCCAATGTTGACAATGGACCCGGTGGAAGCCACTTATCTGGCCTGGATCGACGTCAGCCAACTTGAGGACCATAGTCCGAAGTTTTTTGAACAGGCCGGTCTGGGCTTTTCAGATGGACAGCCGTTTGCCGACAACAGCCACATCCGCCTTAATTTCGGCTGCAGCCGTGCGACATTACAACAGGCACTGGAAAAGTTACGCCTGGCCATCTATGGTGAAAGAAAGATTTGAGGATTGAGAAAGATGGGCGAACAAGCTACTATCACGCCCTGTTGATGTTTAATTGAATGAAATGCGTTGAGGAGAAAACCATGAGTGAACCGCGTAAAATCAGCCGCGCTGAACTGGAAGCCGGTCTTAAAACCCTGCGCCGCCGCCGACTGCTTTTATGGATTTTGATCGCCATCTATCTGCCGATGATCTATGTCGTACTGGAAATTTCCGGCTCCGACAAAGTCACCGGAATCTTCTTTGGCTTCTGGCTGTTTTTTGTCACCATTATCGCCAACGTCGTGGCCTTTTCAAAGTGCCCCAGCTGTGGACAGTTTTTCCACATGAACGGGATGATTCCGATGTACTTCCGCAATTGCCTGCATTGTGGCTTACACATCAGCGGCGATGAAAAGCGGAATAAATTTGAAAAATAGACCTGCCGATCAGTCAATCCACTGGCCGCAAAAGCCCTCCACATTGTTTATGGCGGTAACGCTGACGCCGTGGCAACCGCCGCACCCGGTAAATCGGCTCAGAACAGCGCTCACACACCGCCACAATCTTAAGACGTTGCTGGTGCAATGCTGCTACCGCCGGACTGTGGCCGTGACGGCTCGGCGAAATATTCAGAGCCAGTGCCCAGCGCCGCCAGCCCGAACCATGGCCACCACGATAAGCTCGTCCCTGAAATGTCACCAGATGGTCACACAGATGCGCCACTTCGTGAAGAAGGGTGTGAATCAAATTGTCCGGTTCCTGTGCCAGTTGAATACGGATGAAACGCGGTTGATCACCCCGGGAATGGTAGCTGCCTAAAGTGCGGGTGGCCGCACTCGCCAGCACCGGAATATCACCGATCTGCTTCAGCAACAGGTCCGCTTCATCAACCAGCGACACTGCCGCTTGTGCAATCCGCTCCCAAACGGCATAACGGGTGGCAAAATGGTAAAGAGTCACATCACTCCTGAAGCAAAGAGGCGATCAATCGCTCCTCATCGGGGAACTGACCGGTCTGCTTTTTTGAATAGATCGTATCACCATCAACCGTGACCTCGAAAACGCCACCGCTTGACGCAATCAGTTTTGTTTCAACACCAAAGTGTTGCTTCAGTTTGGCCGCCAGACTGACCGCCTTCGGTTGGTAGTTTCACTGCATGCAATATTCAATGGTAATCTCCATCGCTTCCTCCTGAATAACTATAATAGTTTCAGAAAGTATAACGAATCTCGATTACGGATGGAGAACCTTTTCGAAATATTGCGCCACTTTTTTGATCGGGACCCGTCCCAGCCCACTGAGGATGTCAAAGGAGACGGAATCACACTGATAGTGTTCACACAAATCACAGGTCATCTGCAGCCATAAATATGCCGTCATTTCAGCGTCGGCCAACGCACGGTGAAAAGTTCCTTCACAGGGCAACCCTTTATAGGCGACCAAGGTTGCCAATTTATGGTTGGGCGCCTCGGGATAAACACGCCGGGCAACCAGCATACTGCACCCGAATCGGCGGGGATGCACATCCCCTACTCTCTCCAGCTCAGCCTGTAAAAACCGTTGGTCGAAGGACGCATTATGTGCCACCAGGGGAACTCGCCCGATAAATCGGGAAAACTCGCGCATCACCTCTTCGGCTGGTGGCGCTTTGGCCAATTGAGCATTGGTGATTCCGGTAAACTCCTCGATAAAAGAATCAACGGCAAATCCGGGATTCATCAGGCTTTCAAAACGCTCAACAATACGGTTGTCGCGAATTTTTACCGCGCCAATTTCGATTGGGCGATCACCACGCTGAGGAGCCATACCACTGGTTTCAAAATCGAGAACAACAAGTTCCTCGGGAAAAAGCGACATCATCCACTTCTTTCATTGCTTCACAGGAGATAAGAGAGTCTGTCCTGCGCAAAAAAAAACCCCACGAAGTTCGTGGGGTTTTTTAGTCTGTCTATTCTGACAAACGATGATTACAGCTTAACAACGTTTGCAGCTTGAGGGCCTTTTTGACCATCAGTGATCTCAAAAGTGACGCGCTCACCTTCTGCGAGAGATTTGAAGCCTTCAGCCTTAATTTCGGAGAAATGAACGAACACATCAGGTCCATTGTCCTGCTCGATGAAACCAAAACCTTTTGCGTCGTTAAACCATTTAACTGTACCTTCTGCCATGTTTCTACTCCCTTACGGAAAAACTGTGTGATTCGTGCAACCAATTTGGTGCACATTTGAAAAAGTATTACGTGCCTATATCACGAGCCTCGACTGAAAAGCAAGGTTTTTCATGCCGAGACCGTAACGATGGCGTTTTTTAATCGAATCCTCATTCAGAGAGTACAGGATTCGAGGTTCAATCAACAAACCGAAATAATTTCGAACTCTTTGTCCGTCGCTCTGCCGGCACTGACAACATCACCAACCTGCTTACCCAGCAACGCCGTACACAGAGGTGACCCCGGTGTGATCACGACGATCTCCTCACCATCACAGTTCACCTTCAAGCCGCCGGCGTCCGGACCGAGAAACAGCTGGCGAATTCGACCATCTTCGTATTCAATGCCAACCAGAGCCGTCAGATAAAAGGGTTCATAAGGGGCAAAGTTCTGCATTTCGAGCTTCTTGTAAACCTCAAGTGCCTTTTTGAGTTCCTGCGCGCGGTTGGCATGCCCCTGAGCAATGTAAGAGGCTTCCAGGCTGAGGGTATCGTACTTGTTGTCAGGCTGAGTTTCTTCATTGATAGCCGCTTCATGGGCAGCTTTGGCTGCCGACAGCGCCAACTCGGCATCCAGCGTAATTTTTTCAATAATGCACTGGAGAAGATGTTGTTTATCCATCGTTCGTTCTACCTTGAATAATTGCGATACCGTTCTTTTTTCTTCTGAGCAAAAGAACCACCGAATCAGGGAAAGCGCTGTTCTCAACATAAAACAGCCGCTAAAAATTTGCCTGTCGAAGCGCAACGCGATGCCATCGGCTGTGCTGACATCCTCAGCACCGCTCTTTCATGACAAATGTCCCGACAAAGGCTTTTTTTCGCCTTTTATAAGGCAATGAAATCTCCGCGTCAATCAAACAATGACACAATTTAAAAAACACGACAACATACTGGAATTAAAGGATAAAACATCGAAGAGATCTGGAAAACAAAAAATCAATAATCACACCATTACACGAACATTTATCAAAAAATTACATTTTCGTCGCCCCGCGCTTTTTAGTGGACGCTATCCTGTCAACTTCGTACGATAACAGGGTTTACTTTCCCGCCACTCTTTTCGAAGGAAAAAGACATGAAACAGGCACAACAGGGAGATCGCGTCTCCTTTCATTTTATCGGCCGACTGACCGATGGAACCATCGTTGATTCCACGTATGACGAAGAGGATTTTGAAACAGATCCGGAATTTGAACCAGGTCCAATGAATTTGCAAATCGGTTCAGGTGATTTTTTTACGACTATTGAGGAAGCACTGATTGGCATGTCTCCCGGCGACGACAAAACGGTTACCCTCGTGGCCAAGGAAGTGTTTGGCGACTATGATCCGGAAAAAGTATTCACATTGAGCAATGAGCAGATTCCCGATGATTTCACGCCCGAGGTGGGAGACTTATTGGAGTTGAATGCCGAAGACAGTGACGATGTTGAAGTAGTTAAAGTATTGGCTGTCGGCGACAATGAAATCACCTTTGACGGTAATCACCCCTACGCCGGACAGGATCTGACCTGCGAGATTCATCTCGAAGCCATTCTGGAAGACTAAACGATCAGTCCCCCTGTTGAGCAAGAGCCAACAGGGGGACTGATAAACACACCAATGATCACTCCGTGATTTAGATCGGAGTGATTTTCAAGGCAACGCGGCGATTGAGTTGACGACCATACTCGCTACCGTTGTCGGCAATGGGTGCACTCTCACCAAAACCCACCGTTGTAATTCTGGTAGCGGCAACCCCATTTGTCACCAGAATGTTGCGTACCGCCGTTGCTCGTCGCTCTGACAGTGTCTGATTAAATTCTTCACTGCCCGTACTGTCCGTGTGGCCAGCAACAAGGATTGTGGTTTTGTAATACTCCGACAAGACCATCGCCAGTTGGGCAACATCCTGCTGCGCCGAGCCGCGCAGGGCAAATGAGCCAACCTCAAACTGATTGTCGGAACGGAAGGTCACATAAAGGATATTTCCGTCCCGATCGATCTTGACCCCTTCAACGGAAGCCAGAGCATCACGCATGGCCTGCTCCTGCTTATCCATATAGTAACCGATACCGGCGCCAGTACCGGCACCCACGGCAGCACCAACACCGGCACCAATCAAGGTGGCTTCTGTATCACCACCGGCAGCCTGGCCAATCAGTGCTCCGGCCAACGCGCCAGTCGCCGCTCCGATCCCAGCACCCTTCTGAGTACGCGACATCGGTTGCGCACAACCTGCCAACAAAACAACAACGGCACACAGCCCAATCCATCTGTTCATGAGAAACTCCTTGTTAAAATCCGGATTTATTGTCTGCAAGTATACCGGTCTTATCGCCCGCTGCAACACGCATCTGCACAGCGATTACTGTGCAAAGAGTCAGCCAGAGATCTGTTAAAAAAGATCGGTTAAAACAATGCCGAGACCAATCCGATTGGATGACGCATTGTAATCAATCAAACTCTCACCGTATCCATTGAAATATTGGACATAACCTTTCAGCTGACTGGACAGTGGAAAGGTCCAGTCCACCTGCACTGCTCCCTTATTGTCGGAACAACGCAGATTGTTACGCAGCAAGACAGAGAAAACATTGTCCCGCCATTTATAGCCCATTCTCAACTCGCCATAACCGAGATATCGATCAATATCGGGATTATCGTCTTCCTCACTATCTTCCTCAAAGCGATACCAGGACCTGAGGCTCATCACAAAATCATCGCGGTCAAAGATAAAATCAACATAGGCCCGATTCCAGCTGCGAGACAGCGTCCCGCCCTGACCATTGGATTGATGATTCAACCCGACCAGAATCAAGGAATTAGTCAGGCCGAAAAGCTGAGTATCGTTTTCAATGGTCAAGAAGATTTCGGGTTCATGATTTGTTTCGCGAAACGGGCTTGAGAACGGCTTGTTATAGGCCTGCCAGAAGGAAAGATTGGTGTACGCCGCCCATAGATCCGCAGAACCGATCACATCCTGCCAGACCGGCACTTTAAAGCTGAACTGAAACTTGACCTCAAAACGATCCATATCGTCATCATCAGCTTCAAAAGGCTGAGAATTAACATGCGTATTGTAGGTGACCGGCAGCAGATAATTACGTTTATGGGGGATAATCGAGAAAGGAAGACGTGCTGCCAGTTTTTCGTTACTCAGGCGCTGATCAACGACGGAATCGCTGGACATCGTCACCGCGTCGTCACATTCCGGGGCACATGGCACAACTGCCTGCGTGGCGAATAGTTCACGCAATTCTCGCACCGTCAAATGATCGTATTGACCACTCTGGACCGCCTGGTAAAGCACCTGTGGTGATAACGGCTCAGCTGATTCGGCCTGGGCCATGATCGGCAGCAAAATCAGCAGGCCCAAACAACACTGCAGTACAACTCGCATCGCATCATCCTCCCTGAAGTTTTTTACACTGCCGGAAACCGGCAGAAAAACCAGCCCTTTTATACGCAGCTTTGTCAGATCAGGTCAACGACACTTTATAAAGGATTTGTTGGTGGGATATGAGGAATTTCGCCGGGCGTTATCAGCCCATACTGCCAAGGCTGGCCAAAGCTACCAGCGAGTTCAGCGGGCAGCAGGATCGATCACCGACGGCCATCAGCACATTTTCACCTTGAGTGACAGTCCCCACGCGGGTCAGACTTTGAATATCCGCTTTGGAAGCAAGAAGATCCGTTACGACCGTTGTATCGGCAGTGAACAAGGTTCGTGCCTGCTCGATCACGCTCATATCGGTACATGGGACATTACCACGATTGAACCACGGCCCGATAATACCGCCAAACGGATCAAACTGGATCAATGCAGTTTGATCTTCTGTCTCTATGAGGGCGGCGTTTCCTGCTAAATGGGACAACATGGCAGAACGGGTATCGCCCCAGGCATCACTGTCTGCGGCGTAAAGCGTGTCACGTTGTGCGGAAGCAAGACGGCCGTTTCCATTTTCTGAGCCACTTCCATCGACACGCAGGCGCACCATTTCATCAACCAGTTCAAACCCCCGCCGCTCATAAAGGGGCCGCCCCTGATTCGAAGCTGTCAGCCAGACGCAATGGACGCCGGACTTCCACAATTGCTGCAAAACATAATCGAACAGGTAACCACCCAGCCCCTGACCACGAAATACCGGGTCGATGATCAGATTACCAATCCAGGCTGTTTTACCATGACAAACGGCAGTTACAAATCCTTGAACCCGGTTTGCTGATTTAAGGGCATAACTGAAACTGTTGAGACTTGTAGGGTAAAAAGTCAATTCGTTTTGCGGAACGTCCCACCCCTGCTCACCAGCCAGTCGATTGAATTCCAGCCAGTCTTGAGCGGTGGCAACAACAATGCTCATCCGTTGATCACTCCGGGCATCATCGTCGGATGAGCAACAAGGCTCAACAACTCATCATCAGCGAGACAACGCTTGTTTTTCTGCGAGATAGCTCTTACTTGTTGAAGCAGGACATTAACTTTGTCGTTGTCGAGATGGATGCCGAGTTGCTGAAGTCGGCTCTGCAGTCCATGCCCTCCTGAATGTTTTCCGAGAACCATATGGCGAGTCAGTCCGACTTCACTGGGATCAAAACCTTCATAGTTTTGGGGGTACTTCAACACGCCATCCGCGTGCAAACCCGATTCGTGAGAA
>PKUE01000029.1 GCA_002869685.1 Desulfuromonas sp.
ACCAATTATTGAAACTGGAAAAACAGGAACTGGGACTGTCGTCTTAACTTTTTTGACTAAGGGGAAAAAATGGCAAAGTACGGATTTATCGGCAGTGGTTTGATGGGGAATCCCATGGCAATGAACCTGATCAAGGCCGGGCATCAATTGACGGTTTACAATCGTGACGCAGCAAAATGCAAAAATCTGGTTGAAGCGGGAGCGACCCAGGTTAGTACACCGCTCGAAGTCGTGGCGGCGGCGGATGTCACCTATTGTATGGTGAGTGATCCGGAAGCGGCCATGGCCGTGTGTTTCTCCCCCCATGGTGTGATTCAGGGTGTTGGTTCGGGGAAAGGCTATGTCGACATGTCGACAGTCGATCCGCAGACGGCAGAGAAAATCGGTATTTCCATTCAGGCACGTGGTGGCGAATATCTCGAAGCACCGGTGTCCGGGACGGTTCAACCCGCCCGTGACGGACAACTGGTGATTATGGCGGCAGGGGATGAGTCCTTGATGAAGCGGGCTCAGGCCGGATTTGACGCCATGGGAAAAAAGACGGTCTTTCTTGGCGAAATTGGTGCGGCGTCGAGTATGAAGCTGACCGTCAATATGATGATGGGCAGCATGATTACCGCTTTGAGTGAGGGGCTGACGCTGGCAGAGGCCAGTGGACTCAAGGGGGAAGATCTTCTTGATATCCTTGCGGCGGGCGCTCTGGCCTGTCCCATGTTTCAGGGTAAAGGCAGCGCCATGCTGGCCAACAATTTTACCGCGAATTTCCCGTTAAAACATCTACAGAAAGATCTGCGTCTTGCCGTGCAGCTCGGCGATCATCACCGTGTGCCACTGGCCAATGCTGCGGTCAGTAATGAAGTGGCTAAACGGGCTTGTCAGATCGGGCTGGAAAATGACGACATGTGTGCCATTGTTCAGGCACTACGTCCCCCTCAAGCCTGACCCTTTTGTTAATGTTTTACTGGCTGATCTGTGCCGCCATTGTCAAGGCTTGATGTGGAAGAGGTCGCATCCTGGTGAAAATGGGCAGAAAATCGCCGAAAACATGTAACACTAACGATTCTCTAACCATTTCCTGACACTGTGAGGATTAAATCGCCCAAAAAGGATGATGAAACCGATGAATAAGAACATTCTGATTGTGGAAGACGAAGAGGATATCCTCGCCCTGGTTCATTACAACCTGAGTCGTGACGGCTTTCATGTGACGACGGCGACGACTGGTGAGGAAGGGGTGCAGGCGGCCAAGAAAGATCTACCGGATCTGGTGATTCTCGACTTGATGTTGCCGGGTATGGATGGCCTGGAAGTCTGCCGGACGTTGAAAAATGACAAGGATCTGCGTGACATTCCCATTATCATGCTGACCGCCAAAGGGGAGGAATCCGACATTGTCGCCGGCCTTGAGATGGGGGCTGCCGATTATGTCACTAAACCATTCAGCCCCAAAGTGCTGCTGGCCCGGGTGAAAGCGGTATTGCGGCGTTATGAACAGGGGGATGAAACCGAGCACGTCCCCACCGATGCCGTCATTGAACGGCATGGTCTGGTGATTCATCCCGGTCGTAATGAGGTTTTGGTGGATGGGCGCAGTGTTGAGTTGACCTACACCGAATTTCGTGTGTTGCATTTTCTGGCCAGCCGTCCCGGTTGGGTGTTTACCCGATACCAGATTGTCAATGCCGTGCGGGGGGAAGATTACTCGGTAACAGATCGTGCTGTAGACGTTCAGATCGTCGGATTGCGGCGCAAATTGGGCAGCTTTGGCCATTGCATCGAAACGGTGCGCGGCGTGGGCTACCGCTTTAAGGATTAATCGCTTTTATGGCCAAACTGCGTTCACGTCGATTGCTGTGGCAGATCTATCCGGTATTTATCCTCGTCATTGTTCTGGCAGTGGTGGCGATCGGCTGGTATTTTTCCGCCGTGTTGAAAAATTTCCATCATCAGGACAGTGTTCAGGCCCTGCGGGCACGCGCTGAACTGATCGCCCTGCAGGTCAAAGACCGCCTCCATCTGGACGAGCGCGATTTCATCAACGATTTGTGTCGCCAGGCCGGGGTGAGAACCGATACCCGAATAACCATCATGTTGCCCGGTGGTGAAGTTCTCGGTGATACCCGTGAAGATCCCAAGCGGATGGAAAATCACGGCAGTCGCCCCGAAGTACTGGTCGCTCTTGAAGGAGGGATTGGCAAATCCCAGCGTTTCAGCCGAACCCTGCAAAAAGAGATGATGTATCTTGCTGTGCCGGTGGTGACAGACAGCCGGATTGCCGGCGTGGTGCGTACGGCCATGGCCGTCGATGAGGTGGACTCTCGCCTGGGTGCGTTGCGCAAACAGGTGATGGTGGGTGGTATTGTCGCCATTGTTCTGGTTTCCATTCTTAGCCTGTTGATTTCGCGGCGAATCACCCGCCCTCTGGAACAGATCAAGCAGGAAGCGGAACGCTATGCCTCCGGTCAGCTGGAGCATCGCCTGCGGATCAGCGGGTCCAGTGAAATTGTCGCGCTGGGGCAGACCATGAATGAAATGGCCGCCCAACTTAACGAGCGGATCTCAACGATTGACAAACAGCGGCGTGAACAGGATGCGGTGCTCAGCAGTATGATCGAAGGGGTGATCGCCATCGATTCAAAGCAAAATATTCTGCGGATGAATCCGGCAGCAGCCCATTTGCTTGAAGTGAATGCAGAGCTGGTGGTGGGACGCCCGGTGCAAGAGGTGGTGCGTAAAGCCGAACTGTTGTCCTTTATCACCGACGCCATGGACAGTGAAGACACCATAGAAAAGGATGTGTTGCTGTTCCGTGGTGAAGAAGAATTATGCCTGCAGGCGCATGGCACCATGTTGCGCGGCATGGGTAACGAGACCATTGGTGCTCTGGTGGTGTTCAACGATCTGACCCGGCAGCGGCGCCTGGAGACCATGCGGCGCGATTTTGTCGCCAACGTGTCTCACGAATTGAAAACACCGATTACCGCCATCAAAGGGTTTGTCGAAACATTGCTGGATGGCGCCTTGGACAATCGTGACGAAGCGGAACAGTTTCTCAAAATCGTCGAGCGGCAGGTGGAGCGTCTCAGCGTTATCATCGAAGATCTGATGAGTCTGTCGCGGATTGAACAGGGTGAAGAGAACGAGCGTTTTGATCTTGAGCCGGGCAGTATTGCCGAAGTGATTAGTGAATCGGTCAATGATTGCACGGTGCTGGCCGAAGGGGTGGGGATCACCCTGAAACAGGAACTTGATCACGAGGTGATGTCTTTGCTGAATGGTCCCCTGTTGGAACAGGCCCTGACCAATCTGCTGGAAAATGCCATCAAATACAGTCCTACGGGCAGTACCGTAACGATTAGTTGCGGTGAAGAAGATGGCCGGGCAATCATCCGGGTGTCTGACCAGGGTTGTGGCATTGAAGCCGAACATCTCCCCCGTCTGTTTGAACGTTTTTACCGGGTGGATAAGGCTCGCAGCAGACAGGCCGGTGGCAGTGGGCTCGGTCTGGCGATTGTCAAACATATTGTCCAGATTCATCATGGCCGGGTGGCGGTGGAAAGCACCCCGGGCAAAGGCAGTGAATTCATCGTCAGCCTGCCTCTGGCCTGATGTTACCAACAGGAAAACAGGGGCTCCTTTCTGGCGGCGCGGTCATTCGATCGCGCCGTTTTTGTTTGCGCTTTATGGCGGAGGAACTATGATGTAAACAGTACCCTGCCAGCGAAAGGAGACCTATGGCGGACCCCATCAAGCATAAACGGTTAAAGAAAGAACTGCGCCTGCTCGATGTTTATGCTATCGCAACCGGCGCGACGCTCAGTGCCGGATTCTTTCTGTTGCCGGGACTGGCTGCGCGTCAGGCCGGACCCGCGTTGATTCTCGCTTACGCGATTGCAGCTCTACCGCTGTTTCCCGCCATGTTCAGTATTCTTGAACTGGCGACAGCCATGCCCCGTGCCGGGGGTGTTTACTATTTTCTTGATCGTGCTCTTGGACCGGCCTGGGGGACCATTGGCGGTCTCGGAACCTGGTTGGCGCTGATCCTCAAAGTTGCCTTCGCCTTAGTCGGCATGGGGGCGTATATTGCCCTGTATTTTCCTGAATTACACATCATCCCGGTCGCTGTGGCAATTGCTCTGGCATTGGGCGCTCTCAGTCTGTTTGGCGCCGGAAAAGGGGGACGCCTGCAGATCCTGCTGGTGATCGGTCTGTTGGCACTGCTGGCGGTATTTTTTGTCGGTGGTGGCATGCAGCTGCAACCGGGTCATTTTGAGGGGTTCCTGGCTTCGGGGATGGATGCGATTCTGTCCACCGCCGGTTTGGTCTATATCAGCTATGTCGGCGTGACCAAAGTCGCCAGTCTGTCTGAAGAGGTCAAGGATCCGGAACGCAATTTGCCGCGCGGTGTCATTCTTGCGCTGACGACGGCGGTTGGCGTCTATCTGGTCGGAACCACCATCATTGTCGGACTGGTCCCTCAGGCCGAACTGCAGGGAAGTCTGACGCCGGTGGCAGTGGCTGCGGGTTATGCGTTAGGCGAAACTGGAGAGTTGCTTTTGTCCATAGCTGCACTGCTGGCATTTATCTCCGTGGCCAATGCCGGGATGATGAGTGCCTCGCGTTATCCCTTAGCGATGAGCCGCGATCATCTGTTGCCATCAGTGTTTCGTCGTCTGGGCCGCTTCGGGTCACCTGCCAATGCCATTCTTGTCACCTTACTGATGCTGGTGACGATCATTGTGTTTTTTGATCCGATAAAAATCGCTAAACTCGCCAGTGCTTTCCAGTTGCTGATGTTTGCCCTGGTGTGTGCCGCTGTGATCGTCATGCGTGAAAGTCGTATCGATTCCTATGATCCTGGCTACAAGTCGCCATTCTATCCATGGATGCAGATCGCCGGAATTGTGTTTCCCCTGATTCTCATCGTTGAAATGGGCACCTTGTCGATGGTGTTTTCCGCTGCGCTGATTTTGGTGTCCATCGGCTGGTATTTTTATTACGGCAAGCCGCGTGTCGCGCGTACCGGGGCCATTTTTCACGTGTTTGAGCGGTTGGGGCACCTACGCTACCAGGGGCTGGATACTGAACTGCGTGGCATTCTCAAAGAGAAGGGGTTACGCGATGATGATCCGTTTGATGAGATCCTGTTGCGCAGTCAGGTGGTTGATCTTGAAGAGGAATGCTCGTTTGAAGCGGCTCTGACCATCGCCGCCCATAAGCTCGAAAAGGTGATTCCGCTAACCAGTGAGGAAATTGCCGAGCAGATCATGGTCGGTACGCGCATTGGGGCGACACCTGTGACCCGCGGGGTCGCGCTGCCCCATTTTCGTTCGACAGCCATCAATCAATCGGAACTGGTTCTGATGCGTGCCCGCAATGGCGTGCGCATGGCTCGCTATAATCCGCAAACACTGGAAGAAGAGGGCTGTCAGATTGTCAAGGCGCTGTTCTTTCTGGTCAGTGCGGACAGCAACCCCACGCAGCATTTGCGGATTCTGGCGCGAATTGCCGAACGGGTGGATGAAGAGAGCTTTGCCGATCAGTGGCTGGGGGCGCGACAGGGTAATGCGCTAAAAGAGGCCCTACTGCAGAGCGACCGTTTTCTGCTGCTCTGCCTGGATGACAAGACCCCTGCCCATGAGCTGGTCGGTCGGCCCTTGCACGATGTGGTATTTGGTGAAGGCTGTCTGGTGGCGTTTCTGACCCGGCAGGGGAAATCCTTTGTTCCCAATGGCCGGACATTGTTGCTGGAGGGGGATCGTCTGACCGTTATCGGTGATGAAACGGCACTCAATGATATTCGGCGTCGCTATCAGGCTGCTGGGGCCGCATGCGCTTCGGCGCCAGCGGTGGAAGACTGACGTCGCGTGTTTCTTTCTGCTCAATATGTTTTATGCTCGTGCTTTGGATGGTATTGGGGTGTGACCCGCAAAATGAAGAAAGCCGAAAATGATATTTTCGGCTTTCTTGCAACAACACTTTTATGACCGTGATAACTAGCAGCGTGAGATGAAACGATTCTCCCGGGTGTCCACTTTGATCCGCTCACCACTTTCCAGATAGCCCGGTACCTGAATGGCCATGCCGGTTTCAAGGATCGCTTCTTTGGTTTGGGCCGTAGCCGTAGCGTTTTTGATAGAGGGAGCAGTTTCGGTCACCGTCAGTTCCACGGTCATCGGCAGTTCCACCAAAACCACCATATCGTTGAAGATTCCCAGCATGACTTCGAGGCCGTCAGTCAGAAATCCCTTGATGTCGGCAAACATCCCGCCACCAATTTCAAACTGCTCATAGCTTTCCATGTCCATGAACACACCGCCGTCGTCACTGGCGGCATACAGATATTGCCCTTTACGGCGGGCAAAGTCAGCTTCATCAAGTTTGTCACCGGATTTGAAGGTTTTGTTCAAGACCTGACCGGTCAGCAGATTGCGGTACTTGGTTTTGATCAGAGTGTTGCCGCCGCGGGCGGTGGGGGATTGAAAGCTGACATCGAGAATAGTGCAGGGGGCATCGTCGAGGAGAGGCACCATGCCGCGTTTGAGGTCTGAAGCGAGAATCATAACGAAAACTCCTGATTCGGCGGCGTTGCCCGCCATGGATTATGAGCAGCAAGGCGCTACATGATTGGTAAATGGGGATTTTATACCTCAGGATGCCATTGAGGGCAACTGGGGTTTTGCGCAGGGAGGCGTTTATCAGATTCCCCTGACGGTAACGGGAGCTCCCGTCAGGGGATATTGGAGTTAAAGCCGGGTCATCAGATCCTGAATTGTTGCTTCAATTCCGTCGGCGGCTTCCTTGATGGAACCGGCCAGCATGTAGGCCGGTGTGGTGAGAATATTGAGATTTTCATCCACGACGAATTCTTCCACCGTTTTATTGATATGCACCGCGCCCATGGCGTTAATGGCCTCTGCGGTGCCGGGATCCGTACCGATAGTCACCTGTGGTGCTTTGCCCGCCTGGCTGAGAATTCGTGCGATCAGAGCCGGAGCAATGCAGATGGCTGCCAGCGGTTTTTTGGCGGCAACCACTTCACTGACCAGACGGCTGACTTCGGGGTTCACCTGACATTCGGGACCATTGATAGCGAAATCGCACAGGTTCTTGGCGGCGCCGAAACCACCAGGCAGTACCAGCGCGTCAATGTCGGCGGCTGTCACAGTGGCCATGTCTTTGATTGCACCGCGGGCAATGCGGGCGGATTCAACCAGGATATTACGACTTTCCCCTTCGGCGACCTCGCCGGTCAGGTGGTTGACCACGTGCAGTTGTGGTGCGTTGGGGGCCATACAGATGATTTCCGCACCGGCCCGATCGAGAGCCAGCAGGGTGATAACTGCTTCGTGAATTTCGCTGCCGTCAAAAACGCCGCAGCCCGATAAAACAACACCAACCTTTGCCATCGTGTTCTCTCCTCCGTGATTACAGTAAAAACAGTCGGGTGATCAATTTTTTGAGTATAACACAGCGATTGCACGGGGCTGAGTTTCACCACGGGCGATATAGCCGTGCGGTTCAGAAGAATCGTAATAAACCGAGTCACCGGGGTTAAGCAGAATCGTCTGGTCACCATGACGAAATTCCAGCTGTCCCTCAAGGACGTAAAGGAATTCCTCCCCCTCATGACGCACCAGCAGGTCGTCACTCCATTCGCGAGCGAAGAACTCGACATCGAATGGTTCCATATTGTGACGGGTTTTGCCAAAGGCGCGCGAGTTGTAGGTGTAGGATTGCCCGTCGTGTTTCTGGGCTGCGCGCAACTGGCGGATGTGCTGCTCACCGGCACGCACCACGACACACTGGGTGTCATCACGCTCATCCTCGAAAAAACAGTTGAGGCTGATGGCAAAAGCTTTGGCAATCCGCAGCAATGTCGACAGTGGTGGGATGACCTGATTGTTTTCAATCTGCGACAAAAGTGGCTTGGACAGGTGCGTCTTGTTGGCCAGGTCCTGCAAGGTCATGCGACGTTCCTGACGCAGGTTGCGGATTTTCATGCCAATTTGCAGCTCTTTTACTTCTTCACGAATGTTATCCATCATGGGTCCTGTTCGGTGATGGCTCAGGGATAAAGCCGGGCAACAAATTCAGCGACACAGGCGGGTTTTTCTTCCCCCTGAATCTCAACGGTGATTGAGTACACAACTTCGACGCAGTTGCCGCGTGGTTCCGCGCTTAGCAAGGTGGTTTTGGCGCGAAGCGCCGAACCAACCTTGACCGGCGCCGGGAACCGCACCCGGTTCAGGCCGTAGTTGACGCGAAACGTCATGCCCGGATAATTGCGTTCAAAAAAATCCGGGTGGTTGCTTTGGGTTAAAAACGGCAGCAGTGACAAGGTCAGATAGCCGTGCGCAATGGTTGTACCATACGGAGACTGCTGCTGCGCCCGCTGTGGATCCGTATGAATCCACTGTTCATCGCCAGTGACTGCGGCAAAACCATTGATGCGCTCCTGATCAATGACCAGCCACGGACCGGTATGGATCAAGGAGCCGAACTGGGGCGTCATGAAGTCAATAAGACGTGCAATCGCTTGGTCGTCATTCATGGGAGCTCCTGGTAAAGAAAACCGGGACGAGTTCGCACGCGTATCCCGAAAGCAGTCGATGGCGGCGCGTAGCGGCCCTGTTTGTGTCGATTAAATGTCGACGCCAAGGAAAACCCGGACCACATAGCCGATGAGAAAACTTAGCCCGGCAACACCCAGACTTAACGTGGCCATTTCCCGGAAGCGGTCCTTAAATGTCAAATCTTCGGCGACGGAAATATAGTAATTGAATCCGGCAATGATAGCGACGGCTGCCAGCAGACTGAAAATCAGGCAGACGAAATAATGGTCAAAGACCAGAAACGGCAGAATCAACAGAAACACCGTCGTGACATAGGCGATACCGGTATAGGCGGCGCCTTTGAGCGGATGCTTGTCTTCGCCATTGCTGTTTTTCATCGACAGATATTCGGAGCACGCCATTGACAATGAGGCAGCAATGCCGGTGATCAGACCGGCCAGGGCGATAAGTCGGGTGTTTTGCAGCGCCAGGGTCAGACCGGCCAGCACGCCGGTTAACTCAACCAGAGCATCATTGAGTCCCAGGACGATGGAACCGGTATAGTGCAGTCGCTCTTCATCGAGCAGTTTCAGCAGTTCCAGCTCATGCTCTTTTTCTTCTGCGGCGATTTGCGCGGCTTCGGGAAACTCTTCACTGAGAACACGGTAGTTGGTTTGGGCGCCAACTTCTCCACGTTCCATCAGCTTCATGCCGAAGGTGAAACCGAAGATCAGGCTGATCAAATAGTACAGCCACAACTTAACGCGGTCCGGGGCGACATCCGTTTTGGTGTGTTTTTTCCAGATTTCGTAATGACGCAGTTCCTCTTCGCCGACCCGCTGAAGAACTGCGGCGTTTTCGCTGCTGCGGATGCTTTTGGCGAGCTTGGTGTAGATATGATATTCGGTGATTTCGTTTTTTTGTAGTGAAAGCAGATAATTGCGTGTTTTGTCAGTCATTGGCGTTTCCCCCGCAGAGTGGCGGTCAGGCCGCAAAGGGTTCAGGTTGCCAACACCGAGATCCCCGGTGTTGGTGTGGCTTTTCCGTTGAACTTGCCAGTATAGCGAGACTGAGACAAAGATGGAAGATTGAAAACAGGAGATCGTATACAGAAAGCGGGGATTAAATAGATGTTTTTAGACGTTTTTTAGCGAAAAGTGCTTAAATGTGAATTGACATCATCACGGGTTCGGGGTAGAAAAGGGGGCTGGTAGTTTCAATGAATTGTTATGGTAGTCCGAAAAAAGGAGTTGAGTGGATGAAGAATTTGTTGTTTGCAGTACTGGCTGTTGTGTTCGCATGTGTGCCGGTGTTCCTTGCTCAGCAGGATGGAACATCCGCGCCGATCACAAAAGTTGAAGTGCTTCCGGAAGGGGTTTACAAGTACGAAGGCGCCACAAAAGGCGTTATCAAGTTTGACCACAACATGCATAAAGAAGCATTGGATAACGATTGCAGCAGCTGCCACGAAGGTGAGCCTGCGAAAATCGATGTATCCAGCATGTCGGCTGGTCACGGTCTGTGTGGTGGCTGTCACGAGCAGGTTGAAGATATGGCTCAGTGCACGACCTGTCACAGCAAGTAACCCGTTTCGGGTTTCGAGTCATAAAAGGGAGATAGCTCGTTGCTGTCTCCCTTTTTTATTGTCTTACTCTGGTGTATGTAAAGCGGATGATGGAAGAAATTACGACAGTCCTGTTTGATCTCGATGGCACGCTCATCAATGTGGATATGCACCAGTTTGTGCCGGCCTACCTGAAGTATCTGGCCGATAGCATTGATCCGCAGATGGCGGTGGCACCGTTTGTTCAGCAGATGATCGATCGGACCATCGAACGGTTGAACAGTGACGATGGCAGCCAGACCAATGAGCAGTTTTATCTGCAGGCGGCTGAAAGTGACCTGGGGATTACGCCACACCAGTTTCGTCAGGGGCTGGAGTATTTTTTTGTCCACCACATGACCAAATTGCAACCGTTGATTCAACCGTTGTCACTGGCTCAGGGTCTGATTGACCGTTGCCGAAATAAGGGACTGGAACTGGTTTTGGCGACCAATCCGGTTTTTCCCCGGCCCCTCGTGGAGGCACGGCTGGAGTGGGGGGGCATGAACCCGGAGGATTTCGACCTGGTGACAAGTTTTGAAAACAGTCGCTATTGCAAACCTAATCGTCACTATTTTGATGATATCCTTGCCGTGCTGGGGCGCCGTCCCGAACAGTGCTTGATGGTAGGTAATGATACCGAGCACGATCTTTCCGCCAGTCGCTTGGGTATGACGACTTTTCTGGTGGATACCTGGTTGATTGATCGCAGTGACGAGTTTACCGCCGATTTTCGTGGCAGCCATCTCGACCTGTTCCGTTTTCTTGGACAGTTGTCTGACGGTGAAGCGTGTGAAAATTAGTGAGTGCCAAATTATTCAATTAGATTGATGAGTTTGACAAGGTGAGGGTTTTTGGTTAATCTTCCCAAACAGACACAGGTCACGATGACAGCTCCCCCCTTTTTCATTTTTACTGGCGCAAGTTTTTTGACATCGACAGGAGAAGTAGATGGCGCGACGTGTAGAAGATCCTGAACTGGCGTTCCGTCTGGCACGAGCCATCGTGTCGGATATTGCCCTGTATAATCCTGATAAGGTAGCGGAAGGGATCAAGAATGATAATATTTTTGACCTGCTCGCTGAGGAACTTCAGGAAGGGCGGGAGCATTTTGCGGAACGAGTTTCCGAAACTCTTGCCGAGCGTGACCAACTGTTCGATCGGGCGATTGTCGATGTCATGATCAAGCAAGCCGGGAAAATAGAAAGCTCGATCTGGTAAATGGATGAAAATTTGAAGTTTTACATCGAACCGGGCCAGGCCGTTGAGCGTCTGGACCGGTTTTTGACGCGCCAGTTGAGCGAGCTGACGCGATCTCAACTTAAAAAACTGGTGGATGACGGTCTGGTTCAGGTCAATGGGCAGGCAGTCAAAGCCGGGGTCAAATTGCGCGGTGGCGAAACCGTAACGGTGACCGTTCCCGCAGCCCAGCCTGTTGAAGCGCTTCCCGAACAACTCCCACTGGATATTCTCTACGAAGATTCCGATCTGATTGTGGTTAATAAGGCTGCTGGGATGGTGGTCCATCCCGCCTGTGGTCATGAACAGGGCACTCTGGTCAATGCTCTGCTGTATCATTGTGATGATCTTAGTGGGGTTGGTGGAGAGTTACGCCCTGGTATCGTTCATCGTCTCGACAAGGACACCTCCGGTGTCATGGTGGCGACGAAAAACGATTTCACCCATAACCATCTGGCGGCGCAATTCAAGGCCCACAGTATTCAACGCCGCTATGTAGCACTGGTTCATGGTCAGGTTCAGAATGCGCGTGGGACGATCGAAGCACCCATTGGCCGTCATCCGACCCAGCGCAAAAAAATGACGTCACGTGGACGGGGAGGGCGGCGTGCCGTCACCCACTGGAAAGTCCTGCGCCGTTACGATGCGGATCGAATGACGCTTTTGGAGATGCGTCTGGAAACCGGACGCACGCATCAGATCCGCGTCCATCTGTCGGAAATGAATCTGCCTCTGGTGGGAGATCCTCTGTATGGCAATCGGACCCGGGCCAATGCCATCAATGATCTTGAGGTGCGTCAGCGGATTCATGCCCTGCATCGTCAGGCGCTGCATGCCCGCTTACTGGGATTTATCCATCCGCGCAGCGAAGAATATATCGAGTTCACCACGGATCTTCCGGAAGATTTGTCGTCAATTGTTGCTTTCCTCGATGATAAATATGGTGTAGAACAGTCCTCCTTGGCGCAGGCTTTCGATCCGGTGAGTTGCACCAGCGAAGATAACGGATAACGGAGGAACGATTATGAATCTTGAAAAATATGGCAAAATCAGCTGTTTGCAGGCCGATTGGTGTGATGGAAATCGTCTGATCGCCGGAGTGACGACCCGAAATGGTGGTGTGAGTCGTCCCCCTTACAACTCGCTGAACCTGGGTTTTAACACCGAGGATGCCCCTTATAATATTGAAGGAAACCGCTCAACGCTGTTGAACGCGTTTGATCTGCCCCTGCATCATCTGCTGCTGGTTAAGCAGGTTCACGGCAACGATGTTGTCGTTATCGATAAACAAAACTACGATGTCAGCCATTTCCAGCATGTGGAAGCGGATGCCATCATCACCAATCAGCCCGGATTAATGCTGGCTGTCACGGTTGCGGACTGTTATCCGCTGATGGTCTTTGAGCCGGAACAACGTGTCGCCGCTGTGATCCACGCCGGGTGGCGTGGCGCCGCCAATGGTCTGATTGGCAAGACCATTGACGCTATGGTCAATGAATTTGATTGCCGTACCGAAGCCATGCTGGTTGCCGTTGGCCCCGGTATCAGTGCCGAGCATTATGAAGTCGGTAAAGATGTGCGCGAAGGGTTTCGCAATGGCACCGGTCATTGGGATGAGATCGCCAGTGAAGTGGAATTCGGTAAATGGCGGGTGGATCTGCAAAAAAGTTGCCTGTTGCAGCTGGAGCAGGCTGG
>PKUE01000050.1 GCA_002869685.1 Desulfuromonas sp.
CGCCATCAGAACCGTTTACTGATCCGGAAATCGCGCCGTATTCAAGGGTGACGCCGGTGCTGTTGGAAATCCATACGGTGACACCCCAGATGTTGTCGTTTGCTGTCGCGGTAGAAGGTTCATGGCCTCCGGTGGTCCAGGGACCATCATCATAAACAAGGACGTAAGGGCCGGGCCAGGCACCGTTGTAGGTCAGGATGCGGGTCGTCGCGTTATAGCTGAACGATCCTTTCCAGGCCAGGCCACTGGTGTCGTCATACGTTGCGCTTGCTGAATCGTCAATGGTGAAGTTTACGGCAACATGATCTGCGGGTTGAGCAAATTGTGTGGAGATCGTCACTGTGTCAATTGCACTGTCATCTTCACCGTCGTTAACGGTTAGGCTGAAAACGTAGTCGCCGTAAACGTCTACTGTGAAACTTGGCGTTGCTGAAGTGGCGTTTGACAATGTTGCCGTGCTGGTTGCCGGGGCACTGGTGAGCGACCAGGAATAGGTTAACGGATCACCGTCTGCATCACTGCTGCCAGTGCCGTCCAGATTGACGGTGGCACCGACGGAGACATTCTGATCTTCTCCAGCATCGGCGACAGGTGTCGCATTGCCAAGCGTTGCGGTAATTGTCGCGCTGGCTTCGGTGCTGTCGGCACTGCCATCATTGACCACGAGACCAACCTGGTAGCTGCCCTCGATATCTGCCGTAAAGGAAGGATTCTGTACTGAGGTGTTGGAAAGTGTTGCTGTGCTGCCAGTTGGAACGCCGATGAAGCGCCATGAGTAGGTCAACGGATCACCATCTGCATCACTACTGCCGCTGCCGTCTAAGTTGACAGCGTCATCAACCAGGACATTCTGATCGGCGCCCGCATCAGCCACAGGTGCAGAGTTTGCTGCCGTTGCAGTAATAAGAACCGTATCTTCAGGACTGTCTAAAACATCGTCACTGACAATCAGGCTCAATTCGTAGTCACCTTCCATATCTGCGGTAAAAGTGGGTCGTGCTGCGCTGTCGTCAGAAAGGCTTGCGCTGCTACCAGTGGGCAACGATGTGAAGATCCAGGAATAGGTGAGTGTCTCACCATCCTGATCGGTGCTGTCGCTGCCATCCAGCTGTACGACGGTGCCGAGAGCGACATTCTGATCTGGGCCTGCATCGGCAATCGGAACATGGTTAATTGATGAATTGTGGTCACTGTCGCTACCACATCCGCCATTGAGCACGATAAATGCGAAACACACGAGAACAAGAAGAATTCTTTTCATCAGGCTTTCCACCCCTCCAGGCAATGAATGTTTAAATATGCTTAAAAGTGTATACAAATGTATCAGCCTGTACTAATCCCGGCAATAGGCTTTAATGATTGCGACACGGTTTGTTTTAATTTTTGCTGAAAAGAGGGGGGCGGAAAACGCTTAAAGGAGGGTCACGTGCTCTCTTTAGCGTGTGTCAGTCGCAAGCAGAAATGATTCACTGGTGATGCTGGGGATCACCTCTTGCATCGGTCGACCTTCAACACTCTGGGCACTCACCTTCAACGTCAGTTCCAAGTCCAGCAAATATGGCAGATTGCCGGTCACGGCCACACCAAATGCCTCTTGCATTTTTGCTACGCACTCCATCTCCGCCGCTTGGGCGATCTGCTGTGGCATGGCGAGGTAGTGGGTGGGGAAGTTGACGGAGTCCTGATCGAGCTGGGCCATGAAGGCTTGTTTTTCTTCGCTGCTGAGGGTGGAAAAATCGAGCGTGCAATAGTGTGGGTCCATGGTGGAAAGCAGGGCGCGGCAGGCCAGGGGGCGGTATGCATAGATCGAGCAGGTGCCGTGCTCATCGAGCAGTGGACACGGGCCGACTTGGTCGCGGCTGGCTTTGAGGAAGGATTTCAGGTCACTGCTGTCGCGGTCGATCTGCTTGAGCTTTTCGGCATGTCGGTGGATTGCTTCAATCTGGCTGTCAGTCAAATGCGGTGCCAGGGCCACGGCTTCGGTGAGGGTACAGCGCACGTTGAGAGAACAGCAGCCCGCGCAGCCGCGTTTGCAGTGGATGGTGCCGCCTTTGCCGACGAATTCGCCGCTGCACAGGGTGCAGAGCTGGTCGAGAAAACGGTGCTTTTGCTGAGCGTGTTCAATGAGCGCGGTCCACACGGTGTCGGGTTCCTAACGGTCTAGTTGATGTTGTCGAGTTTGTTAACGATCTGGTCGGCGAGCTTGAGGATTTCCAGCTCAACATAGTCGTAGCGTGATTTGGAGTGGTGGTTGCCGACGATCTCGGCGACCTTTTGGGTCTTGGCCGGATCAAAGCCGATCGCTTGCAGAAGCTCGATGGCCACGGTCGGGCCGTATTGTTCCTGAGTTTTGCCGTCGTTGTAGCCGAGTTGCGCTTCGGAGGGTTTGATGCCGACATCGTGGAGCACGGCACTGGCCAGCAGCAGTTCTTCATCGACGTTGTCATAGTGGCCAATCAGCAGTTCGGCCTGTTTGAGTACTTCAATGGCATGAGTGATGCGGCGGTAGTCGGTGTCGAAGAAATCGACCAGTGTCTTGATCAGTTGCCCTTTGAGTTGTTCGTGTTTCATGTCAGGCGATCTCCTCGGTGGTTGCCAGTCGATCCGGGTCGATCAGGCTGTCGCTGTTGTCGTGGATGTAAATGCTGCGGCTGGGAAAGGCGATCTCCATGTTGAGGCCATCGAGAATCTCCATGATTTTCAGGCACACATCCTCGCGGGCATCAAGGTAGTCGCCCCACACCGTGGTTGTCGTGAAGCAGTAGACCAGAATGTCGAGGGAGGAGGCGCCGAAGTCGGTGAAGTTGACCAGCATGAAATCCTGCTGAATGGCCGGATGGTTTTTTAGCATGGTACGGATGGCGGTTACGGCATCGCGCATCTGTTGCGGCGTGCTGTCGTAGGTGACGCCGACACTCATCTTGATGCGCCGTTTGGGCATGCGGCTGTAGTTATTCAGCGACGTGTTGGCGATAATGTTGTTGGGTACGGTGATCAGCGTTTTGGCAAAGGTGCGGATCTTGGTGGAACGAAAGCCGATCTCTTCGACCGTGCCTTCGAGATTGTCGGTCTGAATCCAGTCGCCGACACGAAATGGCCGGTCGAGCAGGATCATGACTGAACCAAAAATGTTCGACAGCGTATCCTTGGCGGCCAGGGCCACGGCCAGACCGCCGAGACCGAGAGACGCCAGCAGGCCGGAGATAGAATAACCGAGGTTCTGGATGATCAGCACAACGGCCAGCACAATGATAAACAGCCGCGCCGATTTGCGAATGAACGGCAGCAGATGATCATCGAGTGGCGAGCCAGTATGATGCGCCCACTTGGCAATGGTGCATTCAAGGATATCGACGGCGTTGAACAGAATCCAGCCGATATTGAAGGTGAACAGGGTCTTGATCAGCGCTTGGCCAAGTTGCTTCAAGTCGGTTGGTTCGCTGGGCAGCTGTAACACCTGCAGGGCAATAAACAGTCCGGCGATGAAGACGAGAAATTCCAATGGTCGCCGCAGGCTCTGCAGCAGCAGATCATCAAAGGTGTTTTCGGTGCGATCCACCAGCGGTGAGATGACACGGGTCAGCAGGCGACTGAACAGGCGCTTGAAAATCAGGCACAACAACACGATGCCTAAAGCGAGGGCATAGCGTTGCAGTGAAATGTCAAAATACTCCTGTTGCAGCCAGACGTGAAGCTGGTCCATGGGCGGTCCTCCGGACGGGGTGGCAAATGAGGACAGTATAAGGAAGCCCTGCGTCAGCGGCAACCGTTTCAACATTATTTCTTGATGAAAAACGGAAGCGACTTTGCGTCTGTCAGCCTTTTTTCTGGCGCAGTACCGTGACGGTTTCACCACCGATACCCCAGTTGTCCGTGTCCACCTCTTCGATGGTGACAACCGTAGTCGCTGGATTTTTGCCAAGCACATCGACCAGCAGCTGGGTGGCGCCCTTGATCAGCGCAGCCTTTTGTTCTGTGGTGGCGCCTTCGTTGGTGATACGAAAATGTACGTAAGGCATGAGTCTTCTCCTTGGATCAAATCAAGAATGGGGGGGAGGGCTAAAGCGGTCAAAAAGAATGATGACGCCACCGCCGACAATGCAGCCAGCGGCGACTGTTAGTGGCAGAGAAAAGCCTGCGTGGTCGTCGGCAAGGACTCCGGCAACGGCTGGGCCAACCATCTGGCCGAGGCTGAATGCTGTGGTCAGAATGGCCGCAGCTCGTCGTGTGTCCGCTGGCCAGCGGCGGTTGCCTTCAGCCAGAGTCAGGGCGACAATGCCGAGAAACGTTGCGCCGAAGCTGACAGCTACGAATAACACGTGCGCAACGGTCGTGGCATTGATGCTGACCACAATGCCCATGGCTTGCAGAGCGAAAGCTGCCAGCAGCGCTTTTTGATGGCCAATACGTCGCGCCAGAAGGGGCCAGATCAGGGTGGAGGGGATGGCGGCCATTCCCACGGCCACCCAGCTGTAAGGAGCAAATCCCGCCAGGCCGGGTGTGGCAGTGATAATGGCGACGATGAAAGTGGCCGTGACGATATAACCAAATCCTTCGAGAAAATAGGCCATGGCCAATCGCCACAGGGATCGTTGATGCTTTTGACTAACCGAGGGGGCGAGTACCGATGGTCGCACCTCAATGTGTCTGCGCCCCACGATCAGGCCTAGCAGGGCCATGGCCACGGCCAGCCCGCCCATGCCGAGCCAGGTCCCGGACCAACCGTTAAACCGGTCAAGCCATGGCACCAGCAATCCACTCAGGGCAATGCCCAGACCGATGCCGCTGTAGAGGCCGCCGAGCCATTGACTGTGGCCGCAACGGATCAGGGTTTCGGCAACCTCCGCAGTAATGATGATAAACAGAATGGCACTGGTCAGACCGCTGGCAAAACGCAAGCCACTCCAGACGATTTCCGAGGTGGTCAGGCCCATGGCCAGAGTGGTGGCAATGCTGACGAGCAGAGCCAGGGCGGTGAGGACGCGGTTGCGCAACAGCTGAGGTGTCAGCATGCACAGCAGTGACCCCGCAAGATAGCCTGCGTAATTGATTGCCGCCAGACCTCCGGCCAGACTGTTACTGATGCCAAGGTCGCGTTGCATCAACGGCAGAATCGGCGTGTAGGCAAAGCGGGCAATGCCCATGGCGACCACCATGCCGAGCATGCCGCCGATCAACACCGTCACAGCCGTCTGATTGTTGTGTTGTCTCTCCATGTTTGACATTCTACGGTGCGAAAAATATCATATCAAATGAAAGTTGAAGATAAAAACCATCATAAAGAGTGATATCACATGGAGATCAACGAACTGAAAATCTTTCTCGCCGTGGCTCGCCAGGGGAGTATCTCCCGTGCGGCTGAAGAGTTGAACTACGTGCAGTCCAATGTCACCACCCGCATTAAGCAATTGGAAGAGCGGCTCGGCACCGCTTTGTTTTATCGTAAAAGCAAGGGGGTGTGCCTGACCGCTTCGGGACAGACGTTGCGTGGCTATGCGGAACGGATTGTTCAATTGACCCGCGAAGCACACGATGCCCTGAGTGATGACGCCGTACCACAGGGGCCGTTGGCGATCAGCTCCATGGAAACGACGGCGGCGGTACGTCTGCCCGGTCTGCTGGCCGATTACCACCGCCGCTATCCACAAGTAGCGCTGAATCTGGTTACAGCCCCTTCGTCTGAATCGTTTAAGAAGTTGTTGGACTATCAGGTGGAAGGAGCGTTTGTGGCTGGTGAAATTCATCAGCAGTCCGTTGAAATGCGTGATGTGTTTGAAGAGGAATTGGTTCTGGTTGCACCGCAGGAGACGGATCCGTTGATGATGGAGAGTTTGAAAATTCTGGTATTTCGCTCCGGCTGTTCTTATCGAGCGTGCCTGGAAAGTTGGTTGCGCCAGAATGGGCGGTTGGAATACCACAGCGTTGAGTTGGGCTCCATCGAAGGAATTATTGCCTGTGTGGGGGCCGGAATGGGAATCAGTATTTTGCCGCGCTCCGTGGTTGACCGGCCTCACCTGATACAGAACTGCACAGTGCATGAATTGCCGGAGCCGGTTGCCAGAATGACAACCCGGTTCATCTGGCGCCGCCATGAGAAAGCGAGCAGCGCCCTGCAGGCCTTTCGTGATTTATTGCCCGCCCCGTAAGAAAGCAGATGTGGTTTTTATTCGCGAATACGAGGTAGTTTGGAGTAAGATTAGCTCGTTACGGAATGTCAGAACGAGCGAGGAGATAAAAGGAGACCGCCATGGAAGAGAGTCAACTGCGACAATTCACGGATAAGGCTCGAGCGTTGGGAATGGATGACGCGCGCTGTGTTGTTGTGACGGAGTTGCCCATTGATTCGAGCCTGACAGATTATTGTCTCGAATGTGGTGCGTATGGTGAATCCGCCCTGTGTCCTCCCCATCGCGGTGCCATCGATGATGTGCCGGGCTTATTGTCGGGCTACGAGTGGGCTGTGGTGTTCAAGCGTGACCTGCCGGTTGCGGAGTTGCAGAGTGAAGAGTATCAGGTGGTGGCACGCCAGATTCATGTCGTGGCAGCGCAGCTGGAAAAGTGGGCGCGGATGCGCGGCTTCAAGGCGGCGGGACTGGCGGCTGGATCGTGCAAACGGTTATTTTGCGCAACCAGTGAAACCTGTCAGGCTCTGGAACCGGGGGGGGTGTGTCGTTTTCCCCAATGGTCACGTCTGTCTTTGTCGGCTCTCGGTGTCAATGTGTTTGAGCTGTGTGACAAAATTGGCTGGCCAATTGAGAAAATTACCCGTGATAGCACGCACCAGCCGGATGCTATGGGGGTACTGGTGGGTCTCCTGCTGGTGGGCAAAAACTAACTGACCATCAGGCTCGCAAAGTGATAATTAAATAAAAAAGCGCCCGCAGAAGCAGGCGCTTTTTTTGTTTAATTGATATTGTGGAAGCAGCGCTCAATATGGCGCACTGAACAGTCTTTCGTCTGTTTTAAGTTGAACAGGATGGTCACCAGTGCCGATGCGGGCAAGGCGATGACCAGTGGGTCAACAACCGCCCACAAGGTGCCTTCCCCCAGAGAGTCAACGCCGAACAGGGCGTTGCAGACCATCAGGGGTTTGGATTCTTTGGCGTGAACGAAAAATAGCCAGAATAAGCTGGTCAGGGTGCCGGTGAAGAAGCAGGCCCAGGCACTGAGTCGCGTCATGTTGCGGTAATACAGGGCTCCAAAATACATGGGCAGGAATGCCGCAGCGCAGATGCCAAAGAAGATTGCTGTCCCCCGTGCAATAATCGCTGTGCCCCCTTCAAAAAAAGTCGGTAGCGCCCAGGCGAGAAAATAGCTGATAAGGATGGCAAACAGAATGCCGATTTTGGTCAGGATGACGCTGTTGCCGCTACGGTTGAGCGCTTTTTCGTAAATGTCGCGACCCAGAGCAGTGCCCATGGCATGGAACTGGGAACTCAGGGTGCTCATGGCCGCAGAGAGCAGGGTGATCATAAACACGGCGGTGAACCACTGAGGCATGGATGAGCTGATGTACAGCGGAATGATCTCCGAGACATTTTTTCCTGCGGCAATGAGAGCAATTTGTCCGGTCGTGTCGGGATTTTCATAGTAGAAATACACGTTGGCCAGTGCGCCAATCGCTAAAGAGACGCCAACGACAATGAGAACGAAAATACCGCCGATCAGCACGGCGCGGTTGAGCTCACGGTTGCTCTTGACGGTCATGAACCGCACAATCAACTGAGGCTGGGCGAGCACGCCAATGCCGACACCGAGCACGATAGTGGTCACGACAACCAGCCAGTATTCGCTGCCGAATTGCGGAAAGTTGGTCCAGCCGGTATGGCCTTTAGCGCCGAAGATTTTGATGGCAAGGTCCTGCATGTCGGTGAGACGCTGATGGGCGGTGATGAAGCCGCCGAGCTTGGAGTAAGTGGCTACCAGCAGTGACACCATACCGATAAACATCATGCTGCCTTGAAACGCGTCGGTGTACATGACCGCTTTGAGGCCGCCCATGATGACGTAGACAGCGACGAAGATGGTCAGGAAAAACAACGCCACATTGTAATTGATCGCCAGAATTTGGGCGATGAATTTCGCCCCGCCCATGAGCACGACACTGGCATAGAGCGGCATGGCCAAAAAGATCAACAGGCCGGTGGCACCCTGCAGGCGGGTCGACTCAAAGCGCAGACCGAGAAATTCGGGAAAGGTGTGGGCATTGAGGTTGAGGCCCATCACCCGGGTGCGGCGACCGAAAAAAACAAAGGCGATAAAAACACCGACAAAGACGGTAAGAAACGTCAGCCATTGCAGGCTCATGCCGAACACGGCCGCTGCACCACCAAAGCCGATGATGGCCGAGGTGCTGACAAAGGTCGCTCCATACGACAACGCCATGACAAAGGGGTGGATCTGCCGTCCTGCCACCAGATAGTCCGCCGCAGTGCGGGTTTTCTTCCACGCCTGAAGCGATAAAATAGCGATAACGGTCAGATAAATGACAACAACGGTAGTCAGTAATGGGATGCTCATGTAGGATGTTCCTGTTTTTGCGGAGAGTCAGAGGGATGATGTGAAAATCCGCCGAAGACGTTCCGGTTCTTTTGTTAGAGTTGCTCTTCGACGTGTTTTTCTTCCTCGTTCCATTGTTGTTCCTGGCAGAACTCTTCGTCGGTCATGTAGCCTTTGTTCCAATTGAGCAGGCCGTAAATAATGCACAGTACGGTGCTGAGCAAGGTGAGGATCATGCCCAGGGGGACGAGTATTCCTTCAAGTCCTAGCATGGCAAATACTCCTTTGTGATTGATTTTATCGAACTTTTTGAATGTGTTTAATTTTTACCGTTTAGCGTAAGGGGCTATTTCTACAGGCTTATTTCTGTTTTAACAAATTGATTGTTTAGCATGAAGCGTTCGATTTTATCGAACGCTAAGAAGTGGAAAACAGTATGGAACTTTATCAACTACAGTCGTTTGCTGTCATTGCCCAGACCAAGAATCTGACTCGCGCTGCAGAGACACTCAATTTGAGTCAGTCGGCTCTGTCCAGCCAGCTCAAGGCCCTGGAAGAAGATCTCGGCGTCACCCTGTTTAAACGCGGTGCGCGCGGCATGCGTCTGACCCTGCAGGGCGAACAACTGCTCGACGAAGCAAACCGGGTGCTGGGGTCGGTGCGGCAGTTACGTGAGCAGGCTCATGCTCTGCATCAGGGCGGCGGCGAATTGGTAACACTCGGTCTTAACGCCAGTCCCTCTTTTTTGCGCATTGCCTCGATTTCGCGGCGGCTTAATCAGTTACATGGAGAAGTGCGCCCGGTGTTTCAGACCAGCCAGACCGTGAATACCGCGCGGATGTTGCGCGAGGGGCAGATTGATGTCGGCTTTCATTATGGGCGGATGCGTCAGCGTGATATCGTTCATCAGGTGCTGGCCGAAGTGCGGGTGTGTGTCGTTATTCCCAGTCGACTGACCGATGATGTGGACAGTATGGACTGGTCACAGGTTGCGGCATTGCCGTGGATCTGGGTGGGCAATGACTGTCCTTTTTATACCCTGCTGATGGAGCGGATCGAGCGGCAACTGCTGCCGCGCCAGGTGGTAACCACGGTGGATGAGCAGATCGTGCGTGAACTGGTGGCCGATGGCCAGGGCGTGGCGATGATGCGCGAGGATGAGGCCATGCCGCTGGTGCAGCGCGGCCGGGTGAAAATCTGGGAACCGGGTTGGTTGACCCTGCCGTTGGGGCTGGCCTGGCTGAGTAAAAATGCCGGTCAGGACCGAATCCGCTCGATGGTCAGTGTGATTCAGGAAGTCTGGCAGTCCGAGCAGTCCGTCGAGGACAACGAAACACCCTATTGGCTGTAAGTCGCCGGTCAGGATAGGGTGCAACTGGTTGGCGGTGCGGTGTTGATATCAATGCCGAGTTTCTTCAGTGTGGTGATCAGGTCCGCCACGGTGAAGCCTTCACCGAAACAGCCGCAGTCGCTATAGGGATCAAGCTCTCCCAGCTGGGTGTGCAGCTGTTCAACCAGAGCAATTTGGTCGCGGTAGTGCTCGGGGTGACTGGCAATGTGCTGGAGCGGTTCCACCAGATAGTCGGGGAGCTCTCCCTGTTGATGTTCGCGCAGGATTAGCGCCGCCAGTTTCTCGAAGATATCCATGTTTTCCCCTCCCCCATGAGTGCATTATGCCGCCAGGCATTGGTCACTGCATTGATTACAATGATCCCAGCTTGCCCGAAGAATGGTTGTTTTGCAAACCGATTCCCTCGGATTGAATCTGCCCCTGTCGCCAAGATGACTGTGGCTACGTTCTTTTTTCTTGCTTTTCAGGTCGTCCCCACGTAATTTCGCCAGCGCTCGGCCCCTGTTGTTTTCGTTCGAGCCATGCTATGCTGCAACGCCCTGAACCGAAAAACCGGAGAACAGATCATATGGAACTCAGTGTCAAATGGCGTCGCCCGTTGTTGGGTGGTGCGGCAATTATGTTGCTGGCTGTCGCCACCTGTGGTGATGATGTGACCCCCAAAGCGTTAAGCCGTGAACTGAAGAAAAAGAACCGCCCCGTTGTGGTTGATGTGCGCAGTTCGTTTGAATATCAGGCCGGTCATGTTCCCGGAGCGATCCATATCCCGTTTTGGTCGGTACCGTTCAAGCGTGGCATGCTGCCCAAAGAGCACGATGGGCTGGTGGTCTACTGTGAGCATGGTCCGCGCGCGGTGCTGGCACGTAGCTTGTTTTTGATGATGGGGGTGCGCCCCGTCGCTTACCTCAAGGGGCATATGTCGGCCTGGCGCCAAGCCGGCCTGCCGATGGAAAAAGGGCAATAATCTGCACTAACGTGTGCCCGCAACAGCGGGCGGATAATCATATTAAATACCTATGGAGAGCACCATGACTTATCAATCCCCTCAGCAATTCAACGATGCAACGGTATCCTGCAAGGCCAATCTGTATTTTGATGGCAAAGTGGTCAGCCATAGTGTGGTCCTGGCTGATGGCGAAAAGAAAACTCTGGGACTTATTTTCCCCGGCCGTTACCGTTTTGATACCGATGCTGCCGAAAAAATGGAAATTATCGCCGGTCAGTGTCGGGTAAAAGTCGCTGAGCAAGGGGATTGGATTGGTTTTGAAGCGGGAACCTGGTTTGATGTCCCGGCGAAATCGTATTTTGAAATAGAAGTCCTCGACGGTGTTGCCGAGTACGTGTGTTCGTACCTCGCCGCCTGAAGGAAGAGAGTGATTTGTAATGATTGAAATTGGCCGTATGCATACCCTGTCGGTTGAGCGCATCGATGAGCGCGGAGCAACCCTGTTGCTGGAAGACCAGCCGGTTCTTTTGCCCCGTAACGAGTTGTCGCCTCAGATGAAAACCGGTGATGAATTGACCGTGTTTGTCTACCGTGGACGGCAGGATGTGCTGGTGGCTACCTTCAAAAGACCGTTGGCCATGGCGGGAGAATTCGCCCTGTTGCGGGTGAGTCAGGCCAACAAGTTCGGGGCGTTTCTCGACTGGGGGCTGGACAAAGAGTTGATGGTTCCCTTCGCCGAGCAGCCGGAGCGGATGAAAGTCGGGCGTGACTACATCGTTCACGTCGGCCTGGACAACTCGGGTCGACTTGTTGGCAGTGCGCGTATCGAGCGTTATCTTGAACAGGATGAGGTGGACCTGTGTCCCGGTCAGGAAGTTGATGTCCTGATCTGGCAATTTACCGACCTGGGAGCCAAAGTGATCATCAATAACCGTTTTGGCGGCTTGATCTATCGCGATGATCTCCCCGCCGGGGTGAAGCGCGGTGAAACCGGTAAGGCCTACGTGATGCGGGTTCGCGAGGACAATCTGGTTGATATCACCCTGCGTAAAGTGGGCAAGGCTGGCTTGGATGAAGCGCGTCAGGTTGTCTTTGAGGCGCTGCAGCAGGAGGGGCGCCTGCCGCTGACCGATAAAAGTTCTCCCGAGGAGATTGAGCAGCTGCTGGGCTTGAGCAAGAAAGCCTTCAAGCGGGCTGTCGGGACCTTATATAGGGAACGATTGATTGAATTGGCTGACGGGGAGATCCGTCTGGTCTAGCTGTCTTCATCCGTATGTCGATTGATAAAGAAGAGCCGGTGTTTGCACCGGCTCTTCTTTTTGTCTGGGGATCAGAGCTTAACCAGTACGCGCCGTTTAAGTTTCCCCTCCAGCATGGCGAGGATTGCCTCTTCAAGCTGATCGAGGCCAAGCTCGTCATTCATGGTCTCAAGTTGAGGCAGACTCCACTCGCTAGCCAGCTTGTTCCACACGGTCTGGCGACGCGGCATGGGACATTCAGCGGAATCGATGCCGATGAGGCGTACACCGCGCAGAATAAAGGGGAACACGTTGATCGGCAGGTCGGGGGAGCCAACCAGGCCGCAGCAGGTGACGACGCCGTCGTAACGGGTGGCCTTGATGGCGGCGGCCAGCATCTCTCCGCCGACACAATCGACCACTCCGGCCCAGCGCGGTTTGAGCATCGGCCGGTTACTGTTTTCGGTGACCTCATCGCGGCCGATAACAGCTGTGGCGCCCAACTCTTTGAGGTAGGCGTGTTCCGACGCTTTGCCGGTGGCGGCAGTGACCTGGAATCCGGCTTTGGCAAG
>PKUE01000019.1 GCA_002869685.1 Desulfuromonas sp.
CCTGCTGGCCGACGATGCCACCATGGGCTTCTTGCGCCAGGCACGCGCGGCGGGGATCTTCTATCACGCCATGGAACCGCACGACGAAGAGGATTGCCAAGAATTGAAGCTGGCGCTGGAATGCGCGCGCGAGGCGTGTGAGAAACAGGAAAAGAGTTTGTGGAAAAAGCTGGCGCCGATGTTCGGTGGCGCCAACTGACTCACACTTAGCCCAACCCTACCAAACTGATAATCATTTAGTGTTCTGTTGTGATGGATGTGTCCGGCGCTTCTGAAAAGAGGCGCCATTTTTTTGTTCTGTCACACCCTGTCTAAAGTTAATCTCGCTTCTTGTGTTGATGAGAATAAAACGCTAAGTTGTAAAATATGGTGAAATTTGTTTTTTATGTAAGATTTCAGCTCCTTTCCGTTTAGGTTGGTAAAACGGTCCCTATTCCATTCTTAATTTCAAGAGGTGATCATGGTTGAACTGGCACTCGTCGATAAGGTTGTCATTGCACTCTATCTGCTGTGTATTCTCGGTGTCGGTTTATGGGCGGGGCGACGGGTGACGGAACTGGAGGAATATGCTGTTGCTGATCGTAACTACAATTCTCTGATCATTGCCGCCACGTTGTCGGCCTCTTTTATAGGTGGCGGCTTTACCATGGGCAACGCCGAAAAGGTTTTTTCCGTCGGCATCATCAACATCGTGGTGTTGTGGGGCTTCAGTCTCAAGGAGTTGCTGGTGGCGCGCTACATTGCGCCCAATGCCGGTCGCTTTCCGACGGCGATCTCGGTAGGGGATGTCATGGAGGTGGATTACGGTAAGACCGGCAAAGTGGTCACCGGGGTGTTTTCGGTGCTGTTGTGCGCCGGAATTCTCGGTGCGCAGATCGGTGGCATGGGCTATCTGTTTAATCTGTTCCTCGGTCTTTCGGTGCCAACGGGTATCCTGATTGGTATGGGGATTATCATCGTTTATGACACCATTGGTGGCATGCGCGCCGTGGTGGCGACGGACGTATTGCAGTTTGTCGTACTCTCGATCGGGATTCCGTTGTCACTGATTCTTGGTATTTACAGCCTCGGTGGTTTTGAGGCGATGCAGAGCCGGTTACCGTCGGGCCATCTGGAGGTGTTTGGTTCCATCAGTCTGGTCAAGTTTCTGTCGCTGTTTTTAACCTTTCTGCTTGGTGAAACCCTGGTGCCGCCTTATGTGCGCCGTCTTTTTATCAGCAAAGATACCCGCCATTTGTGCCGAGGAACCTATCTCAGCGGTGTGTTTTCCATTCCCTTCTTTGCCATTTCCGGTTGTCTGGGCCTAGTGGCCCTGGCGCTTAATCCGCAGATCGATCCGAATCAGGCCATCCCTTACGTGGTACAATCGGCGCTGCCCATCGGCCTGCGCGGTCTGGTGATTGCCGGTATTATCGCTGTGGTGATGTCGTCAGCGGACTCGTTTCTCAACAGCGCGTCGGTGGCGTTTGTCAATGACATCGTCAATCCGCTGCGCAAGGAAAAGCTCAGTGAGCAGCGCGGTCTGCTGTGGGCGCGACTGGCCACGCTGGTGACCGGAGGGTTGGCAATTGTTTTTGCCATCCGCATTCAAAGCCTGCTTGATATTCTGATCTATGCGTACAATTTCTGGTCCCCAATTATTCTGGTGCCGCTGGCCGCGACATTACTTGGTTATCATTCGTCAAAGCGGGCGTTTATTGCCGGTGCCTCTGCGGGCCTCGTCGGTGTCTATGTCTGGAATGTTCTCTTGGGCAGCCCCGGTGGCTTTGACGGCCTGCTGGTTGGGGTGTTTGCCAACCTGGCTGTGTTCAGTACCGTGAATGGGGTGTTGCCGGCGCGAGACGCAGCAGTGGAAGCCTGATCCGCATGTTTTCTGGCGGTCTCTCCGGGGGAGTCGCAAACGAAGAATCTTTCTTGGAGTTGTTGTGATTAAAACAGGGGAGGGTTGGATGGTCGATTTACTGGTAAGGCGCGCGCGCGTTGTTGGTCGGGATGAGGTGGTGGATATCGCCTGTCGCGCCGGGCGGATTGTCGAGGTCGGCCCCGAACTGTCGATTGTGGCAGCACAGGAGATTGA
>PKUE01000060.1 GCA_002869685.1 Desulfuromonas sp.
GCGCGGGGCATTAATCTTTTTACTCATGCACCTCTAACAGGGAGATTTCCATGGGGTTGGAAGGACCGATGGTTAATAGTCAGCTGATGTTGATTTTAAAACTGCTCCTGGCATTCGTTGCCGGAACCCTGATCGGTATTGAGCGCGAGAAACATGGGCGACCGGCCGGCTTGCGGACTCATATTCTGGTGTGTACCGGGGCCTGCCTGATGATGGTGGTTTCGGAGGGGGTGTTCTTCAAGTTTGGTGGTCTGTCCGCTGAAGGGGTTGTGCGCCTTGATCCGGGACGGATCGGTGCGCAGATCATTACCGGGATTGGTTTTCTCGGTGCCGGAGTGATTCTCAAAGAAGGGGTAACGGTTCGCGGTCTGACGACGGCGGCTTGTCTGTGGTATATCGCCGGAGTCGGTATGGCCTTTGGCATGGGGATGTTTTTGATTGCCAGTGTCGCGACCGGGTTGGCTCTGGTGGCATTGATCGGCATGAAAAAACTGGAGCCGGTTCTGACAAAAGACCGCTTTCTCAGTCTTTGCGTGGTGACCGCATGCGATGTTGACAGCCTTGCGCCTCTGCAACAGATTTTTGCCCGCCATCAGTTGTTGGTGTCCAATATCGAACAGGACATCAATCTGCAGGAAAAAAACCGGCGCTACGATTTCGTGCTGACCCGCCATCAGAAACGGATTGGCCAGGAGCTGATCGAAGAGATCCTGCAACTCGATGGCGTGTTACGGGTGCGCTATAAATAAGGGCGTTTCCCATTCAGGCACACGCCTCACGCTGAAGCTGTTCGGCCAGATAAGCCTGACAGCCGTCGCGTCCCAGATAGCGTTGCAACTGTTTCTGATCGGTCTGTTGCAGATCGACCAACAGTAAGCCATCAATCACATTGCCGAAGTCGGGATCAAGGTTAAACGCGAGCAGTTTGCCACCCAGACTGAGGTAGTGGCGCAACAAGACCGGGATCCCCCGGTTGTCACTTTCCAGATCGGCGACAAGAGCCGAAATTTCCTCCATATCACATAACAGCGGATCGCTTTTGCGGGCGGGAATTCCCTCAATTTTAAGGGGCATTACCGCAACCGGCTGACGTGGTGAAACCAGACCGGTCAATTCCTTGACCATAAAATAACGTGTCAGAGAACCGACCATCAGTTGTCGCGAGTTGGCGGTGTAATCACTGGAGATGCTGACCGGACCGAACAGGTAGCGGTAGTGTGGATTGGCCACCAGATAGTGACCGATCCCTTTCCACAATAGCAGTAACGGCGCATAAGAGCGCTGATATTCGGGACGGATAAAAGAGCGCCCCAATTCAAGGGAGCTATTGAGCCGGTCGAGTAACTGCGGATGAAAATCGAACAGTGTCGACGTGTACAGGCCATCGGCGCCTTGCTGGTCCAGGATGTGATCCACCTGACCGATGCGGTAAGCGCCGACCACGCAGTGCTGCTTGTTATCCCATAAACACAGGTGCGTGTAGGTGTCATCAAAGCGGTCCAGATCTGTTGCACGGCCAGTGCCTTCACCGACGGCGCGGAACGTCACCTCGCGCAGACGGCCAATTTCGTGCAACAGCGACGGAGCCTGGTGCGCCGTGAACACGGCAACAGCAAATTCGCCACTGTGCAGCAGGTGTTGCGACTGGGGTAGCGCGGCGATTTCGTTTTGCAAAACGGAAGGATCCTGAGCGGCGACCACCGGAGTGGCTTCAGGTGCCGAAGGGGTGTCGGTGCTGGTCGCGTCGGCAGGGCGTGCCAGATTCAGGCTATAGGTGCGCAGTCGCAGGTAGTCATTTAACGCCTGGTCGCAATTGAATCCGGTCAGTTTTCTGCTGGGCAGCAGGTTGCCAATGCGCATCTGCAAGGTCTGCCCGGTTTTATTCAGCAGCATATGCGGCAAGAGTGCGGTGCGTAATCGCGGGTGAAGGCGTCCCGCCCATTGGAAGAACGGTCCGTTACAACCGGGAAAAAATACCGGCAGCACCGGAGCTTTGCTGCGCCGAACCAGACGGGGCAACGTCGAGCTCCAGGCTGGATCGGTGACCTCGCCTGTTGA
>PKUE01000169.1 GCA_002869685.1 Desulfuromonas sp.
GCCAAACGTCCCCTGTTCAGCAGCGCAAACGGATGGAATTCACCGGAGCAACTCGCCTAAATAAGGAGCATTACCCCTGTTTCACCAACGCCACTAACGCCTCGATAAACGATTCCCGATCATTTAACGCCGGAACCCGCCCAAACCAGGGCACGCCATGTTCTTTGGCATGGTCGCGAAACTCCACATCCACCTCTTCCAGCGTTTCGATATGATCGGAAACAAACGACACCGGAATCACCAGCAAACTACGTCGCTCCTTACCGGCAGCGGCGATCAGGTCGAGCGTATCGGGGGACATCCATTTCACCGGGCCGCTGCGACTCTGGTAGCCGATTTGGCACGGATAATCCCCGACACGCTCCATCACCCCGGCAACCGTCTCTTCGACGTGTTGTTGATACGGATCGCCACGATCAATGAACTTCTGCGGCAAAGCATGGGCGGAAAACAGCAGGGTCAATTTATCCTGTTTTCCTTCAGGGACCAGGGACAGCCCTTCCTGCACACACTCGGTCAGGGCATCGAGATACGCCTCCTGATCATGCCATTCCTCGATATAGCGGCAGGCCAAATCCGGCCCATGCTGGCTGACGGCGCGCTGGAAATCCTTGATACTGCTGCCGGTGGTGGCACCGGTGTAATGGGGATAGAGACTCACTACGACAGCTTCCGTGATTCCCTGAGCGACAATGCGCTGCACCACCTCGTCGGCACGTGGTGTCCAGTAACGCATGGCGACAAAGGCGTCCCAGCCTTCCCCCAGTTTTTCACAGGTTTTTTCCGCCTGCAGGCGTGACCAGTGCAACAACGGTGACTTACCACCAATGCGACGGTAATTTTCCCGCACGGTTTTGGCGCGGAAGTGGGAAATCATTTTGGCGAACGGCTTCTGCAACAGCGTACCAAGAGGCAGCTGAATCAGGTCGCGATCGGAGAAGAGTTGATAGAGAAACGGTTCAACGGCGTCCACGGAATCGGGGCCGCCCATATTGAGTAACACCAGCGCTTTTTTCGGTTCAGACACATTGATCTCCTGTAGCGGGCTGTTAATGTCAAATCTGCCCGAGTTTACCACAGGATTGATCCATAAAAAACGCCGACCTGAGTGATCTCAGGTCGGCGCAAAAAACAATGATTGTCAGGAACCTATTCTGGCCCCTCAATCACAATCGGGTTGAGCACTGGATCGGCACCGGCATAATCAGAACCTTCACCCATACTCCATTCGAACCAACCACTATCGAAGTTGTAGTTGCGCTCGTAGCCCATCATGTAGCCGTAGAACCAGGCCAGACTGGAACGCCAGCCGGTGCCGCAGTAATAGCTGAGGGCTTTGTCAGAGGTGATGCCCTGTGAGGTCCAGTAGGTTTCGATCTGCGCAGGAGCAACCAGGGTGTTATCACTATTGACATAAGCTTCCATGGTCCACGGGCCATCACCGGCTTTGCCCCACAGGGCACCGGGGATGCGACCAATGGTCGGAATGTAGCTATACGGTGCACCATTTTCGCTGTCACCGATATATTCATCCCAGGTGCGGATATCGACGATGACGCCATCGGCTTCAACACNGCCACGCTGCGCCCCGGAACCTCAGGGTCAAACTCGGCAACCGGCGTCCGTTCGCCAGCTTCAGTCGAACCTTCATAGCCGGCAGTTTCCCAGGCAGCATAGCCCCCTTCCATGAGGCGCACATCTTCAACTCCGGCATAAAGCAGGGTCCACACCAGACGGGCGGCTGCGGTCTGATCATCGCCATAGACAACCACGGTGGTGTCTTTGTCGATACCCATGTAAGCGATACCGGGCAGCAGGTATTGGTCGGGGTAGATATTCCACCAGTTGCGCGGCAGCGAGTCGTCCGGACCGAGCCCTTTAGCGGCATCTTCCTCTTCAGTGGTACTGCGATCCCAGCAAGCTGGCTCACCAGGATCTACAGGCCAGTCGTTACGCGCATTGAAGCAGTCATACTCAATCTCGTCGGTGTTAACGTGAATGGCTCCGGGAACATGGCCGTTGTTATAGGCATCGCCAGCCGGCCCCCAGCCCACGTCAGCGATCACATAAGGCTTATCGAAGTTGTTGTTTTCCAACAGCACTTCTTTGACCCAGCGTGCATCAACCACGTGGTTGACGTTGGGATAAGCATCAAAATCCCACTCGGGATGCACACCAAAGGAAACCGGACGCTCGGAACGCTCCTGTCGCCAGCCATCAGTGCTGCCGGGAACATCCGCTTCGGCCACGTAGGAGGCATCTTCGACGTAGTCGGTACTCCACCCTTCCCAGCCGTCGGAGTAGTTACGTGCATTACTGATTCCCATCAGATGAGCGTAGAGGTAGCTGATACTGGAGCGGTAACCGCTACCGCAGTAAAAGATGACCTCTTTGCTGAAAGTGGTGTCGGTAGCGTTTTCAATGCCGATACCGTTCCACATGGTGGCCACTTCGCTGTAGTTGCGGAAGGTGCCGTCATTGTCGAGATACTCACGATCTGGATTGTCAGCATGGAACGCATAGGTGGCACCGGGAATCCGGCCTTTGTTGACCACATAACTGTAACCACTCACTTCACCGGCATATTCCTCATACATCCGGACATCGGCGACCAGGGTATTGGCATCATCATAGACACCAGCCACGTAGTCCGTGGTGGCAGCCACTTCGGGCAGCGTGCTGCCACTGTAGGTGGTGGCAACCGGCTCATTGATGGTGGTTTCTCCGTCATACCCGGCGGCGGTCCAGGTGTCGTAGCCGCCGTTGAGCAGGCGCACATCATCGACCCCGGCGTAGAGCAAGATCCACCACAGCCGGGCCGCAAAGATCGGGCTGTTGCTGTAGACAATAACGGTCGTGTCTTCGGTGATCCCCATGCTGCCGACGGCGGCTTTCAGTTCGTCATCGGGCAACATGAACCAGCGCGGGTAGCCGTTTTCATAGACATCGGAGTTGGAGTGGATCGCTCCGGGGATATGGCCATCGAGATACGAGGCATCAGCCCAGCCATTGGCCATGTCGGTAAAGCTGCCCCACTGGGTTTCAAAAATCAGGTACTTGTGATCGCGATCATAGCTGTAGTTGGCCGGAGCGGCACTGGTGCTGCCAGCGGCATGATAATCAATCAACCCTTTAACCCAGCCGGGATACACCAAATCCGCGTAGTTGGGCAACGCTTCCATGGGATAGGTGGCCGCGTCTGCAGCCGCCCAGTCCCACATGGAGGCATCATAGTTGGCAACATTTTCAAAGCCCATCAAGCGGGCGAGAAAGTAGGCAAAACCGCTACGAATCCCGGCAGTGCAATACGCGGCCACCTGCTTGTCGGCGGTAATGCCCCGTGCATCAAAGTAAGCTTTCATGGTGGCGTAAGGCACCAGGGTGTGATCATCGGCATAGGACCATTCATAAGGCAGATGCACCGCGCCGGTGATATGACCTTCGCGCGCCTCGCCGTACAGTTGCCAGCCGTTATATTCTTCGTCGGTACGGGTATCGATCAGCACAAAATTGCTGTCGCCCAGGCGCGAAGCAATGGTTTCCTTGTCGATGACCACGGAGGTATTAGCTGAAGCGGTGAAGGTGGTTGCTTCGAGGGTGTTTGCCGCCAGTTCCGTGGTGCGACCGTCGGCACTCCATTTGTCCCAGCCGCCGTTAAGCAGATGGACATCGCTGCAACCGAGGTATTCCAACGCCCAGAACACGCGTCCGGCAGATCCCCAGGAGGTGATGGTATCGTCATAGAGGACAATTTTAGCGTCGGCCACCAGACCTTTGTCGCCCAGCAGTGTTTCCAGCTCGGCAACAGATTTGAGGTTAAGGCTGCCATCGGCCAGTTCGCCATGAGCCATGTGAATCGCACCGGGAATATGCCCGGCAGCGTAGGCATCGGCAGAACGGGTATCGATGACAATCAGGGTGCCGGTCGTGGCAGCTGTCGCCGTTTCTACGGACAGTAAGCTGGTCAATTCATCTGCAGACAGCAATAAAGTGGCGTTGGGATACGGCGTGGTATCGGTGGTGTTGTCACCATCACCGCCATCCGTGTTGCCGCCGTCTGTTGTTGTGGTGGTTTTATGGGTCACGGATTCACCGCAACCTGTGAGCATAAAAGCCGTCAGTGCTACCAGCATCAGCACCAGCAGCATCGATTTAAGTCGTTGCATCATGGTCATCGTCCTTTGCGTTAGCGGATCTGGTAGGTCAGAGCCAGGGTGTAAGTGGCGCCAGCGGCGGTATTTTCACCACACAAAGCCGGGGTGTACACAGCTTCCCAGCCCCAGGCCTCGTCGATGCGATAGCCCACAGCCACATCCAGCTTGAGCAGGTCATATTCGGTGGTGATCGTCGGGTTGCCCGAAGCATCCACCATCGTATCGCCATTATTGGCACTGAGCAGTCCGTCGAGTTTTACCCGGGCATAAAGTTTATCGGTTAGGTCGCTGCCCACTTCAACGAGGTAGCGATATTCGTCGCTTGGCTCTTCAAACCGCCAGCGATAACCGAATTCAAAATTGCAGTAGCCGGGAAACAGATAGGCCAGGGAGTGACCGAACAGGATACGCGCCTCGACATCGTACTGTCCGTTACCCAACGGCAGGGAATCGTTTTCATCATAGAGTTCAGGGATTTTAACCAAGCCTTGAATCGCCAGCACACCCGCCGGAAGGTTCAACAGCCGATATTTCAGCCCAAGATCGACATCGCCAAGACCATAGGTCTTCATCTCAATGGTGTCATCTTCATGCTGGATCTGCTTGTAGTAAACCGAAGCAATCACCGTTGCGGCATCGGTGAGACCATATTCCACATAATAGTTGAGGTTGAGGTCGTAGAACTCGCCATCATTGGCCATCGCTTTGCGATCACCATCATCATCAAAATTACGATCAGCGGCGTAATAATTACCTGACAAGCGGTTGTAGGACTGACCGGCGTGCTGTGTCCAGGCCCCGGCAAACGCCTGGCTGGCACAACACAGCACAATCAAAAGCAGTGGCAGTAGTGCTTTCTTTAACATTGGGAGAGAACCTTTCTTCAATGCGGTTTTGAATTCAACTAAAGAACGGGCGATGAATTCATTAACGGAACAGATGTTCGCTCCTTATTGCATAAGAAAAGCCGAAAACACAAATAACTATTTCTGATAATATTTTCTCGTAGAATCGGTTAAGCAAATAGGTGGGGATTGAAGACTTAAACAGCGCAGACGAGATGATCGTCGCTGGACATAAAAAAAGCCCCGCAGATCTCTGCGGGGCTTGAAAATCACTTCGCTACTTCTGACTGAGCCGATGAACGGCGTCAACCATGAAAATGGCATTTTCCGGCGGCACCGACGGCAGGATACCGTGGCCAAGATTGAAAATAAATCCGGGGCGACCGGCATTCTCGTCGAGAATACGCTGCACCTCTTTCTCAATGTACGGCTTTGGTGCGTAAAGCACGGTCGGATCGAGGTTGCCCTGAACAGCGATATCGTCACCGAGAATATCACGTGCCTTACCCAGATTGATGTGCCAGTCGAGACCAACCACATCACTACCGGCTTCCTTAACCAGTTCCAGCATGGTGCCAGAGTTTTTAACAAAGTAGATCACCGGTACATCTTTGCGGTTGAGACCGGCAATCAGTTTCTTGGTATAAGGCAAGACAAACTTCTCAAAATCATGGGGAGCCACCAGCCCACCCCAGGTATCGAAAATCTGGATGGCCTGAGCACCCGCCTCAATCTGCATATTGAGGTAACGTCGGTCCATTTCGGTGATCTTTTCCATCAGAGCGTGGTAGAGAGCCGGATCGCCATACATCATCTGCTTGAGCGCGGCAAAGTCCTTGCTACCTTTGCCTTCCACCATGTAGCAGGCCAGTGTGAACGGGGCGCCACCAAAACCGATCAGCGGCACGCGTCCTTCAAAGGCGGTACGCAGACGCTTGATAATGGCCGGAACATAAGACACGGCCTGAGCCATATCCTCAGGGACAATCAGCTTGTCCACATCGGCCTGAGTACGGATCGGATCGGCAAACACCGGACCGGGAGTAAAATCAAGAGCCATGCCCATGGGCTCAATCGGCGTCAGAATATCGGAAAACAGGATAGCGGCATCCGCATTGAGAATATCGATCGGCTGAATGGTGACTTCGGCAGCACGTTCGGGGTCTTTGCACAGATCGAGAAAGGTGCCTTCGCCGCGGGAGCGCACTTCACGGTATTGTGGCAGGTAACGACCGGCCTGGCGCATCAGCCACACGGGGACACGGTCAACGGGCTGGCCCCAGCAGGCCTTGAGAAAGTTGTATTCAGTCGCCATTAAACTCATTCCTTTTTCTTTATAGATGAAGTTGGGTTGTCTCTACGTTTATTCGCCGCGATTCTCAGCAGCTTCTTTTTCCATCCGTTTGCGGGTCTTGCGCGGGATGTAATTACAGAACGGCTCTTCGGCCATATAGTCACCATACACCGCATCAGCACGCGCGCGGCAGCCACCACAGACGTTAATGAACTCACACTCGCCACATTTTCCCTTGTACTTGGAAAAGTCGCGCAAATCATTGAACACCTTGGAATTGAACCACAAATCTTTAAACGGTATCTGCTTAACATTCCCCACCGAGGAATGGAAGTAGGAGCACGGCTTGAGATTGCCGAAGCAGTCGATCAGGCAGATCGTTTGCGCGGCAATACAGCCTTTGCCACCGCCGGTGGAAAAGGTCAGGCTGCGCCGTTTGAAATCCACCCCTTCGGCCTTGGCCATCTGTGGCACGATACGGTAGTAGTGCGGCGCACAGGTGGGGCGCATGAGGATTTCATCCTCGTGCTTTTCCTGTTCATAGTGCCAGGAAAGAATCTCTTCGTAATCTTCCTTGGACACCAGCTCATTCATGATCTCTTCGCCGCGACCGGTGGGCACGATCATAAACATGTACCAGGCCGTGGCGCCCAGCGACTTGGCCAACTTGAAGGTATCGGCAATATCGTGCTGGTTGCGCTTGGTAAACGATGAATTGATAAGAAACTTGATGCCGTTGCGGGTCAGGGTTTCCGCCGCACGTTTCACCCCTTCAAAGGCACCGGGGCACTGACGGAAATCGTCATGAATTTCGGCCGTGGAACCGTCAAGAGACAGGGACACCATCTTGATATCGGCCTTATTCATCTTGGCGCAGACCTCATCCGTGATCAGGGTGCCGTTTGTGGCCATGCACATGCGCAGCCCTTTGGAGGTGCCATACTCGGCGATCTCAAAAATATCGGGGCGCATCAGCGGCTCACCACCGGACAACACCATCACCGGCTTAGAGACTTCGCAGATGTCATCAATCATTTTGAATGCTTCTTCCGTGGTGAAGTCGCCGGAAGCGGCTTCCATATCAGAGGAGCAGCGGCAATGAACACAGGTCAGATTGCAACGACGGGTGGTTTCCCAGGCAATCCACTTGGGGATAAACTTTTCTTCTTGATCAGCCATGCGGCGATTTTCTCCTGAGGGTCAAAGGGTTTAGCAGATCTTTTCACCTTGTTGTCACAGCAAAACGCGATTCTAACCCAGATCGCCCTGTGAGACAAGTTCCGCGATGGTTTCGGCCATCTCGTCCTGATCCATCACATTGCCGTCTACGGTGACCTCCGCGTAGCGGCGATAAAGCTGCAAGCGCTCGTGATACAGATCTTCAAAAGTCTGGTTTTCGGCACAGGCAATGCCGCGGGTATCGAAGTTATGAATCCGCCGACAGATTTCATCAAACGATACATCGAGAAACACGATGGTGGAGATGGATTTGAGGTGGGCCATGGTCTTTTCGCTGTACACGGCACTGCCACCAGTGGCGATAATCTGATTGGTGATATTGAGACGGAGGATTTCCTGCTCTTCAATGCGGCGCAGGTTGAGATAGTCCGTTTCGTCGAGAATGTCCTGCAGGGTCTTCTGCTGATTGATCTGGATGAGGATATCGGTGTCGATATAGCCCATGCCGAGATTTTTGGCGAGGATGATGCCGATAGTGCTTTTGCCGGCACCGGGCATGCCGATCAGAGTGATGTTGCTCTTTTTCATAGGGTTCCTTTTTATGCAGTGCGATGCTGCTTTTATTTCTTTAAATTTCAAGGTCAAAATCAGGGTCAAGGTCGCCGGGTTTCGTCCCGGCAGCCGACATCCTTTTGACTGGCCGCTCAAAAGGATGCAAAAACCAGCTTAACTTCTCCTGAACCTAGATTTACCTGCACTAAGTCTGTTTCCGATGTTCGTTACGGATTCGGCTTGCCTCCCTTTAGCTCAGCAAATCGTGCAACTCTTCATCTTAGGTGTAAAACGTTGATAACTCTCTTTCGTCTTCCTCTATCTCTGGTGTGGCACCAATCAAACGGGTGGGGCGGAGCCCCCCTACAGAAATATGTTATTTAGTACCCAGCCCTCCCGTTCAGCAGCGCCGAACGCAAAGAGTGTCGCTGTGATGGTTGTCGTCAAACGGGTTGAGGACTGTGGTACACAGGCCGAGTTTTTGCCGACATCACAGCGTAAGCGAATGAAGTGAGGGAACCCGCAGGGCGCAATGGTCGGGAGTCGATTTTGCGCTACTTTTGTCGACGCAAAAGTAGCCCGACGTGTGGGCGTGGAAGCCCACGTCACCTGGGCGCCAAGCCACGAGAAAGGACAAAGCCTAGACGCTTTTATCTAGTCTACCGAGGCGCCGTCACCTCACCGCGCACAAACTGCCGCCACACCCATCCGAATCCACCATCAGGCAGACGCACATAATACCACTCCGGTGCCTGCCCCAGCACGTATAATCGGTCACCGGCAGCCACATGATCACTCACCGGCTGCAGGCGGCTTGGTCCGCTGCGCACATTGAGCACCTCGACGGTGACAGTCACAGTGCCAAGGGCCGATGCCGGAACCGCCGTCACATCGGGCTGAGGCGGTGGCGGCGCACTCGGCGGCGCTTTGACCACCCGGTAACCGCGTGGAATCGGCTCATAATAGATATCGTTGTAACGGGCATAAACCCGGTTGCCAAAGCGGACATCGACATAGCCATAGGGCAATGTTGAAACCACCAGACCGACCGGCGGATACACCACCCGATAAAAGCTGTCAAAAGGAGAATAGAAAATACCATTGAGATAAAAATAGGTATCGTGATGATGGTGAACCCTGTGATGTCCACGCGGCAAAACTTTAACCACCTCACCATAACCGGGCCGATAATGTGAATGGCCTTTTTTAGCCCACGCGGGTGCGCTGCCTGTAACAACCAGAACTGCGAGCACTAACAAGAAGAGGGAACGTGTTTTCATGGCAAAGCTCCTTTCACACAGCAAGAGCTTCTATTTTACCATAGTGGTCCAGACAAAAAGAAACAGCGCACCGCAAAAAGCGGTGCGCTGAATTAATGTTCGTAGCTATTTCCTGCAAAACCTTGCCCTACGTGGTTCGAAAAGCGCGTTTTTTTCACCCACACAAAACCGAAAAAGAACTGAAATGCTAATCGAACAACTCGGCAAAAATCTCGGCAACTGTTTCAATTTTATGAGCCTTCCAGGCATTGGTGCCACAGAAGATCAGCCCGCTATCGCGGTCACCGCGCTGAGCACGATCCAGAGCGTGAACAATGCAGAACCGCTCTTTGTCCTTTTTATAGGCGCACTTTTTCAAACATCCTGAGGGACAACTGATATTGCCATCGATATCGTGAGCACGAATCTGGTCAATATTGCCCTTGAGAGCGCGTCCAGGCAGCCCGGCGGGACTCATAATCAGGCCGATATCCTCCTGAGTGCATTCCATATAGGCTTGCTTGAACGCCGGATCAGCATCGCACTCTTCCGTGCAGACAAAGCGACTGGCCATCTGAACAGCGTCGGCTCCTTCGGCCAGAGCCCGTTCCAAATCACCACGATCCCAGATTCCTCCGGCCGCAATAATGGGGATATCCAGTTGCCAATTTTCTTTAAAGTAGGCTTTGACACCACGCACCGTCTCATACTGGTCGTAGTCGCCATTGCCGATATTTTCCAGTTTCTCGCCAAGATGGCCACCGGCAGTATCGGGATCTTCGACAACAACGCCGTCAGGAAGACGGCCGTAACTCTTATGCCATTTGCGGGCAATCAGTTCGGCAGCTTTGACCGAGGAAACAATGGGCACCAAGGCAACATCGGGATAGTCGGCAGTCAATGCCGGCAGATTCAGAGGCAAACCCGCTCCGGTGACCAGCACTTTGGCTCCACCTTCGCAGCTGGCACGCACGACGTCGTCGTAGTTGGACACGGCCACCATACAATTGGTGCCAATCACGCCATCCGGTGCAATCTCATACGCTTTACGCAACTCTTCTTTCAAGGCCAACAGATCGGCTTCGAAATATTTTTTATCAGTAAAATCGCTGTTCAGGGCCAAACCCGCCGTGGCAATCAATCCGATGCCGCCACATTTGGCGACAGCCCCTGCCAGCCCAGCAGCAGAAACACGCACACCCATACCGCCCTGAATCAACGGGTAGGGAACCGTGTATTTGCCAATGGTCAATGATTTCATAGTAGCATCCTTAAAGCATCTTTAATCTATTATTCCGGCAACTTTAGAGCGCAATGCTAACAGAAATCTGTCATGGCTTAATGTAATACTTGTGTAAAAGCTCCCCTGTTTCGCCCTTGTCTTGCAGCGGAAAACAATGGTAAACCAGAACCATGAAATTACAGCGCCCTTCCCTCAGTCCGCTACTGGCCTTTATCGCCATCCAGTTCACCTGGATTGCCGTGGTCGTTTTCTGGATTTACTGGTTTCTCGGCAGCCACCGCCGACTGCGCAGTATTGCTGAGAAATACAGCCCTGAACTGCTGCAACCCGGTATTGACTGGGTTATTCTCACCGAGGGCTTACTGCTCCTGTTCGTCATCCTCGCCGGAGTGTATGTCATCTTTCTTTACTGGCGACGCCAGCTAGCCCTCAACCGCGAACAGAAGAGCTTTGTCTCCCAGGTGACCCATGAGCTGAAATCGCCCGTGGCATCGGTCCAATTACACCTTGAAACCATTCGCCGTCATCACCCTTCACCGGAGCAGTTGGACGGCTTTATCGACACCATGCTCGCAGATACTGAGCGACTGAACAACCTGATCAACAAAATGCTGACTGCCAATCGGCTCGAACAAAGCCGCTGGCGCCTGACTCTGCGCCCGTGCAACCTCTCCGAATTTCTCGAAGAGTATCTGCAGCAGTGGCGCAATATGCAGGACGAATCCCTGCAACTGGATATTGAAATCGCCCCAGATATTCAAGCCAACATCGAACCCGATTCCTTTGCCATGGTGTTGCGCAATCTGCTCGAAAATGCCGTCCTGTATTCCGATCCGCCGGTAAAAATCGCGGTCGAATTAACCGCCGCGCACCAACGTTGTCATCTGCTGGTGCGCGATCAGGGGCGGGGAATTCCCGCCAGCGAGCAACACAAAGTATTTCGCCTGTTCTACCGCCTTCATCGTGAGGACAGTCATGTCAAGGGTTCCGGTCTTGGCCTGTTCATTGTCCGCGCCCTGATCAAGCGCCATAAGGGGCAAATCATGTTGCACAGTTCCGGTCCCGGCCAGGGCAGCACCTTTCACATTATTCTGCCGCAACTTCTTCCGGAGGAAACAGCATGAGCGAGCAACCGGTGAGAATCCTACTGGTGGAAGATGAACAGCATATTGCCCAGGGGCTGATTTTCAACCTGGAGCAGGAAGGCTATCAGGTCGTTCATGCGGTGACGGGCGAGGACGCCCTGTCCGCTCTGGAGGGCAACACCTTTTCGCTGGCGATCCTTGACCGAATGTTGCCCGGAACCATCGACGGTCTGGAGATCTGTCGCCATATCCGCCGAAATAATCCCCGGTTGCCCGTGTTGATGCTCACCGCAATGAACCGGGAGCAGGACCGGGTCACCGGTCTGGCCGAAGGTGCCGACGACTACCTGACCAAACCGTTCAGCCTTGACGAACTGCTGCTGCGGGTAGCGGGAATGCTGCGCCGGTCAGCCTGGTATCGTCCTTCCCAGGAGCAATCACAGCACTACCGTCTCGGCAATGCTCTGGTCGATCTTGATACCGGACAGGTCACTAGCCCGGACGCCGCAACGGAGCAGACGCTGACCGAACTGGAACTGAAGATGTTGCGTTTGTTCATCGCCCATGAAGGGAAAATCCTCTCCCGAGCCTTTCTGCTTAAATCGGTGTGGGGCGTTACACCGGACACCGAGACCCGGACCCTGGACAACTTCATCGTCCGATTGCGTAAATATTTTGAAGAACACCCGTCGAAACCGCGATTTTTTGTCACAGTGCGTGGTCGCGGCTACCGTTTCACCAATCCCGCCTGACAATTCTCTCCTCATAGTGTAGCCGCCGGTTAGGGTATACGGTTTTCTATTGCATGAGTCCGTGGAATCTCTATAATCAACACAGCGTTCTATTTCAAATCGGGCTATTGCCCATTGAATTTTTTATGCATTTTAAAGGAGATAACGGTATGAAAGCAGTTTTGCTTGATGAATTTGGTGGTCTTGAAGTTCTGAAAGTTGGTGAAGTGGACAAGCCTTCACCGAAGCCCAAAGAGGTCCTGATCAAGGTGGTAGCAACCAGCATCAACCGCCCGGACCTGGTACAGCGTGCCGGCAAATATCCGCCCCCTCCGGGTGATTCCGAAATCCTCGGCCTGGAAGTGGCTGGCGTGATTGAAGAACTGGGCAGCGAAGCTTCGGGCTGGCAGGTTGGCGACCGCGTCATGGCGCTGGTTGGCGGCGGTGGTTATGCGGAATATGCCGTCGCTTACGACAACCATGTCATGCCGATCCCCGACAGCATGAGTTTCGAAGAAGCCGCCTGCGTCTGCGAAAGTTACATCACCGCCTTCCTCAACATCTTTATGATTGGTGGCCTCGAAGATGGCCAGACAGCCATCCTTCACGGCGGTGGTGGCGGTGTCAACACCGCAGGTATCCAGCTGGCCAAAGCCCTGACCCCCAACGCCAAGCTGATCGTAACAGCCAGCCCGGAAAAGATGGAGCGCGTTAAACAACTGGGTGTCGACCTGGTGATTGACTACACCCAGACCCCGGATTTTGCCCCTGACGTCAAGGAGTTCACCAACAAAAAAGGGGTTGATGTCATCCTCGACCACGTCGGTGCCAAATACCTGGCGCCCAACATGAACTCCCTGGCCTATAAGGGAAAACTGGTGATCATCGGCATCATCAGCGGGATCAAGGCAGAGCTCAACCTGGCTCTGATGATGGTCAAGCGCCAGCAGATTATCGGTTCGGTCCTGCGTTCCCGCCCGGTTTCGGAAAAAGGGGAGATCATCAACGAGTTTACCAAACGCGCCCTGCCTCATTTTGCCAACCGCAACATCGTACCGATCATCGAAAAGGTTTTCACCATCGATGAAATCGTTGACGCACACGGCATGATGGAAGAGGACAAGCACTTCGGTAAGATTGTGCTGAAAATCAGCGAAGCCTGATTTTCGCCACAAATCAACCAGAAAAAAGGCCGTTGCAGAATTTTGCAACGGCCTTTTTCAATTTCGGGCGAGACGCGGGCGGGGGAGGACAAATCACATCCCTGGCGGCGCCATCCCCACGGGTAACAACAGCCACAGTCGGCCGGGATATTTCATCCGTCCGGCCATCTCTCCGGCTTCATCACCAATCCCCCAGAAAAAATCGGCGCGCACCCGTCCTTTGATCGCACCACCGGTATCCTGTGCCACCATGCCCTGTTGCAACGGCTCGTCACGGTCCGGCCAGCGCGTCGCCACATAGACCGGCGCTCCCAGTGGGATATAACGGGGATCAACCGCCAGACTGCGCCGCTCGGTCAATGGGACTCCAAGAGCGCCGGGTGGGCTGCATACCTCGCCGTCCAATTCGCGAAAGAAGACATAACTGGGATTTTCATCGAGCAGATCCTGGATCAGTCCCGGATGGGCCCGCCCCCAGGCGGCAATATTCTGCATCGACATCTGATCACGGGTCATCTCACCGCGCTCAAGCAACAAGGCGCCAATCGAGCGATAGGGATGGCCATTTTGATCAGCATAATTGACCATCACCTGACTGCCATCATCGAGATTGATCCGTCCCGATCCCTGCACCTGCAGAAAGAACAGCTCAACCGGATCCGCCACCCAGAACAGTTCGCTTCCGTGCAGCGGTTGGCTCAGACCGTCGATCTGACCACGCTCCCAGTAGGGAACCACCCGATTTCCATCCAGGCGGCCACGCAGACGGTAATTCCCCAGTTCCGGATAAACGCTGCTGAGATCAATGACCAGCAAATCGTCGGGGCGGCCATACAGTGGGTAAGGGTAGCGGGAGCTGGACTCGCGGCTGCCGTCCATATCCGGTACATAATAACCGGTAATCAACCCTTCACTTTCACCGCTGTCGCCATACAGTGTCCACGGTTGAAAGGCCCGCTCGAAATAGCTGCGGGCCTCTGCCGGCGTATTAATCCCCTGCGCCCGTTCGCACACCTGCTGCCATTCAGGCCGAAACCGCAGGGACCGGCAACTGACTCTGAAGGTTTCCAGTAACGCCAGCGGGTCATCTTCCCCCCAGCCGGGCAGATCGCTCCATGGAACCGTTTCAGCCTGCGGCAAGGAGGCCACAGGCTGCGCAGGCTTCATCTTTTCGGCCGGTGTCTTGGGCAGACAACCACCGAGAACAACCAACACGGCCCCCAAAAAAAGGATGACAATCTGCCGGAGGATTCTGCCCTTTTCTGTGTCACGCACTATCACATTCCCCTTAAAAAGTCTCACACCATGAGTTCTGATCTTGCTCCACTGCGCCAATTATCATCATGTTGGTCCACCGCCTGTCAACCACAACCCCGGGCTTCTGCACTGAATGATAAATTTTTCTTCATTGAATCGACGCTACCACTTTTTTATGATAGCATGTTCACCGTCTTTTCTATGGTCTCTCCCCCAAGACAAGGAAAAAACGATGCCGACGATCCATTGTCCGCAGTGTTCCTACCGCAAAGACACTGCCCCTGCCAAAATTCCTCAAGGTCACTATCGGATTATCTGCCCGCTGTGCGGACACACGTTTTTCCCGCAACCGGCGCCGATCAAGACGGTGTCCCAACAGCAAACCACCGATGAAATTCGTGAAATCCCTTTTACGTTTCATGGCAGGGCCGGGGAATATTTCGGGATCTGGATCGTCAACACGCTGCTGAAAATTCTGACTCTTGGATTCTATTCGCCGTGGGCCAAAGTCCGCAAACGGCGCTATCTGTACGGCAACACCCGGCTGGACAGTCACGCTTTTGACTATCTGGCTAATCCTTGGATGCTATTTCGCGGCTTTGTCATCGGTGCCATCCTGTTGGTCGCCTATTCGTTGCTTGGCCAGCTCAATCCTCTGTTTTCCCTGCTGTTTACCCTGGCCTTTTTCCTCGCGACCCCCTGGCTGGTTGTGCGCTCACGCATGTTCAACAACCGCAATACCAGCCACCGCAATCTGCGTTTTTCATTCGCTCCCGAATTCCGCGAATCCTATCTGACCTTCGGACTGTTGCCGATCCTGACCACGGCCACCCTGGGGCTGGCGGCCCCCTATGTTCTCTATCGGCAAAAACGCTTTCTGATGGAAAACAACCGTTTCGGTCAGACACCCTTCACCTTTGAAGCGACTGTCGCCGATTACTACCGGATTTTTCTGCGCATGCTGGGGCTGTTTATGCTGATCTCAATGGTCATTACAGCCATCGGTTATGCCGCCAGCCAATGGCTTCTCCCTCTTGTAACACTGCCGGAAAAATTATCTCGCGACCAAGCGACGTTAATGACATTTGGCGCCATGCTGTTTTTTATTGTATTCTCAATGATGGCAAGCCTTTATCTCTACGTGCGTCTGAGCAATCTTAACTGGCAGACCACCCATCTGGGCGGCCACTACTTTGACAGCCGTCTCTCGGTGCGCAAAATGGGTTGGATTGTTCTCAGTAATCTGTTCGCCATCGGGCTGAGTGCCGGGCTGCTGGTCCCTTGGGCGACCATCCGCCTGACCCGTTACCGCTTGGAATGCCTGAGCCTTATAGCGCGTGGTCCTCTCGACCATTTCCTCGCTGGCCAGGATGAAGAGGTCAGCGCCATTGGCGAAGAGATCGGTGACATTTTTGATATGGATTTTGGTATATGACGGAATGTCGCGGAACCTACTATGACGGTCACACTGCATTAAGTCGTTCGGTGCAGCTTCTGGTCGACGAAAACGAGTTGCTGATCAAAGGGCATGAGTTTGAACGGCGCTACCCGATTCCGACATTACGGCTGTCACCGCCTGTGGGGCGGATCAATCGAGTACTGTACCTGCCGGACGGTGGCCGTTGCGACTTGGCTGACGGTCTGATGTGCGGCGACATGGAATCTCTTTTGCGTCCCCACGGCCTGTCCCATTTCATCCACCGCTGGGAGTCGAGCCTCAGGCGGGCGGCAATCGCTCTGTTGATCACCGTGGCAGTGATCTGGGCATTCATCACCTTCGGCATTCCCGTGCTGGCCGGTCAGGTGACCGAAATGATCCCGCCGACCATTGAGCTGCGCACCGGGGAGGAAACCCTCAATCTGCTCAACCATGCGCTGCTGAAGCCTTCCCACCTTGACGCTGATCGCCAACACCATATTGAAGGCCTGTTTACCACCATCCTGCGCGACCTCGGCGATGACCGTCCCTACCAATTGCTCTTTTACCACTCACCGAGCCTCGGCGCCAATGCCCTGGCCCTGCCCGGCGGCACCGTTATCCTTACTGACGATCTGGTCGCCCTGGCTAAATCGGATGAAGAGTTGATTGCCGTGATGGCACATGAAATCGGGCACATCAAACACCGCCACGCACTGCGCATGGTGATCCAAAACACCTCGGCAGGTTTTCTCGTCGCCGCCCTGACCGGCGATCTGCTCTCTACTACATCACTCTCGGCAGCCTTACCCACCATGCTGGTCGAGAGCAAATATTCGCGCGACATGGAACGGCAGGCCGATGAGTATGCCGTTCACTATCTGACCCAGAAGCACATTTCCCTCAACCATTTTGCCGCCATTCTCAACCGCCTGACCCAGTATCACGATGGAGGTGCCAGTAAAGAACGGGTTGACAGCTGGAACCTGTATCTGCGCACCCACCCCACTACAACCGAACGCATTCAGGCGTTGCACCTGACCCGGCGACCGACTGAAATCACCAACTCTGATTGATCACCACTATCAATTAAAATATCCTATTTGACAAATCAGCGATTCCTTTCTACGGTAACGGCGATCTTTCCGCGTCTATTCAATCCCTGGAGGCTCTATGCGCACGTTACAATCCCTTTTTGTCAGCTTTGCTGTCGTCCTGTTGATGAGTTCCATCTGTTTTGGCAGCGATCTCGACTTGTTTTCCGACCAACACGGCACTCTTCGCATCGCTGGCGGCACGGCCCATATCCCGGTCATGAAAGAGATCACCAAGCGGATCATGACCCGCTACCCGGACGTCCGTATCTCTGTCGCTGGCGGCGGCTCCGGCGTAGGTATTCAACAAGTTGGTGAAGGGATGGTGGAGATCGGCAATGCCGGCCGCGCTGCCACCGACGATGAGATCGCCCGTTTTGGCCTGGTGCCGTTTAAATGGGCCATCGATGGCGTCGGTGCCATTGTCCACCCGGACAATGGCGTGAAAGCTCTGACACGGACACAACTGCAAGCCGTTTTCTCCGGTACCATCACCAATTGGCAGCAACTGGGCGGTGTGGACCGAACCATTAACCTCTATACCCGCGACCAGGCCAGCGGCACCCGCAAAGTTTTCTGGAGTAAAGCTCTGAATAAAGGGGATATCAGCATGGCAGCCAATGTGGTCAACTCCAACGGCGCCATGAAAACAGCTATCGCCAATGATCCGTACGGCATCGGCTATGTGTCGGTAGGCCACATGGATGCCAGCACCGCACCGATCACGCTGGATGGCGTCACCCCGACACTGGAGACCGTCCGTAACGGCAGCTATGGCGTCGCTCGCGGTCTGTACAGCCTGACCAAAGGACAACCCCAGGGCCTGACCAAGGCGTTTATCGACTATCTGTTCAGCGGTGAAGGGCAGCAGATTGCTGCAGACAAAGGGTTCATTCCAGTACGCTAGGCTCTACTTTGATGAAATATCTGTTCCAATGGGCGGCTTTTGGCAGCGCTTTGCTGACAGCCGCCATTTTTGTCATCCTCTACCTGCTCAGTCTGCCGCTGCTCTCTCAGGGCACGCTCTGGACCGTACTGTGGCAACCGTGGGACCCTCAACACGGCAGCTTCGGCATCTATCCAATGGTGGTCACCAGTCTGAGCAGTGCCTTTGTCGCCGTCGCGATCAGCACCCCACTCTGCTTCGGCTGCGCCCTGTTTATCACCCAGTACGGGCCGCGTAACATCCGCCGCTGGATGCTGAATCTGGTTCGCCTGATGGGCAGCATTCCTACGGTAGTTTATGGTTTTACCGCGCTGTTCCTGCTCGTGCCACGCATGCGTGAGGCGCTGGGCGGCAGCGGTCTGAACATTGCCACGGCTTCCCTGATCCTCGCCCTGCTGATTGCACCAACACTCATTCTGTTTTTTGTCGACAGCATCACTCAGTCATCGCAGCGCGATTGCCACACCGTCACCGCCCTGGGCGGGACGCGAGCTCAGGTCATTCGCCATGCCGTGCTGCCCCAGGCCTGGCCCGGATTGGTTAACGGCATCCTGCTGGGATTGGGACGCGCCATGGGCGACACGCTGATCAGCCTGATGCTGGCCGGCAATTCCGTTCAGACACCGGACGCACTCACCGATTCAGCCCGCACACTGACTGCACACATTGCCCTGGTGATTGCTGCCGACGTCGCCAGTCTGGAGTTTCGCTCCCTGTTTGCCTGCGCCATCGTGCTGTATCTGTTCTCGGCCCTGCTGGTTATCGGTGTGCGCTGGATTAATCACAGCCAGCCTCTATCCCAGCGAAGAATGTTATGAAGCCACGCCGGATCGACCACCTGGTGGCGCTGTTCAGCCACCTGTGTGCGCTAACACTCCTGCTGCTGATGGTAACCCTGGTCGGCTACCTGCTTTACCGGGGTCATCACACCATTGACCGCGAACTGTTTTTTGGCTGGGCCGATCCCTGGCAGGCCCTGACTTTTCAGCGCCAGGTCTTTGACGGTCTTTTTCCGGCCCTGATCGGCACCACCCTGCTGGTCGGGCTGGCGATCCTTATCGCCGCACCGATCGGACTGGCCGCGGGCATCTACCTGGCCGAATACGCCCGCGGCACCACCAGAACGGTGCTCAACCTGCTGTTCGACCTGCTCAGCGCCATCCCCTCCATCGTCATCGGTCTGTTCGGGTTGGCCGTAGCCATTGTTCTGCACCGTTGGTTTCCGGGCCGTTTTGGCCCTTGCCTGTTGCTTTCCGCCCTGTGTCTGGCATTGCTGGTGTTACCCTATCTGATCCGTGCCACCCAGAACGCTCTCGAATCCATCGATCCACAAATCCGCCAAAGCGGGCGCAGCATGGGTGCCAGCAAGTTACAGAATCTGTTCTACATCCTGCTGCCCCATCGCCTGCCCGAACTGACCAGCGGTCTGATTCTCGCCATTGGTCGCTGCGCTGAAGACACGGCGGTGATTATGCTCACTGGTGTGGTGGCCACAGCAGGTGTGCCCCATTCCATTTTGCAGAATTATGAGGCCATCCCGTTTTACATCTACACCGTGGCATCGCAATATACCGATGCTACCGAATTGAATCGCGGATTTTCAGCCGCCCTGATTCTGATCACTCTGTGCTGCGGCCTGTTTCTGCTGGCCTTTTTCATTCAACACCACCTGCAACGCCGTCTGCTTTTTCGTCAGGAGAAGCCATGAACCCCCGTGAAAAAATCCGCCTGAGCAACCTCAATTTTTTCTATGGCAAAAAGCCGATTCTCAGAGATATCTGTCTGACAGTTTACCCAGGGGAGATCACGGCAATCTGCGGACCGTCCGGCAGCGGAAAATCAACCCTGCTCACGGTATTCAACGCACTGTGGAAGGATGACGAACACGCCAGGGTACACGGGACCGCATGCCTGTCACTGGATGGACAACACTGCAATCTATTGCACCCGGAGATTACCCTGGAAACGCTGCGGCGGCGGGTGGGGATGGTGTTCCAAACGCCCAATCCCCTGCCGATGAGCATTCAGGCCAATGTTGCCTTTCCCCTGAAACTGGCAGGAGAAAAGATGTCGCCGCAGGTGGCCGGTCAGGTGGAAAACGTGCTGCGTCGGGTTCATTTGTGGGAAGAGGTCAAAGACCGCCTTCATCATGATGCCCGTCAGCTTTCCGGCGGCCAGCAGCAACGACTGTGCATGGCCCGCAGCCTGATACTGGAACCGGACGTCCTGCTGCTCGACGAACCGACATCCTCCCTCGACCCGGAGGCATCACAGCATATTGAGGCGCTGATGGTGGAACTGAAGCCGTTGTGCACCCAGATTCTAATCTCCCACGATCCGCTGCAGGTGCAACGCATTGCCGATCGGCATCATTTCCTCCACCAGGGGCGGTTAGTCACACAGCCGCACTAGGGTGCGGCATCCGGATCCACCAGCTTAATCCACTCGGCATAGCCCTCTTCGGCCATTTTTTCCAGCGCAATAAAACGTAACGCGGCCGAATTGATGCAATAGCGCAACCCGGTGGGCGGCGGACCATCTTCAAAAACATGGCCAAGATGGGAATCCGCCAGCCGACTGCGTACTTCCGTGCGGACGATAAACAGCTTGCGATCCTTCTTCTCGACCAGGGCCTCTTCTGTTATCGGCCGATAGAAACTTGGCCAGCCGGTACCGGAGTCAAACTTGTGCCGCGAACTGAACAGCGGTTCGCCGGAAACCACGTCAACATAGAGGCCGGGCAGCTTTTGACCATCATAGGCATTATCAAAGGGGGGTTCGGTCCCTTCGTGCTGGGTCACTTTATACTGCAGCGCCGTCAGGCGTTCCTTCAATTCAGCATCACTTGGTTTGCGGAAGGATTCCGCGCGTTGTTCCCAGGAAACTGCAGAGGTTGCAGGAGAGGGAGTCACAGTCCGCTCCTTTCCCCAGACCTGATCCAGATACTGATCACGCCCGGAATGATAGCGATAGCTGGCGTAACGCGCCGATGAGCGGCGGTAAAATTCCTGATGGTACTCTTCAGCAGGGTAAAAGGCCGTGAAGGGCCGGATCTGCGTCACGATGGCGGACGGGTAACGTTCGCTTGCCTCCAGGGCGGCTTTCGACCGTTCGGCAACCTCACGTTGGGCATCGTTGTGATAAAAAATAGCACTGCGATAATGCTGGCCGCGATCAACAAACTGACCACCGTTATCCGTCGGATCAATCTGCCGCCAGTAAATCTCCAGCAACGTCGCATAGTCCACTTTATCGGGATCAAAGGTGACCTGGATCGATTCCAGATGGGAGGTCTGCCCGGAGGCCACCTGCTCATAACTCGGATCAGCTTGCTCACCACCACTGTAACCGGAAACAACCTCTGTCACCCCGTCAAGGGCGTCAAATGGCGCTTCCATACACCAGAAGCAACCACCGGCAAAGGTGGCTTTTTCGCTGCGGGTAACTGCCGCCAACACCTGCGGAACGGGCAACAACACCAACAGCCAGGTCATAACGGATAAATAACGTTTCAACATAGCATCCTCCTCTACGGACTATACCAACCAGTATAGACAACTATTTTAGTCATCAAAGCAAAAGTTGATCAAACAACGATTTCCAGCCAAAGGCGCACCGCGCCGAACGTAGATTACACAGTGGTGATATCGTGATAGAACACGCACCGGTTGCGCCCCTGTGCTTTAGCAGCGTACAAGGCCTGATCGGCACGACTGTAGAGGTCGTCAGGAGAGAGATTTTCTTCGGGAAGATGCAGATAAACCCCGATGGAGGTGGTCACCTTGCCATAAGGGAGATTTTTGCGGTGATCGATATTCATATCCTCAATGGCCGCCAGCAGGTTTTCCATCATCAACGGCACGTCCTGAGAATCGTCTATGGCGTATAACACCAGGAATTCTTCTCCGCCCATGCGAAAGACAAAGTCACCAGCACGGGCCAGCTGGTTTTTCAGTACCGTTGCCAGCTTGACCAACAACTCATCCCCTTTGAGATGGCCGTAGGTATCGTTGTATTTTTTGAAATAATCAAGGTCGAGCATGGCATAGACCAGCTTCTTGCCATCCCGACGGGCCCGCTGCATCTCATTGACAATAGTCTGATTGTAATACCCGCGGTTATACAGGCCGGTCAACGGATCTGTAACCGACAGAATGAGGGTCTTTTCCAACAACGCTTCGGAGTGTTTCAACTCGCCAAGGTCAATATCCAGACAATAGATTTCAACGTCGCCATTCCCCGTTCGAATCAGAACATGCTGGGAATAGACCGGCACCTCTGATCCATTTTTATGGCGCCGCACCACCTCGATGGCCGGCATGACACAGCCCTCTTCGAGCCAGGACTCAAGGCGGTGTACCGCAGCATGGCGCATCTCAGCCGGAATGAATAACTCTTCCCAGGTCCGGCCAAGCACTTCGTCACGGGCATAGCCGTAAAGCTCTTCACAATAACGGTTCCAGTAGATCAACTCGCGATTTCGGCTGTAACCCTGCACGGCAATATGGGGCGTTTTATCAAACAGATCGCGAAACATCCGTGTCGTTGCATCACGCTGCTCCATGATCCGCTGATTTTCAGCCGCCAGGCGCTGGTTCTCCAAACGCAGTTTGTTCAATTCGATTTTAAGATCCCGCTGCTGATCCACCATGACCGCCTTCCCAGAATTGAGCTTAGCTAATAAACTCTAACAGGAAAATTAGTCAGCGCAATCGCCCGTCATGACATTTTATCTGCTGCCCGGAAACAGGAGAAAAACCACGTTAAATCAAGACTGTTCCTCCAGTGTGCGGATAAAGCGATCCGCTTCATCAACCGCCGCTTCCAGCTCCTGGACCAGGGTCGCAACATCGCTGCGCACCCGTTTCAATTCACTGCCCAGAGCGGCAACGGCACGGGCATTGAGGTTGTGTTTGAGATACAGCACCTGATCGCGTAACGGTATCAGCACAGGTTCAATTTTGGCTTCGGCCCGCCGCATCTGCTTGACCAGCTGATCACAGCGTTGCCGGGTGGTTTTAAGCTGTTGTTCACTGGAGCGCCGCAATGAGGCGTTATTGTATTGGCCCAGCTCCTCCTGCCACTCGTCAAACAGAGCTTCGGCAACATCTTCCACCGCATCGATCCGCTCACCGAGCTCATCGGCGCGTGCTTCGCTGCGGTCAAGAACATCTTTGAGTTCACGGTAGGTTTCTTCGAGTTCGCCACCATCGTAGTTGGTCACGGCCAGAAAGGTATCCAGAGCCGATTGGAACTGTTCTTTGGTGTCCTGCTGCGCCTCGCGGGCATCTTCAACCCGGCTGATGAGAATATCGCGTTTGTGAATGCCCACTTTCTCCATGGCTGAAAAATACATACTCTGGCAGCCACTCAGCAGTAGCGTCACCACGACAACAGTACCCAGCATCATGCGATACGCAATCATTGTTTTGTGCATTTACTCCTCCATTTATCCAGATCAAACAGCAGAAAATCACATCATATCCGCTGGATCCACATCGATAGCCAGCGTTACCGTGGCCGGAAACAATTTGCGCCATTGGCCACTCTGATTGAGCAAGATGCGCAGAGCCGCACGACTCTGCGCCTTGAGCAGAATCTGCATGCGGTAGCGGTTGCGCAAGCGGTACAACGGACAGGCGGCCGGCCCCAGCACCTCGACATCGGCTGCCGTCATCAACTGCTCTGCCAGCCGTTCGGCACAGCCACTCACGGCGTCGCGATCCAAGCCGGAAACGACCAAATTCACCAGATAACCATAGGGGGGATAAAGCAGCAACTGGCGCATGGGCAGCTCCAGCTCGACAAAGCGCAGATAATCATGGGAGACCGCGCACTCGAGTACCGGGCTGTCAGGCGCATAGGTCTGCACCAACACCTCCCCTTTCAGATCACCACGTCCCGCCCGGCCAGCCACCTGGGCCAGTAACGAGAAACTGCGCTCGGCGGCGCGAAAATCGGGAAAGTTGAGGGCAGCATCCGCATCGAGAATCCCCACCAGGGTGACAGCCCCAAAATCATGCCCCTTGGCAATCATCTGTGTCCCAACCAGAATATCAACATCTCCGGCTTCCATGCGGGTCACCAGCTGTTGCTGCGCCCCTTTGGCTGCGGTGGAATCGCGATCCATCCTGGCAATACGTGCGGTGGGAAAACGCTCGCTCAACTCAGCGGCTAATCGCTCGGTCCCCATCCCCTCCGGTTCCATGGCCGCACCGCCGCAATGGGGGCAGCTGTCCTGCGGTGTCTGGACAAAATCACAGTAATGGCAACGCAGCGTCGCGGCCTGACGATGCCAGGTCAGGGTGATGTCACAATTGGGGCAACGATAACTGCCGCCGCAATCGCGGCACAGCAGAAAGGGGGAGAAGCCACGTCGATTGAGGAGCAGCAGGCTTTGCTCTCCCCGCTCCAGCCGCAGGGTCAACGCATCAATCAGCGGCTGAGACAGGCCATCCTCCACCTCCGCCTCGCGCATGTCGATCAGCGTGACCTCGGGCAACACCCGATCACCAATGCGGCAGGGCAGGCTCAACCCGGTCAGCGCTCCCTGCTGCATACGGTAAAAGCTGGTGAGCGACGGCGTCGCACTGCCCAGAACCACCGGCACCTGTTCCATCTGCCCACGCAACAGGGCCATGTCGCGGCCATGATAGCGAAAGCCTTCCCCCTGTTTGTAACTGTCGTCATGTTCCTCATCGACAACGATCATCCCCAGGCGGCGTAACGGGGCAAACACAGCCGACCGCGCGCCGATAACAATTGCGATCTCATCGCGGATAATCGCCCGCCACATGTCATAGCGTTCCGCTGCGGACAATCCAGAGTGCAAGACACCAATGCGCACCCCCTGCTGCTCGAAGCGGGAACGGAAGCGGGCAACCAGTTGTGGCGTCAGGGCGATTTCCGGCACCAGCACCAGAGCCTGACGTCCGGCGGCTACCACCGCGTCAATGCTGTGCAAATACACTTCGGTCTTGCCACTGCCGGTGATGCCATGCAGCAAAAACGGTTGGAACTGGCCAGCGTTCAAACCTTCGACCACAGCCGCCACCGCCTGAAGCTGCTGTTCACTCAGCTCGGGAGCCCGATCATCCTCCACGCTGACACCGCCAAACGGGTCACGGGACGATTCCTGTTCCAAACTGTTCACCACGCCCAATGATTCCAGTCGTTTCAAGACCGGATGAGGATTGGAAAAGTGGTCTCGCAACACGGCCAGGTCAACCGGTTGATGTTGCTGAATAAAGGAAAAAATCTGCTGCTGTACGGCACCACGCAACCGCGTCGGTGTGTCACTGCACCGGTAAACCCGGGTGTGAAGAATTTTCGGCGCCCCCTGCAGTGAACCAAGACCGGCAGGCAGGGCGGTTTTCAATGTCAACCCGAACGGGTGGATGTAATACTGGCTCGCCCGTTCAACAAAACGTAACAGCGGCTCGGTCAATAATGGCTCGTCATCCAGCACCGCGTCAATCGCCTTGAGACGGGTCAGATCCTGTTCAGCAGCGACCGCTTTGACGGCGACCACCACTCCGACGGCATGACGTCGTCCCAACGGAACCTTGACCCGCACGCCCGGCACAACACTGTCGGCCTGCGTTTGCGGCAACAGATAGCTGAGCGCACGGGGTAACGGAGCCAGAATGGCAACTTCGGCATAACGGCTGGTCACAGAGCACTCATCGCTGGTCAGACGAGGAAAAATAATCGCGGGTCAACGAAACCACAACACCCGACAGGCCAATCAGGCCAAGCAGGTTAGGAATCGCCATGGCACCGTTCATAGTGTCGGAAAAATCCCAGACAAAGGCAATCTTCTGCATGGCCCCCCAGGCGATCACGGCACAAAACAGATAGCGATACGGCACGCGAGCAGACAGACCAAACACATATTCAATGCATTGTTCACCGTAATAAGCCCAGCCGATCATGGTCGAATAGGCAAAGACCGCCAGGGCCAGGGTCACGATAATCCCACCTTGCGGCAAAGCACTCTGGAAAGCCAGAGCCGTCAGCGCGCTGGAGCTTTCGCCACTGTTCCAGACCCCGGAGGTCAAAATCACCAGGGCCGTCATGGTACAGATGACAATGGTGTCAAAAAAGACCCCGGTCATGGCCACCAGTCCCTGACGAACCGGACTGGAGGTACGGGCGGCGGCATGAGCGATCGGAGCACTGCCCAGACCGGCTTCGTTGGAAAAAACACCACGTGCCACACCGTAGCGAATGGCCATCGCCACGGTGGCTCCGGCAAAACCACCGCTACCGGCGGCGGGATTGAAGGCATGGGAGAGAATCAGGCTGAACGCCGCCGGGATCTGCGCCATGTTCATCACCAGAATCGTGCCGGCGGCAACCACATAAAGCACCGCCATCAACGGCACCAGTTTGGCGGTGACCCGGCCGATACGGTGAATACCACCAATCACGACGACAGCGGCCAGCGCCGCCAGAGCCAATCCGGTCAACGTGGGATCAACGCCAAATGTGCTTTCAAGGGCCACAGCCACTGAATTGGACTGCACCATGCTGCCGATTCCAAACGCGGCAATACTGCCCATGACGGCAAACAGCATCCCCAGCCATTTTTGTACCAGCCCCTCGGCCAGATAACGCATCGGACCGCCCTGCATGGTGCCATCGGGCAGATGCTGACGATAGTGAACCGCCAAGACCGCTTCAGCATATTTGGTCGCCATACCGAACACCGCACACACCCACATCCAGAACACCGCACCGGGTCCACCGAGATAGATCGCCGTGGCCACCCCGGCAATATTTCCGGTACCGATGGTCGCGGCCAGCGCTGTGGTCAAGGCCTGAAATGGCGAGATATCGCCCTCGGAGCGCTCCTCATCGGGACTGTGGCTGAAAACCAGCTTCAGCGCATGAGGCAACTGGGTCAGTTGCACCCCGGCCAGCCGGACCGTGAGCAGGATACCGGTTCCCACCAGCAGGGCCAGCATGATCGGGCCCCAGACAAAGCTGTTGATACTGGACATCAGGGCAGTCATCATTCCCTCCTTCACGCCGAGTTTTCAGCGGACATCAAACAGCTTTGCAACTGCTGCAGCTCTGCCATCAAACGAGAGAATTCCGGCCCATTCAGGCTTTGAGCCCCATCGCACAACGCTTTGGCCGGGTCGTGATGAACCTCGACCATCAAGCCATGCGCCCCGGCAACCATCGCCGCCTTCGACATCACCGGCACCAGATCACGAATGCCGGTGGCATGACTCGGATCGACGATAATCGGCAGATGGCTCATGCTGCGCACCAAGGGCACCACCGACAGATCGAGCGTGTTGCGGGTGGCCTTTTCAAAGGTGCGAATCCCCCGTTCACACAAAATCACCTGGTCGTTGCCCTCGGCGACGATATATTCAGCGGCGGCGAGAAATTCTTCGATGGTGGCGCTCATCCCGCGCTTGAGTAAAACCGGGTGAGACAATTTCCCCACCTCTTTGAGCAGATCGAAATTCTGCATATTGCGGGCCCCGATCTGTAACACATCGGCGTAGCGGCACACATCGTCCAATTGCCCGATGCGCATCACTTCGGTAACTACCGGCATACCAACTTCATCACCGGCCTGACGCAACAATTTCAACCCGTCAACACCGAGGCCCTGAAACGAATGGGGACCGGTACGCGGTTTAAACGCTCCGCCGCGCAGAATGTTGGCGCCAGCCTGTTTGACTACTTTGGCGCTCTCCATCATCTGCAGTTCACTTTCGATGGAACAGGGCCCGGCCATCATCACCGGAGGTTGACCATCGCCAACCGCGACACCACCCACCTTGACCACCGTCGCCTGAGGATGAAAGTCGCGCGACACCAGTTTGTATGGTTTGCTGACATGAATCACCTCGCGCACTCCTGGCAGGTTACGGATGGTGGCATCGTCCACATAACCACGATTGCCCAACACACCAATGGCGGTGCGTTCGCTGCCGGGGATCGGTTCCGCCTGCAACCCCATATCCTTAACCGCTTGTTTGACCTGCTCTATTTCTTGCTCGTTTGCGCTGTGATGCATGACAATCAGCATGCCCGCCTCCTGTGGAATAAAAACGATCACGACCACCCACAGCAGCGGGAAGCCCGATCCGGAAACATTTCCAATAAAAAAATATCCTGACAGAGTAGCGGTGACGTGCCATGAATTCAAGGAATTTCCTTGTATTGGACGCAGGTTAGCCGGATCGGAAAGCCTGCGCGACAATTGCATTTCACCCCGAGCTGTGGTAGTGTCCGATGTTTTTTTTCGTCTTCAACTTGCACGGTGGCAACCATGATTACCCAACGACGTATTGAAATCACTTCACCAACCTTCATCGACGCCTGGCAACTCCCTGCCGGACAGGATCTCAATGCCCTGTTTTCCAGTCGACAACCCCTGGCTCTGGAGGTCGGTTGCGGCATCGGTGACTTCATCATCCAGCGTGCGGCCCAACAGCCCGAAGTGAACTTCCTCGCCATCGACATCTACAACAAAGGCTGCTACAAAACCTGTCGCCGGATCGATGACAGCGGCCTGACCAATATCCGCGTTATGCGCATGGAAGCCCGTTACCTGCTCAACCGTTTCGGCCAGCCCGACATGCTGTCGGCGGTTTACATCAACTGCCCCGATCCCTGGCCGAAAAAACGCCACCGTGACCGGCGGTTAGTCAACACCACCTTTTTAACCCAACTGCTCTACTACCTCAAACCGGCGGGCGATCTGTATTTTGTCACTGATGTGCTCGACTATGCCGAGCAAGTTGCTGAGATTATTCAACCTTTGAGCGGATATGCCAATCAGCTGGCGACACCCTACGTGCTGCAACTCGACGGTTATCCGCTGTCGAAATATATGCGCCGCTTTTTGAGCCAGGACCTGCCGGTCCATTTCCAGCACCATCAACGACGTTGCGATTTCACTCTGGACCCACAGGAACTCCCCGTTACGGAAAAGGGTTTTCGCAACCGTCACAACCTGGACAGTGAATTATGGCCTACCTAACCGAACACTTTCCCGGCACCGGCGGCGTCATCAAAGAAGCTGCTGAAGATTTCATCGTTGAAGAGATCCCGGCCTATGAGGCCAGTGGCGTTGGTGATCATCTCTATCTGCGGGTGGAAAAACAGGGGATGAGCACCTTTGCCATGATCCAGCGCATTGCTGCGGCTTTGAAGGTCAAGGAGCGTGAAATCGGTTATGCTGGCCTCAAGGACTCCAGGGCCGTCACCCGTCAAACCATCTCGCTTCCGGCGATTGACGAATCGCGGCTGGCAGATCTGCAGCTTGATGACATCCGCATCCTTGAGATCAATCGCCACACCAACAAATTGCGTCTTGGTCATCTGCGCGGCAACCGCTTCGAAATCAGGATTCACGGCGTCACCGAGGATGCCCAACAACGCGCCCTCGACATTCTGCATATTCTTGAGCATGCCGGGGTCCCCAATTTTTACGGTGAGCAACGCTACGGCGTCCTGCACAGTAATCATCTGATCGGCCGGGCGATTCTTCAGGACGATTTCGCCGAGGCCGCAACCTTGATGCTCGGCGATCCGGAATCCATCACCAACGAACGTTGGAAAGTCGCCGCCCAGGCCTATCGGCAGGGCGATCTCGAACAAACGCTTCAGGCCCTGCCCGGACGTTTTCGCGATGAACGCCGTCTGATCCACGGGCTGATCAAGGGGCAAACCCACCAGCAGGCGGTCCTCGGGTTGCCGCGCAAACTGCTGCGGCTTTTTCTCAGCGCATACCAGTCCCACCTGTTTGACCGCCAGGTCGCCATGCGTCTTGAAACCCTTGAGGTGTTATGGCCGGGAGATATTGCTTATATTCATGCCAAAGGAGCGTGCTTTCGGGTGGAAGATCCTGCAGAAGAGCAGCCGCGGGCCGATCGCTTTGAAATCAGCCCCACCGGACTGCTTCCCGGCCACAAAGCGATGCTGGCCAGTGGGCAAACCGGCCTGCTGGAACAAAGCCTGCTGGAAAAAGAGCAGATTTCACCCGATCGCTTCACCGCTCTGCCGGGTCTTAAACTCAGTGGAGAGCGGCGACCATTGCGCGTTCCCCTGCACCACCCCAGCTGTGAACAGGAATCCGCCGACACCCTGACGGTCCGTTTCGCCTTGCCATCTGGCAGTTTTGCCACCAGTGTGTTGCGCGAAATCACCAAATCGACCGACGCCCCAGCTGCCGATCTGCCATAAAAAGGGCCTCGCGCCCTTGGCATCCATTTTGCTCTGTTGTTTGCTCATAAATACGTAAACGGTTTCGCCACGCCCCCGGGGCGATTTCGGCTTTCTTAACCGTTACGCAAGGGGGAGATATTTCTCACCGTTTTCAAACTGTTATATTATCGTAAACAGTTCTATCCTCCCATATAAACATGGATTTTTAAAAAAACAGCCCTGTCAGGTTCCATTTTCAAACTAATCATCTTGACAGCTTTAAAACAACATTCTATATTTCAACAGAATGTACTTTCCAACTGCATTTGATGGTGGGAGATGAATGCCGCTCATGACGGGTTTTTTTGCCGGGATAGAACAGCTTGAGAAAATTGTTCAAACGCCACTAAAGGCAACAGATTTCGCATTATTTACCACGTAGACTTGACAAGTGAAAAACAATTCTATAAAAAGCCATCACTATAAATAAAACAGTATCTAGCCATTTTTCGTAAGCAGGGGATATCAGCATGCCCGCTAAAAAAGACAAATCGGAATATATCATTAAGGCCGTATCCCATGCGTTGGATCTGCTTGAGCAGTTTCACGATGACGTAGATGAACTGGGCGTCACCGAACTCAGCAAGCGTTTGAAGCTTCACAAGAACAACGTCTTCAGACTGCTGGCAACACTGGAGTCTCGCGGCTATATCGAGCAGAACAAAGCCACGGAGAACTACCGGTTGGGTTTGAAGTCCCTCGAGCTCGGACAGACATTCATCAAACAGATGGGACTGCTGCGTCAGGCCAAGCTGACGCTGGAGCACTTGGTTGAAGAGTGCAACGAAACAGCCTATGTTGCTATTTTCAAGGAAAACCATGTTGTTTACCTTGATGTCGTCGAAACCGATATGACCGTGCGTGTTGTCTCCCGCGTAGGTTCCCGCCTGCCCGCTTATTGCACCGCTGCGGGTAAAGTCCATCTGGCTAACCTCTCCGACGAAGAGCTTGAATCGTTTTTGCCCAAAGAACTTCCCACCTTTACGGCAACCACCCACTCTTCTCTCGATGGCCTGAAAAAGGAACTGCGTCAGGTCAACGAAGACGGCTATGCCATGGACAACGAAGAGCTTGATCCCGGCGTACGTTGTATTGCCGCACCGATTCGTGATTACACCCGGAGAATTGTTGGAGCGATCAGCCTGTCCGGCCCCTCCATGCGCTTCACCGACGAACGGATGAAGGATGAACTGACCCCGCTGGTGATTGATGCGGCAGCCACATTGTCGACACGACTCGGCTACCGTCAGTAAACAATTTCACCACAATAAACGATCAAAGGCTTATGCCCATGGCATAAGCCTTTTTTATTTTCTGCACAATCCGACTTGAATCAATCGCTCCTTTTAGATATACATTGTATATACACAAAAGAGGCGGTTATGACCCTTACCTGCAGCTGGCAACTCCCCACATCCCTCAACCGTGACACCGTGCTGTCGGCATTGCCCAGCGGCATGACAGCCGCGCCAAAGTCAACGCAAGAGGTCCGCGTGAGCGTGCTCGACGACGACCAGTGGCACATCTGTCAGCGCGGCGACCTGCTACTTTACAACCACCAGGACTCGCGGTTGGAGCTCTGGCAACAGCAGCAGAGGCTTGCTCAGGAAACCCGCCCGCTCACCATCCGCTTTCACTGGCAGCTCAACGACCCTGCCCTGGCTAAGCTGCTGCAGGCCCGACTGGGGGTACGCGCATTTACTGAAAAATTCACCTCCGAATGGCAGCAACATCATCTGTCCGTGTACAACAGCGACGATAAAATCATCGTCCGTCTGACATTTACCACCCTCAACAGCGTATCCCGAGAGCTTTTATCACTCCTGACTATACAGCCGCTGCGGGGCTACGCCAAAGAAGCACGCCAGCTGTGCCGTAGCCTGAAAAAACTGGGAGCGACCCCCTGCGACCAGCTGACGCCTCTTCAACTGTTGACTCTGAGCGGATTGAACGTGCCGTTGCCGCGCCACCGGCCACCATTCAACCTGCACGACGACGAAGTGACTGCGGTGGCAATCATGCGCATGGTCGGCCAGATTGTGGAACAGGCTCGCGCTCAGGAAGAGGGTTTGATCGCCGACATTGACAGTGAGTTTCTCCACCAGTACCGGGTTCAGCTGCGCAAGGCACGCTCACTGGTCAGCCTGTTTAAGAAGGATCTGCCAGAACCGGCTTTTCACCAGCTCAAGTCATCCCTCAAAGAGCTGAGTCAGCACACCAACCTGCTCCGTGACCTGGACGTCTTTCTGCTCGACCACGATCATTATCTGACCATGCTGCCTGAATCCCTGCGCCCCGGGCTGGAACAAGCCTGCCGCCATATCCATCGGCTGCGCAAACGAACATGGCAAAAGGTGATCACCGCTCTCGACTCAGCCGACCATCGGGACAAAATGGACGAAATCAACCAGGCGATGACTGCCCCCCGTTTGCAGCCCCGGGGAAAAAAACTCAAACAGCGCGTTGACCACCACATCGTCCGGCAGCACCGGCATATCTGCACCAGCGTCAGCACCCTCAGCACCTCCTGCAGTGACGACGCCATTCACCAGTTGCGAATCGAATGCAAGAAACTGCGTTATCTGCTGGAACTGTTTGCCGAACTCTATCCACGCAAACCTCTCAAAGTTCTGACACGCGAACTTAAAGCCCTGCAGGAGACACTGGGACGCTTTAATGACTTTACGGTTCAGCACCAGTTTCTCCACCAGCTGGCTGGCGAATTACGCGACAGTGACCAAAAAAGCAGTCTCAATGCCTTGTCGGCCCTGCTCTACCAGGCCCAGAAGCAGGAAAAGAAACAGGTCTTCAGCATCCTGAGCACCTTTGATTGCGACGAAACCACGTCCCGAGTCCATCAGTTGTTAGCCTACGGAGAACCCTCATGAAAACAATTGCCTGCTACAGCATCAAGGGCGGCGTCGGCAAAACCGCTTCAGCAGTGAATTTCGCCTATTGGGCAGCACAGGAAGGGCTGCGCACCCTGCTGGTGGACCTCGATTCTCAGGGGGCGTCATCTTTTTATTTTCGGGTCCGCAACCCCGAGCCAAAAAATTGGGGCAAGCGGTTTTTCGATAGCGCTCACCCGCTGGTCAAACAGATCAAGGAAAGCGACTACGACCATCTGGATATTCTGCCGGCCCATGAGTCGTTCCGCAACTTCGACAGCCTGCTGCACCAACAGGGCGGCAAGCACAACCAATTGAAAAAAATCCTTCGCGCTGTGAAAAGCGGCTACGACGTTATCATCCTCGATTGCCCGCCCAGCATCAGTTTTCTGGCGGAAAATGTCTTTGCTGCCGCAGATGCGGTTGCAGTGCCACTGATTCCCACCACCCTGTCGCAACGCACATTTGATCAGCTTCTGGCATTTTTCGACCAGAACAACTACCCGCAAGCCAAACTCAGACCGTTCTTCACCATGGCTGATGGCCGCAAACAGTTGCATCTGGACACAGCCGCAGCGCTGAGAAAACGGTATAAATTCTTTCTTAAAAATGCTATTCCCCATTCCACTTACGTTGAAAAGATGGGGGTACATCGCACACCGATTGATCTCTTTGCCCACGCAAGCCGGGCGAACAGCTGCTACCGGGCTCTTTGGCGGGAAATTTCCGACTCGGTCGCACTCGGCGAAGACAATCACAGCAAACAGGGGGAATGATGAGCGAAAAGAAGAAAAAGAAGAAAGACAGCCAGCTGTTGATCCGCATCAACGGCGAAGAACGGGATCAATTTGTCTCCCTGTGTGATGAGCTGGACACCAGCGCCGCCCGGGAGATCCGCAAATTCATCAAGACATTTATCCGCGAACATCACAATAACGACGACGATTTAACCTGATTCCCCCCTGCACCCTGAAAGGAGCGCACAATGAACACACCGATCCTCAACGTCCGTGGCATTGGCCCGGCAGCGGCAACACTCTTGGCCGAAAACGGCATCTCCAGCGCCGAACAACTGGCTCAGCAAAAAGTAGGCACGCTTGCCGCCATCAAAGGCTTCAGTGAGACCCGTGCGCGCCAGGTCATTGCCGATGCCGCTGCCCTGTTTACAACCAGCACCGTCAGCAAACCGGAAGAACCTGCAGCAAAAAAAGAACAACGTGCTGAAAAACAGAAAACAGACAAGAAGTCGGCCACAAAGAAAGCGGCCAAAAAGGGGAATAAGAAAAGCAGTGCTCAAAAAACGAAAAAGAAGAAAAAGGGCAAAAAAGGCAAAAAGAAAAAATGATGCCGTGACGGAGGGGCGAGCGCCCCTTCCCCCAACGAACGGCCTCCATCCGTCAGCACGCGACCCACAGCCGGGGCCGGGCTAGCGGCGACTGAGGATCCTGTCGCCACTCAGGAGGACCGGCCCACTACGGCAATACCGGGTTGCGCCAGGGCCGCAACGTTTCCGGATTGAGATTGCGCCGACCATCAAAAAAATCGCATGCGCGGTAGTAACGCAGATCTTCGCGCCACAGGCGGTAAAAATCACGATCCTTCCATAACCGCCGCGCCAGTCGGCCCGGAGCCGTGCGCAGATCAATCAGGGGAGAGAACAGTTCCGTCGGGTCGCGAAAGCATTCCCAATCACAACGTCGGCAGGGTTGTGCGACGCCACACGGTTGCGACGGCATCTCTTCGAAGCGACCTAGATCTTCCTCGCCGCGATAACCACAGGGGTAACTGTGGCCGGTGCGACTGTCGACAAAGAAATAATCGCGCCCACCGCGGCAGGGGGTGGTCAACTCCTCGTGCCCCCGATACTGCTGCAACAGGGCATGCAAACTACAGCGCGGGGTAAAGATGCGAATCTTTTCCCGGTGCGCGGGGATCGCATCACTCAAGGCCTGAAACAGGTTGAGCTTCTCTTCGGCGGAAAAATACACCACCCGGTCACTGGCCGTCGCCGCGTACACCGCCTGATTGGAATTATCATCACCGTGCATGGGATAACAGACGTTGGCAATGGTGAAACCCAGGTCGGCAACGAAGCGGTAAAAACGGTCAAATCCGCCCCGAAAGAACGGATAGTCGAGCTGTTCCCGATCTTTGTCCCGCCCGGTGAAATAGCGATTGATGCCGAGGTTGGCGGACAGATATACCCCCCGCTCGGCAAAAATCGGCAGAGCCTTCTCCACCCCTTTGATCACCCCCGGCAAGCCGCGCATCTGTTCATGGGTCGCCACATCAGAGGAATCAATACTCACCCAGATATTGCGCAGCGGTGTTGCCGCCAACTTATCTGCCAGCGCCTTCATCCGGTCGGCAAAATCGGCACGCTCGGCGTTGCGGAACAGATAGCCATTGGTGCCAGTACGAATATAGCGAATCTGCTGGTCACCCGCCAGCGTCGCCAACCGGCAGATTTCATCGAGGCATAAAAAGGGTTCGCCGCCGGTAAACGACAGGGCGGCCACTCCCTGCTGCGCCGCATGACGGATCATCTCCGCCACCCGCTGTTCAGCCAGGGTGGTGCGGGTAAAATCATTGCCGACCCGCATGCCGCACTGCGGACAGGTGGCATTGCAGCGATCGGTGTACTGGACAATCAACTGGCCGGGAATTCGACCGGAAGCAAGCAGCCGGCCCGTCACTTTAAGCGCTTCTCTCACAGGGGAAATTCGTTCAGTCATAAGAATGGACCATCATGTTAGAGGCTAATTTCAGCAACCCGCCCAATCCGGGTTGATGCCGATGGCGGACCGTCCGTGGCAACGTCGTGTCGGTGGGTCGGGTCATCTCCAGCAAAATGGCGTCCCAACTGAAGCGTTGCTCGATGTGCTGGCGGGCCGCCCGGGCCAGGCGCTGACAGGTTTTGCCGTCGCCATCAAGGTCTGCCAGCAGGGTGTCGAGTTGATCGACCCAGGCCGCTGTGTTTTCTGCCGGCAGAACGAAGCCGGTTTCACCATCGACGATAATCTCCTTGGGACCGCCGATATTGGAGACCAGTGCCGGCAGGCCACAGGCCTGAGCTTCAAGGACGACCATGCCAAAGGTGTCACTCAAGCTGGGGAAGACAAACAGATCGTGACTGGTGTACACCGACGGCAGTTCGTTGTAGGGAACCCGACCGAGAAATCTCACCTCGGGAAGGTCGCGGCAAGCCATTTTCAACTCGGCAAGATAGGGGCCGCCCCCGGCAAGGCTTAAACAGATGCCGGGATGGCGCTGACGCACCGCGCGATAGACATCGAGCAAGAAGTCGAGATTCTTGTCCTTGGAAATCCGCCCGACATAGAGCAGACGGTGGCGCCCACCCGGTTCGATAACCGGCTGTTCACGCGGGAAAAAATGTTCGGTCCGCAATCCCCGGCGAAACAGGGCCATGTGGCGATGGCGATAACCACGTGCTTTGAGCAACTCCATATATTCTCCAGTCGGCACCAGCAGGGTATCCATCTGATTGAAAAACCACTTGCTGTACTGCTCGATCATGTCGCAGATCGCCGGCTCTTCGATAATCGACTCCGCCTCGACGGTGAAATCGGTGTGATAAATCCCCTTGACCTCCGTACCGAGCATGCGCCCGATCAACAAGCCGAGCAGCCCCACCGGGCCGGGCGTGGAAATATAGACCTCATCGGGATTGTAATCGTAGACCATCTTCAACATGCGCAACACCGACGGCACATTGACGGTGATATCTTCGTAATGGGGCAAGGCCGTCGAATAAAGCGGTGGTACGATCAGAGTAGCCTGCGGCAACCCGGAATGTTTCTGCTCATCGGTCAGGCTGGTCATAATGCGAATGGCAAAGCCCTTCTCTTCGGCGAGATGACCGATGGTCTGCAACGTCATGGACACGCCGTTCAGATCGGTCAACGTATCGGTCAGCCACAGAATCCGTTTGGCGCGCCGGGTCACCTGTTTGCCGAGGCTGGCATTGAACTCGTTGATCAGCTGGCGGTCACCAAACATATGGCGAAACGACGAGAAAAACGGCACCGACAGGAAGATGCCCGGAATCGACGACGACAGCCCCTGGATAATACGGATAATATCCATCTCGGTGATATTGGTGTTGAGCGAACCGAGCAGCGAGCGGAAATACTGGTCGGAAATATTGGCAATACAGTCGTAGAGCAGATCGAGGCGTGAATCGATATCGTCCTGCTGCAGGTTGCGACTGGTCTCAATCAGTTGAACCAGATTTTGATAAACCTGATTGTTCTTTTTCGACTTCATTTTATTGAGACGCAGCCGGTCCTTGAAACTGAGCTTTTTGTCGCTGAACAGGTAGCGGGTCAGATCGCTGAGGGTCGACTGGGCAAAGGCGGTGCTGTTGTGCTGGGAGAAGTCGAAGGCGATCTTGTAGATGGCGAAAGTCAGCCCCTGAAAATCGTTCTGCCGACCACACGGTTCGGTCGCTCCGCGCCTGAGCTGATCAAGAAACTCCTGTGGGGTACGCGCCTCAGCACGAGTGGAGGTTTTGGCGACAAACAGCCCGGCATGATCGTCGGAACCACCGGTCAGCCCCTTCAACCACGGAGTGCGTCCCCAGGGCTCAAGGGCGTGCTTTTGCGCCAGCCGTTCAATATCTTCCGGGGTCAGCCCGTCCAGCACCTGCGTCAAAATATCGTTATTCAGAACACTGCGACTGCCGTTACGCCCCTCGAAGTTATTGAACAGCACCAGCAATTTTTCCAGATGTTCCAGCGTCAGACGGTTGTTGACCGCGTAGGTGGCATGGGCGACAACGCACGGCAGATCCTCTTTGAGCAGGAAGTCGCGCAGTTTATAGATATTTTTGCGTTTTTTCTGGATTTTACTGAACTGGTCGCGATCGAGACCGTAGATAAGAATGTGAACTTTGCATTTATCCTCGGGAAAATACGCCGTCGCCTCCACCCCGCTGAAACAGTGCTCGGGGTACGTCTCCACCAGTTCCAGCGACGCCTTGATGCGGTTGTGATCGGTGATGGTGACAAAATCCATCCCGCGCTGACGGGCCAGTTTGTAGATGGTTTCAGGTTCGGTGTAGGATTCTGATGCGCCAAGGCGTTGCAAAAACCATTCGGAAGGGTGATTGGAATACTTCGAGTGAACGTGCAGATCGATCTGGGCCATAGACTTTTCTCCATTCTCAGTTGTCGCTGATTATGGCGTTTCATATAAGGCACAGATAAGCATTGTGTAAGGAGCCGGTCAGCCTCAGGAGTCCGTTGTTCCCTACGGACACAGCTGCCGGTAAAGATGGTGTATTTTCTCCTGCAGGGTGGGCAGATCCGCCGAATTGTCGATGACAAAATCCGCCCGCCGCGCTTTTTCTTCCTGGGGCATCTGGGCATCGATCCGTTGCCGGGCCGCCGCTTCATCACACCGGTCACGGAGCATCAACCGTTCAAGCTGCACGGCAGCATCCACCGTTACCGTCAGCACCTGATCAACCCGCCCCTCAGCGTGCGCTTCATAGAGCAGGGGGGCTTCATAAACCACCAGACCGTTCGCCCCCGTGCGTTGAACGGCTTCCTGAATCCGCTGGGTCGACAGGCGGGCAATCGCCGGATGGAGAATGGCTTCAAGGTCGTGCCGGGCCTGGGGATCGGCAAACACCTGCGCGCCCAGAGCCGCGCGATCCAGCGTCCCCTCGGCCGTGAGGATGTCAGAACCAAAGCGGGCGATCAACGCCTCCAGCGCCGGTTGCCCCGGAGCGACCAATTCGCGCGACAGTTGGTCGGCACTGACCACGTCAGCCCCCAGCTCAGCCAGCAACTCCACCACAGTGCTCTTTCCGCTGGCAATCCCGCCAGTTACCCCTAAAACCATCGACAACTCCATGCTAACCCCCTAAAAACAGGAGGATAATCCCAACCAGCTTTCCTTGACAACAATCAAGACGATATGCTAGCGTCCAAAACGTCATGGACGCGCGCTCCAGCGGAGCGAAACCCGCACTCCGACTGCGCCCGTCACTGTACCACTTCATTTGCTGAAACGCCAATATCGCTCTGGGAGAGTTGTTATGAAACACGATTGTTCACACGATTATTTTGCCAAAGCCAAACAAGTGATCCCCGGAGGAGTCAACAGTCCGGTGCGCGCTTTTAAATCCGTCGGCTGTGATCCTCTTTTCATCGAACGCGCCGAAGGTTGCCGCATCTATGATGCCGACCATCAGAGCTATATCGACTACGTTGGTTCCTGGGGACCGATGATCCTCGGCCATTGCCATCCCGAAGTGGTCCGGGCCATCCAGGACGCTGCCGTCAATGGCGCATCGTTCGGTGCTCCCACCTACAAGGAGATCGAGCTGGCGGAAATGGTGTGCGACGCCTATCCCAATATTGAAAAGGTCCGCATGGTCTCTTCCGGCACCGAAGCCACCATGAGTGCCATCCGTCTCGCCCGTGGCTGCACCGGACGCGACAAGATTCTCAAATTCGACGGCTGTTATCACGGTCATGCCGATTCCCTGCTGGTTAAAGCGGGCAGTGGTGCCGCAACGTTTGGCGTTCCCACCTCACCGGGCATTCCGGCCGATTTTGCCAAATACACCCTGACGGCCACCTACAACGACCTCGACGAAGTCAAAACCATGGTGGCAGCCAACAAGGATGAGATTGCCTGTATTATCCTTGAGCCCATCGCCGGCAACATGGGCTGTGTTCCGCCCCAGCCCGGCTTCCTCGAAGGGCTGCGCGAACTGTGCACCGCCGAGGGAATCATCCTGATAGTGGATGAGGTCATGACCGGTTTCCGCGTTGCTTACGGCGGCGCCCAGGAGCGCTTCAACGTGCGTGGCGATCTGGTCTGTCTGGGAAAAATCATCGGTGGCGGTCTGCCAGTAGGTGCCTTCGGCGGCAAAAAAGAGCTGATGGATCAGCTGTCTCCGGAAGGCGGCGTCTATCAGGCCGGCACCCTGTCCGGCAACCCTCTGGCCATGAGTGCCGGTATCACCACCCTCAAACTGCTCAAGCAGGAAGGTTTCTACGAGCAGATCGAAGAAAAAAGTGCTTATCTTGAGGCCGGATTACGCCAGGCGGCCACCAAGAGTCAAATCCCGACCTGCTTCCAACGCGTTGGCGGCATGTTCTGCACTTACTTCTGCGAAGGGCCGGTACACAACTTCAGCGATGCGCTCAAGAGCGACACCGAGGCATTCAGCCGCTTCTTCCGCACCATGCTCGACAGTGGCATCAACCTGGCGCCGTCGCAGTTCGAAGCTGGCTTCATGAGTATTGCTCACAGCAAGGAAGATCTCGACCAAACCATTGAGGCGGCAGAAAAAGCCTTCTCATTGCTGTAACCCTCGCCCGCTAGGGCGATCTCCTCAGCACAATGGTCCAATTTTCAGGGCGGCTCCGGTTACGGGCCGCCCTGTTTCGTGGGCCCCTGTTCCGCTAAATAATTTACAAAACCCCTACCAGACGGTATCTTTAACAAGAATGACTATTTCTGACAGTTTTTGTCGCAGGGGATAACGCGGATGGAAGGTTTTACCGACACAGATCTGGAACAGGCCCTGATCGGCTGGGCAAAGCTGCTGAAAAACGTCAGCTACTACCCCAACGGCCATCCGGCGCTTAATGACGCCGTCAAACAGGCCGTCGAACTGTTTCTGGCTGTCCTGGAACGAGACAACAAAGCGCTGGCCCTCGGCATAAAACGCCAGCAATTTCTTGTCAACGACCACCCCCTGCTCACCAAGAACCCCCTGCCTCCCGAAGTGGCCGGGCGGCTGTTTGCCCACAAAATCAAACTGCTGACGTTTCTGCCGGATCTGGTTGACCGCCACCTTTTAACCCTGTGCCGAATCATCACCAGTGAGCCTTCAGCCATCAAGGAACAGGGTGGCGTTCAGGAACAGCTGGAGCAACAGCAGGTTACCACCATCTGGACCAACGAGTTCGACTTGTCGGCGATCCACTCCCGCCGCAAAGCGATCGAACAGAACTCTTCAGGCTCGGCGGAAAAAAGTTCGGCACCGACATCCGGGGCGCATGGTGGCTCGGCGGGACAACTACTCGACAGCCCCGAAGCCTCTCTGGAGCAGGTGATGTACCGGCTGCAGGAGATCCTGCTGGCCCCATCTAAAGCGACCGAGACCCCCTTTCTTCATGGCTTGCGGCAATTGACTCAGTCCCTGCAACGTCTGATGGGGGGCGGGCAGCGTCAGAAAGCCCTGCCCATTCTCAAACAGCTGGACATCTGGATACAGAACCCTCAGTCTGATCCGCGCTATGTCCGCGTTCTGCGTCAGGCTGTTGCCTCGCTGGCCAGTCAGCCCCTGGTCGACTTGCTGATTGACAACGCCAAAACTTCACAGGAACAACATTTCGCCACCCGCGTCATCATGGAGTTGCCCACCGAGCAGATTGGCTCATTGTTGATCCAGCGCCTCAGTGAAGAGTTGGACCACAAACTACGCAAATTTCTCAGCCAGCTGCTGGTTACCATGGGGGAAACCGTCTTTCCCATGCTCATTGACAGCCTGATGGACGATCGCTGGTTTGTCACCCGCAATGCCATCGCCATCCTCAGTGAAAGCCGTAACCCACAGCTGACCGAACAGTTTATCCCCTATCTCGACCACCCCGATGGCCGGGTGGCCAAGGAATCGATCCGCGCTCTGGCCCGGATCAGAACCGAAGAAGCCAGCCAGGCACTGATTGCCAAGCTTGAATCGGATGCCTACGACTTCCCCAATCAGATCATTCTCGCCCTTGGTGCCCAGGCCGATCCGGCCGCCGTACCACCTCTGGTGCGTATTGCCTGCCAACGCGACACCTTTCTTAACCAGAAAAGTCAGGTCCGTGATGCGATTCTGGCATTAAGCGAAATTGGCACCCTTGAATGCAGTCAGGCATTGATCGAGTTGATGGAGCGGGGTAAATTGGTCAAACGCAAGGAATACAATGAGATCCGCTGTCAGGCCGCCGCCGCCCTTGGCAACCTGAAAGATGCCGAAAGTCTCGCGGCTCTACAGCGTGCCTGTCAATCATCCAACCAGCAACTGGCCTCCACCGCCCGCCAGGCGTTGCGCCAGCGCACGGAAGTCTAGCCAATGCAGCACGACGAATTAAGTCTGTTTCTTCATGCATTTAACGGCATCATTAACGGATTGAAGCTCTACCCGCCGCAACATCCGGCCAACGCGCGTTTTCACACCAATCTGTGGCAGGCCCTTCAGGATGTTTTCGCCGATGACAGCACGGTCAAGATCGGCATCGTCGATGACACCCTGTATATCAACAACCAGCTGTTTGCAGATAATCCCCCGGCTGCCAAAGCCCTGCTCAAGTTGCTGGACGAATACCACATCCACGGCATGGAGATTTTCCCCGAGTTGGACGCCCTGCAGCTGCAAACCTTTGTCGAAATGTTCAACGGCGGGGAACTCAACGGCGAATTGTTTGATCATCAGCTCGACCGCGTCGGAATCTACGCTATCCGTTATGCTGAGGCAGAACGGGACCAGGAGGGAAGTCCGGCGCGTAAGGCCTACGACCATGCCCTGAAGACCATTTCTCACATCTGTGACGATATTCAGGCCGGAAAAGTGCCCCAAACGGGACAGGTGGTCAACGCGGTGGAAAAAATCGCCCGGCAGATGATCAAAACCCCTTACGCCATGCTGGCCCTGAGCATGCTCAAGGATTATGACAACTACACCTTTACCCACTCAGTCAATGTGTCTGTCATCGCGCTGACATTGGGGCGCGCCTGTCAGTTGGACAATGAGACACTGCAGGTGCTGGGCGTCGGCAGTCTGTTGCATGATCTGGGAAAATTAAAAATCGAACCGGAGATCATCAAAAAACCGGGCAAGCTCTCGTCAACAGAATACGAGATGATCAAGCGCCACCCGGAGCTTGGTGCCGAGATTGCCGCCCAGATGACGGATATCGATCCGCGCATTATCAGCATGATTCTCGGCCATCATCTGCATTATGATCGCAGTGGCTATCCGCAGGGCAAGCTCGAAGAGCCGCTCTCGCCGCTGGTGGACATGACCACCATCGCCGACACCTTTGACGCCATCACCTCGCTGCGCGCCTACCGCCGCCCCAGCTCACCTCTGCAGGCGGTCGCCATCATGAACAAGCTGTCGGGCAGCCACCTGCATCCGGAATACATGGAACAGTTCCGTCATGCTCTTGGCGAATTCCCGGTTGGCAGCCTGGTGCGGCTGGTGAGTAATGAGATTGGTCTGATTGTCGATATGGATGCCCTCAATCTTGACAAGAGCACCATCCGCATTGTGCGTGACCGGCATGGCAAGACGGTCGATACCCCTTACGATCTTCTTCTGGAACAGAGCAGCGAAGCCATTGCCAGTGAGGTTGACCCGCTGCGCCTGAACATTGATATTTCCACGCTGATGTAGCCTTTAGTCGATCAGTTTGCCCAAGGCCTCGGCGGCGGCCAGTCGCACCGGGGCCAGCGGACTGGACAACCCCGCGATCAGGGTCGCTTCGGCGGCAACAAAGCCCATCTCGCCCAATGCCGTGAGGCAGGCACATTGCACCTCCTCATCCGCCCGCCGGTAGATCGTTTCAAAATAAGGCACCAGCCGGGCATCCCGATAACCCGCCAACGCTTGCGCGGCATAGACCGCCACGGCCGGATGCGCGTCCTGCAGACAATTCACCAGATCGTTCAACGCTGTCGGATAGCGTTTTTTGCCGACCACCTGGGCCGCGACGGCCCGTACATCGGCATCAGCGTCCTTCAGCGCGGCACATAATGCCGCCTTGATCTCATCACTGTCCACAGCCTCAAGACCAAACAGAGCGGAGATTTTCTTTTCGCGACTACCCTGAGCCAACTGCTGCAACAGTTCATCGCTATGAGCCCGCTGGTCCAGCTGGTCAAGCGCCCTGGCCGCCGCATCACGCACCCGCGGATCGGAATCCTGCAGAACAGCAATGAGTGCTTCTCGTCGTTGTTGCTCCATATCAACTCCTCCCTTTGTCGTCATCAGGCGTCGGACAGCTCAATCACTTTAAGCAGATTGGTCGAACCGGTCTGCCACAACGGTGTACCGGCGGTCACCACAATACGCTGACCGGTTGAGGACAGATGACGAGCCATCACCTCTTCCCTGGCGCGCTCAAACATCTCATCCGTGCTCTTGCACGGATCAATTTTCACCGGAATCACCCCCCACAGCAGATTCATCTGTCGGCAGCGCTGTTCACTGGTGGTCAAGCCGACCACTGAACAGGCCGGGCGAAAGCGGGCCACACACGAGGCGGTAAAGCCCGACTGGGTATAGGCGACAATGGCAGAAGCACGCAGATCTTCGGCCAGAGTAACTGCGGCGCGACCAACCGCCCACGACACCTGGGGCGGATCAGTGGCATCCTCCTGAATCAGGCTCAGCGCACTGTCAAGATGAGGCTCGGTGGAACGGGCAATGCGGTCGAGCATGCGGGTCGCCTCAACGGGATAATCGCCCGAGGCGGTCTCATCGGACAACATCAACGCATCGGTGCCATCATAGATGGCATTGGCAACGTCCGCCGCTTCAGCCCTGGTCGGGCGGGGATTAGACACCATACTCGACAACATCTGTGTGGCAGTAATCACCGCCTTCCCTTTGAGACGTGCCTTGCGGATCAACTGTTTCTGCAACACCGGCACCTGCTCCAGCGGCACTTCCACGCCGAGATCACCCCGGGCGATCATCACGGCATCAACCACATCAAGAATGCCCTCAATGCGGGCAACGGCCTGGGGTTTTTCAATTTTTGCCACCAGCTGGGGGCGTTGCTCCACCGGTTGCAGCATGGCCCGAATCTCTTCCAGGTCCGCTGCGCTACGCACAAACGACAGGGCGACAATATCCACCCCCTGCTCCAAACCGAAACGCAGATCATCACGGTCCTTGTCGGTGAATGCCGGAATACTCAGATCGCTGCTGGGCATGTTGACCCCTTTGCGACTGTAGGCGATACCACCACTGACCACTTCGCAATACACTTTGGGCGCCTCAATACGCGCGACGCGCAGCTCCATCAACCCATCCGCCAGCATGATGGAATCGCCGACACTGACATCCTCGGCTAGGCGCGGGTAATCCACTGGGACGTCATCGCCCTGCGCCTGTGCCGAACCACACAGACAAACGGCATCCCCCTGATGCAGACGGATCCCCTGTTCGGGCAGCTGGCCCAGACGGATTTTCGGACCACACAGGTCCTGGAGAATCGCCACCGGCTGTTGCAAACGCTCGGCAACCCGGCGAATCAATGCAATCAGTTGCTGATGGGAGGCATGATCGCCATGGGAAAAATTCAGTCTGGCGACATTCATGCCGCTGGTGATCATCTTTTCAAGCACCGCTTCATCGGCGGAAGCCGGTCCCACGGTACACACGATTTTTGTTCGTCTCATAAATTTCGATCCCTGACGATTTTCCATCACCCGGCACAGCGGGGCTGGATCTCGATAGCTAAAAGGATTAAAGTAGTCGGGTCGTCCATTGCTGTCACCATAACAGGTCATATCATGATGATCCACCATCAACATCTCAATAGCCTTGCCGCAATCATCTGGTACTTCGGCAGCATCGCCCTGTTTGCCAAAAGTGGCGAATTGATTCTGGCGGCCGAAGAACTTCGACCGGAAGAACTCGCCCACTGGCTGGTCCCGGGTAGCGGCGTGGTTCTCGGCTGGCTGAAGGGACGGTGGATTTTCCGGCGTGCCTGTCGTAAAAACCGGCTGCGGATCATTCGGCTCGAACAACCGAAACTCTGGCAATGTTACCGGGGCGCCTTTTATCTGATGCTCGCGCTGATGATCAGCACTGGCGCCCTGCTTTCAACCCTGGCTCACGGCCACTATTTCGGCTTGATCAGCGTCGCCAGTCTGGATATGGCTCTGGCCTTCGGTCTGCTCTACGGCAGTCGTGAATTCTGGCAACCCTGGCCCGAGATGAGCTAACGCCGCCGCGCCAAGCTCTGCTGCAACGCCTGATAAACACCGTCATCCACACAGGCAAACATCACCCGCCTCAAAACCGAACTCGGCTCCAGAACAGCACACACTTCGCGAATGGCAATTTCACAGGCCACATCGAGGGGAAAACGGTAGACACCGCAACTGATGGCGGGGAACGCCACACTGCTCAGGCCGTGGGAAACGGCCAGCTTCAGGCTGTTGCGATAGCAGGCCGCCAGCAACATCTCTTCATTACGCTGGCCACCGTGCCATACCGGACCAACCGTATGGATCACATAGCGGGCGGGCAAGGCGTAACCACGCGTCATTTTGGCATCACCGGTGTGGCAGCCTCCCAGGCGGCGACATTCGTCAAGCAGTTCAGGTCCGGCAGCCCGATGAATGGCACCATCAACACCACCGCCGCCAAGCAGTGACTCATTGGCCGCATTAACGATGGCATCAACGGCCAAGGTGGTAATATCCTCTTTGACGATTTCGATCTGTTTCATAGCGGTTACCTTAGCGGGAGAATATCAGTTGCTCACTTGTCAAATATAACGGCTTGGCGCATATTGTCCAGACAGGGAACTGCACCTGTTGGCTCCCCGCAATATCCCGCCACCGTCATCACATAAAGGACGTACCATGTCACTACATCTATCCCAGCGCGCTCAGGATGTCACCCCGTTTCTTGCCATGGAAGTGATGGAGCAGGCCAAGGAACTCGAAGCCGCTGGCCGTGACATCATCTACCTGTGTCTGGGAGAACCCGATTTTGCCACCCCAGCCAAAATTGTCGCGGCCGCCCGGCAGGCGATTGCTGACGGCCACACGGCCTACACCCATTCCCTCGGTCTGCTGGAGTTACGTGAAGAGATCTGTCGTCACTATCAGCGCCGCTATCAGGTCACTGTTGAGCCGGATCAGGTGATTGTCTCGTCGGGAACCAGCCCGTTGATGTTGTTGCTGTTCGCCGCCCTGCTCGATCCCGGTGATGAACTGATCCTGACCAATCCCGGCTACGCCTGTTACGCCAACTTTATCCGCTTCAACGGCGGCACCCCGATAGAGATCACCACCCGCGCCGAACAGGGATTCCAGCCCGATCCGCAGGACGTACGCAAAGCGCTGTCACCACGCAGTCGCGGTCTGCTGATCAACTCGCCGTCCAACCCGGCGGGCTCGCTGATGCCAACGGCTTGGCTGGAACAACTGGCAGCGCTGCCGGTGCCGGTCATTTCCGACGAAATCTATCATGGTCTGACCTATCAGGGGGAAGAGCGCAGTATCCTTGAATTCACCGATCAGGCGTTTGTCCTCGGCGGATTTTCCAAAACCTACGCCATGACCGGCTGGCGACTGGGTTACCTCATCGCCCCCAAAGCGGCGGTGCGGGTGCTACAGAGCCTGCATCAGAATTTCCTGATCTGTGCCGGTAGTTTTATTCAGCATGCCGGAATCGTTGCACTGCGTGATTGCCACGACGATGTGAAACGGATGCGACAGGCCTACGACGAGCGCCGCCAGTATCTCGTCGCCCGACTCAAGGACTTGGGATTTATCATCCACAGTGAACCGGTCGCCGCCTTCTACGTGTTTGCCGATGCCCGCCATCTCGGCCACGATTCCATGGCGCTGGCACGGGAAATTCTTGCGGAAACGGGCGTTGCGGTGACACCCGGTATCGACTTCGGCAGCGGAGGTGAAGGATTCCTGCGTTTCTCCTATGCCAACAGTCTGGAACGCCTTCAAGAGGCGACAGATCGTTTGGAGCAGTGGTTGCAGGAACGTTCCTGAAAGACAGCATCCTGGCAACCCGGCCCCCTCGTTCGGCAGCGCCGAATAAAGTGAACGTTACTGCGATGGTTGTCGGCAAACAGTTTGAGGACTGGTGCTGCCAGGCCGAGTTTGACCGACATCGCAGGGTAAGTGAATGGCGTAAGAGAACTCGCAGGGCGCAATGACGAGGGTCGGCGCCACTTTTGTCGATGCAAAAGTGGCCCGAAGTGGGCGCGGAAGCCCACGTCACATGGGAACCATCATTGCAAACGGATGAGGCTCGCCCCCTTTAGAGCGACGAATCGTGCACCTCACCATCTTTGGCGTAAAATAGAGATACCCGTCTTACGCTTTTCTCTATGTTCTTCCGTGGCACCGATCTAACGAAAGGTGGGACGGAGCCCACCCTTCGTTAGCCTGTTATTTGGCACCCGGAATGAGCGATGAAGCCATCGTTGCCAACCTAGATTGCTTCGACCAGTGGCATACGCATCTGCACCAGATGCTCACGCATACTGCGCTCGACCGCATCGCGATAGCAGACAAAATAAACCTGTTCGATCTGATCGTTGCCATCAAGACATTGGGCCGCAACTTCCAGAGCGATCTCACAGGCGGTGGGGATCGGAAACTGGTAAGCACCGCAACTGATCGCCGGAAACGCCAGCGTCTTGCAGCCATGCGTCCGCGCCAGTTTGAAACATTCCCGATAACAGGAGGCAAGCAACGCCTCTTCGTTGCCAACACCGCCATCCCATTGCGGGCCAACGGTATGGATCACATAACGTGCCGGCAGATTATAGCCTGAGGTGATTTTAGCCGTTCCGACCACACAGCCTTTCAGGCGGCGGCATTCGTCCATCAATTCCGGGCCTGCGGCATCGTGAATGGCACCATCGACACCCCCGCCACCCAACAACTTTGTGGTGGCTGTATTGACAATCGCATCAACATTGAGCTGGGTAATATCCGCTTTGATAATCTCAATCCGTTTCATGATTCATCCTGTTTCGAGGTTGACGTTGACAGACTCCATCGGTGCTCTTGTCGTTGCCTGTCAGCCCCCTCCCAGAGTGAGATGGATATTTTCCGCGGCGCGCTTGCCATCACCCATGGCCAGAATAACCGTCGAGCCCCCTCGGGTGATATCGCCTCCGGCATAGACTCCGGGCAGGTTGGTCAAACCAGAGCTATCGATACGAATCTGACCTGAATCCTGCAATTTCAGATGAGGTGCCGTCGCCGTCAGCAACGGATTGGGCCGGGTCCCCAGAGCGTTGACCACCACATCGACCTCAAGGTCGAAGGTTTCCCCGTCAATGGCCTCGGGGCGTTGCCGTCCCGACGCATCAGGCTCGCCAAGGCGCATTTTCTGGCAGCGTAGCGCCGCCACCCAGCCCTGGTCATCACCAAGGATCTCCAATGGCGAACTGAGCATAACAAACTCGACCCCTTCCGCTTTGGCATGATGGATCTCTTCAACCCGCGCCGGCATCTGCGCTTCACAGCGCCGATACACGATCATCGCCCGTTCGGCGCCCAATCGACGCGCCGTACGCACGCAATCCATGGCGGTATTCCCGGCACCGATCACCGCAACCCGGCGACCCTGAACAATCGGCGTCGGGCAGCCTTCGACACGACCGGCCCCCATCAGATTCACCCGGGTCAAATACTCGTTGGCCGCATAAACCCCTTTGAGCGCTTCGCCGGGCAGGTTCATCATCACCGGCAATCCGGCGCCATTGCTGATCAACACCGCATCAAACTGCTCTTTAAGCTGATCAATGGTCAGGGTTTTACCGACAATCACGTTACACTGAATATCGACCCCCCGGGCCTGCAGACGCTCAACTTCCAGATCGACAATCTGCTTGGGCAGACGAAACTCGGGAATACCGTAACGCAACACGCCGCCGGTATCGTGCAGCGCTTCAAAAATTGTCACCTGATGGCCGTGGTGAACCAGATCCCCAGCGGCAGATAAACCACACGGACCACTGCCGACGATGGCGACACGCTTGCCCGTTGGTGCAGCATCGGTCGTCTCCCCCAGTTCCTGTGGGTGAGCCATAGCCCAATCTGCGACATAGCGCTCCAGATAGCCGATGGCCACCGACTTCCCTTTTACCCCCCGCACACAGCGCGACTCGCACTGATTTTCCTGAGGACACACCCGGCCACACACGGCGGGCAGGGCATTATCCCCCTGAAGAATACGTGCGGCTTCGGGCAGATTGTTGTCGGCAACCGCCTGAATGAATTCCGGGATCGCCACCTGAACCGGGCAGCCTTCAACACAGACCCGATTTTTACATTGCAGGCAACGTTGCGCTTCGGCCAGAGCCTGCTCGTGGGTCAACCCCAGGTTAACTTCAGCAAAATTACGACTGCGGGCCTGGGCATCCTGTTCCGGCATAATCGTGCGCTGGATCGCCAGCCGCTCACGTGTTGTCATAGCATGGGTCATTGGGCACCTCCGGCCGCCAACGCATCAAGGTGGCAAGTTTCGTGATGACGATACATGGTCAGGCGGTCCATCAGGCCGGCAAAATCAACGTCGTGGGCATCAAATTCAGGACCATCGACACAGGCGAAACGAACCTCATCGCCCACGGTGACCCGACAGCCGCCGCACATACCGGTGCCATCGATCATAATCGGATTAAGACTGACCACCGTTTTGATCTGCCACGGCCGCGTTACCTCGGCAACGGCCCGCATCATCGGCAGCGGTCCAACGGCGAATACCGCCTGGGGACGACGCGACTCATCGGCAATCAACGCTTCGAGGGCCTGGGTTACAAACCCTTTTGTGCCACGGCTGCCGTCGTCTGTGGTGACCTGAACCTCGCTGCTGTATTGGCTCAGTTCCTGTTCGAGAATGACGTAATCGGCCGAACGGCCACCAATAATCGAGGTCACATCATTTCCGGCTTCATGCAGGGCGCGCACCAGCGGATACAACACCGCCGTGCCGACACCGCCACCGATGCAGGCAACCCGTCCCCAGTGTTCAATCTCGGTAGGCTGCCCCAACGGTCCGGCAACATCGCGCAGCGCACCACCGACCGGCGTCTCGACAATCTTGCGAGTCGCCGCTCCCATGGCCTGAATAAACAGGGTGATGGTACCGGCCTGCGGATCCGCGGCACCGATAGTGAGCGGGATACGTTCTTCCCCTTCACTGCGGCGTACCATGACAAATTGTCCCGGCTGACGCGAGACGGCAATGCGTGGTGCCATCACGGTTAAACGGTGTAGATTCGGGGCCAAAACAGAATTTTCTACGACTTCAAACATGCTCTCTCCAAACTGTATACGCAATAAAAAAACTGTATACATTACAGTCACTTATACCACAGTAACAGGCGTTTTTTTAAAGGTCAAACGTATACGTTATCCCTGTGAAATCGCCTCTGAGAGCACAAAAAAACGCGCCCGGCTCAAGGGCCGGGCGCGTTGATGATTCACGAATAATTCGCAGAATTACTTGACGTGGCAACCGCCACATTTGGTCGGACCGCCCTGCTCTTTATGGCAATCCTTGCACAAAACGTGTGCCGTGGCTTTACCGAGCTCAAACGGGCCAGGCGTGTTGGCGCCATGGCAGGTCGGGCACCCGAAGCTCTCACCATGAAAGGCGTGAGGCAGGGTGACATTGGCGTAACTGTTTTCAATCACGATCGTTTCCGGCGGGGTAATCGACGTTGCTGCAGCCGCTGCCGTTTCGGTGGCTTCGGTAACAGCAGTAGTGCCGGCACTCTCGGCATCACTCTCAGCGGTCGCCACTTTGTCGGTCACCGCAGACAACAGGCCACTGCCGGTGGTCTGGGCCGAATTGGACAGATCGGCCACTTTATCCTCAACCGCTGTCGCTACGTCACTGACCTGTGCCGCAGCCTCTTCACCGGCGGCAACAGCCGTTTCTTTAGCCGTTTCGGCAAGCTCGGTGACACCACTGTCTTCAACCATCTGCTTACCCGCCTCGACAACGTCTGCCGCGGTCTCTTTCACCGCATCAACAGTGTTCTCCACCGCCTGATGGACGGTTTCTGTTGTTACTGTTGCCTCCGGTGCCGGAGCACTATGGCTCTCAGCAGCTTTGTCTTCTTTCTTACCGCAACCGGCAACAATCAGCATTGCCATCATCAGGGAAACCACGAGAGTTCTCACATCATCCTCCATTATTAACGTTTAGAAACATTTCTTAAACAGATTCAAAGAATAGTGCTTTTTACCGTGTCTGTCCAGCGCTCTACAACTTCGCATCTACCGCTGCGGCGGCGGCCGTCCCCTTATCACGCGCACCAGCGATGGAAACATCACGGGCCAGCAACACCCCGAGGCGTCGTTTCCCCGAAACACCGGGCTTGCCAAACAGGCGGATCTGGGTGTCCGGTTGTGCCAGCGCCACATCCAGCCCGGAAAAACTTACCTGGGTAGAGTGCCCTTCCACCAGCACCACCGCCGAAGCCGACGGCCCATGCTGGACGATATTGGGGATCGGCAAACCGAGGATCGCCCGGGCATGAAGGGCAAATTCGGACAGGTCCTGGGAGATCAACGTCACCAGACCGGTATCGTGCGGGCGGGGAGAGACCTCGCTGAAAAACACCTCATCCCCCTGAATAAACAACTCAACCCCGAAAATCCCCCAACCACCCAACGCATCGGTAACCTGCCGGGCCATCTGCTGGGCTTTTTCCAGAGCACTGGCCAACATGGCCTGCGGTTGCCACGACTCCTGATAATCGCCATCGACCTGACGATGGCCGATCGGCTGACAAAAACTGGTGCCGTCTTTATGACGGACCGTCAGCAGCGTAATCTCGTAGTCAAAATCGAGAAATCCTTCGACAATCACCTTGCCACCACCGGCACGGCCGCCTTTTTGCGCATATTCCCACGCGGCATCGATCTCATCTTCATGACGCACCACGCTCTGCCCTTTACCGGAAGAGCTCATGATCGGCTTAACCACGCATGGCAAACCCAGTTCAGCGACTGCGGCCTGAAACGTCACTTCGTCTTCGGCAAAACGATACGCTGATGTCGGCAACCCCAACTCCTCGGCAGCCAGACGACGAATCCCCTCGCGGTTCATAGTCAACTGGGCGGCGCGGGCCGTTGGCACCACGTTAAAGCCCTCCGCTTCGAGTTCCACCAGCGTTGCCGTGGCAATGGCTTCTACCTCCGGGACAATGTAGTGGGGCTTTTCAAATTCGACGACGCGGCGCAGCTCATCACCGTCCAGCATGGAGAAGGTATAGGAGCGGTCCGCTACCTGCATGGCTGGCGCGTTGGCATAACTATCACAGGCAATCACTTCCACACCCAGACGCTGAAATTCGATAACCACTTCTTTCCCCAGTTCGCCGGAACCGCAGAGCATAACGCGGGTCGCGGTCGGGGAAAAGGGCGTTCCTATTGTTGCCATGGCTGATCCTCCTGAAACAAAAACTAGGGCTGTGGTTAAACCGGTGACATTCCCCGGTCAGATTCTGTTCGGGAAAGATGATCTCTCCGCTCAAGGAGCATAACAAACAGTTGCTCCCTTGACGAGTTTGTAAACACAATCATCAGGTTTCGCGGTGAAATAACAAAAGCCGCCCGGATGTTCTCGGGACGGCTTTAAAAAGAATTGTGCGCTGCTTAGGGTTTAGATGGAATCCTGATCCAGAACCACATCAGGCTGACGGCCAAAACACAGCATAAAAATCGTCAGGCTGAAAATTGCCACACCCAGACCGATGTAAGTCGCGATCTGCAACGGCAGACCAAAGCCGATGGGTGCATAGCCAAGATACGTCGCCGCTACTGCGGTCATGAAGGTTGCCGGAACCGTTGCAATCCAGTGCAGCTTGCCCTGCTTGATCAGATAGGCGGCTGCAGTCCACAGCACGATGGTCGCCAGGGTTTGATTGGCCCAGCCGAAGTAGCGCCAGATCACTCCGAATTCGGCCTTGGAAATCAGGAAGCCAACTGCAAACAGCGGCACCGCCAACAACAGTCGCCGCCCTACCGCACGTTGCTCCATATTGAGAAAGTCGGCAATGATCAGGCGGGCGCTGCGAAACGCGGTATCCCCGGAGGAGATCGGCAGGATAATGACACCGATCACGGCCAGCAACCCACCGACCGGCCCCAGCAGAGTGGTGGAGATTTCGTTAACCACGTGAGCCGGGCCGCCAACGGCCAGGGCCTCATTGAGGGCACCGGGTTGATGGTAAAACGCCATGCCCAGCGTTGCCCACACCAACGCGATCAGACCTTCACCGATCATCGCGCCGTAAAACAGCGAACGCCCATGGCGTTCGTTGGACACACAGCGCGCCATAAGCGGCGACTGAGTAGCATGGAAACCACTGATGGCACCACAGGCGATGGTGATGAACATCAGCGGCCACAGCGGTAGTTCATCGGGATGCAGGTTGCTCAGGGTCAGCTGCGGATAAAATTCATAGCCCTGGGCCATCAGCGCAATGGTCAAACCAACGGCCATAAAAATCAGCACCGCGCCGAACAGCGGATAGAGGCGACCGATGATTTTCTGAATCGGCAAAATGGTGGCCAGAAAGTAGTAACCGAAAATAATCGCGACCCACACCGTGACACTAAGGCCGGACATATTGCCGAGCAGTTTGGCCGGGCCGAGGACAAAGACGATACCGACCAACAGCAGCAGCACGATGGAAAACAGCCGCATAAACTGTTTGAAACCGCTGCCAAGCTGCACGCCTACTACATCGGGAATGCTCTTGCCGTCATGACGGATCGACAACATCCCCGAAAAATAATCATGCACCGCCCCGGCAAAAATGGAGCCAATGACGATCCAGACCAGCGCCGACGGACCGTACAACGCACCGAGGATCGGGCCGAAAATCGGGCCGAGTCCGGCGATATTAAGCAGTTGAATAAGGAAAATTTTCCGCGGCGAAATCTCCACATAATCGACACCATCGGCCAGCGATTGGGCGGGTGTAGGCCGGCTGGGATCAGGCCCGAAGACGTTATCAACGAAACGGCCGTAAAAAACGTAACCGAGAATCAGGGCGAGTACACAAGCGAAAAAATACAGCATGGCGAGCCTCCTTATCGTCATGCGGCTCCAGGCACCTCAACACGCCGGACACCGCTGTTACCTTAATGATAAGCAAGGGGGAGAAGGAAGAGAAAAGGTTCCCGGTGAGTGGTTTGATTTGTGGGGTGAGTGGTCGGTTAAATGGAGTAAGTGGCTCCGTTTGTCGAGATGGCAGTTTAGCGAGCTTCATCCGTACACATAGCTGGTGCCCACGTGACGTGGGCTTCCGCTGCTGAACGGGAGGGCTTAAGTGCAAAGAAAAGACTACTGTAGGGTGGGCTCCGTCCCACCCGTTTAATCGGTGCCACACCAGAGATAGAGAAAGACGAAAGCGTGTCATCAACGTTTTACGCTAAAAATGATGAGTCGCACGATTAGCCGACCTCAAGGGCGGCGAGCCGAATCCTCAACGCACAACGGAAACAAACTCATTGTCGGTAAATCTAGGTTCAGGAGAAGTTAAGCCGGTTTTTGCATCCTTTTGGGCGGCCAGCCAAAAGGATGTCGCCTGCCGGGGCGAAACCCGGCGACCTTGACGTTGACCTTGATCTCCTGTGGTTCCGATATTCAACCAATCGCTCAGGCGAACCTCATCCGTTCTCATAGCTAGTCCCCACGTGACGTGGGCTTCCGCGCCCACACGTCAGGCTACTTTTGCGTCGACAAAAGTAGCGCAAAATCGACTCCCGACCATTGCGCCCTGCGGGTTCCCTCTCTGCGTTCACTTACACCGTGATGTCGGCAAAAACTCGCTAACGCTCAGACAGTTTGCCGACAAACATCA
>PKUE01000008.1 GCA_002869685.1 Desulfuromonas sp.
CAAACGGGGTAAAACTGAACAGCATCCACGCAGCCAGACCGGCAATCAGCAACTGCCAGATCATTTTATGCCGTGCCGACAAACCATCGCTGCTCTTGAACTTCACCTTCTTGTAGTCGTCGACGAAGCCGATGGCGCCATAGCCCACGGTCACCAACAGGGCCACCCAGATATAGCCATTGCGCAGATCCGCCCACAACAGCGTCGGCAGCACAATCGCAATCAGAATCAGGGTTCCGCCCATCGTGGGCGTGCCCTCTTTTTTAAAATGGGATTCCGGCCCGACTTTGCGGATGGTCTGACCGATCTGCAGCGAGCTGAGCCGTTCGATGACCCACGGACCCAGAAGAAATGACAACACCAGCGCCGTGATGGTGGCATAGATCGTGCGGAAGGTAATAAAGCGGAAAACATAGAGTGCAGAAAACTCACTATGTAATGGATAAAGCAGATGGTAAAGCATGTTTCCTCCCGACGGAGTTCCTTACTCCGACCGTGACCCGTTTGTTGTTACACCGCTTGGGCGAGTAATGCATGGACCACTTTCTCCATCCGCATCCCCCGCGACCCTTTTACCAGCACACAATCGTCTTCGCGAATTTGCCGCTCGACCCAGTCAATCATCTCTTCATGTCCACTGCACACCCGCCCATGACCGCCCTGTTCCACGACCCCTTTAACCACACTGGCCGCCCAGTCACCGAAACACAACACCTGATCGGCCCGTTGTGCCGCCAGACGGCCCAGCTCTTCGTGACACTCTTCGGACACTGCCCCTAACTCGAGCATGTCGCCGAGTACGGCAATTTTCGCCCCCTGACACGGCCAGTCACCCAAAACATTCAACGCGGCTCGCATCGACTGCGGATTGGCATTGTAACTGTCATCGAGCAATGTGGCACCATTAGTCAAAGAGCGTACTTCAAGGCGACCGGCGGCCATTTTTACCACGGCCAGACCGGCAGCAATCTGCTTCAATGTACACCCGGAAGCATGGGCAGCTGCCGCTGCTGCGAGGGCATTATAAACCTGATGGCGACCGGGTAAAGGCAATTCGACCGCTATCTGCTGTTCAGCGATATGCAACACGAAACGAACCTGCTGGTCGGTACGAATATCTGTAGCCCGTACGGTAGCATCCCGCGTAACTGAAAATTCAAGACGGGTGACACCCGTCGGCAAGGGCAAGGCGGCAATCAGGGGATCATCCAGATTGATCACGGCGGTGGCTCCCGGTGCCAGACCGGCAAACAGCTCCCCTTTTGCCTGGGCGACCCCGTCGATATTGCCGACCCCGGCAAGGTGACCGGCACCGACATTGGTGATCAGGGCAATGCCCGGCTGGGCAATCTCCGTCAGCCGTTCAATCTCCCCGTGCTGGCTCATTCCCAGCTCCAGAACCATCCAGTGATGCTCTTCACTTAAGCGGGCCAGCGTCAGCGGCAAGCCAATCAGGTTGTTGTAGTTGCCTTCCGTTTTCAACCCGTCATTGGCCTGGGCAAAGATCGATGCCAGCATCTCTTTGGTCGAGGTCTTGCCCGTCGTCCCGGTAATTGCCACCACCGGTCCGGAAAATTCCGCCCGAATCGCGTGGGCCAATTCCCCCAGGGCCAGCAACGCATCCTTGACCTGAATGACCGGGACGGGCAGTCCCCCCACCACTTCTTCACTAAGGCAAGCAGAAGCGCCATGCTCAACGGCCTGACGCAGGTAATCATGGCCATCGTAATTGGGGCCCTTAAGGGGAACAAACAGATCGCCGGACTGCAAGGTTCGACTGTCCGTCGACAGTCCGGTAATTTCCGGTGCTGTCGCTGCAGCCAGACAACGGCCATCGACAATTTGCGCAACCTGCTCGCTGGTCAGTCTCATGACGTCGTCTCCCGCTGTTTTCGCTGTTGCAACGCCATCTTCACCTGCTCACGATCATCAAAATGGATTTTTTGGGTACCAACTACCTGGTAGTCTTCGTGCCCTTTGCCGGCAATCATCAACAGATCACCTGCGCGCAGCTGATTCACCGCATAGACAATGGCCTCATGGCGATCTTCGATTACCACATAGCCTTTGCCACTGCGGTCAAAATCGGCATCCAGTTCCAGCCGCGAACAGATCCGGTCAATGCCCACACAGATATCATCAATAATCTGTGCCGGTTTTTCCGTGCGCGGATTGTCTGACGTCACAATACTCAGATGGGAATAGCGTCCCGCCACCTCCCCCATTGCCGGGCGCTTCAGCTTGTCACGATCTCCACCACAGCCGAAAATGGTGATTATCCGTTGCGGCTTGAGGGCAGCGACAGCTTCCAATGCTTTGGCTAACGCATCGCCGGTATGGGCATAATCGACCACAATCAGGGCGCCCAGATCGTTCTCCACCCGTTCCAGACGTCCCGGAACGCGGTTCGCCGAAGCCAACCCCTGCTCAATCACCTCAATCGGCAGTTTTAATGCAACGCCCGCACCGACGGCACAGAGCAGATTTTCGAGGTTAAACACACCAATCAACGGCGAATGAATTGTCACTACACCGGCCGGTGTCTCGATTGTTGCCGTTGTCCCCTGCAGCGTCTGTTCGACGTCGCTGACACGGACATCGGCGCCACGATGCATCCCGACACTTAACGGCTCATTCAGTTCACGCACCAGTTTGGCGCCATAAGGATCATCGCTGTTGATCACCGCCGGGAATTCCCCATACAAATGGGGTTCCTTAAACAGGCGGGTTTTGGCGGCAAAGTAACTTTCCATATTGTGATGATAATCGAGATGTTCCGGGGTCAGGTTGGTAAACACCGCAACATCAAAATGCAGACCGACAACGCGACTCTGCATCAGGGCGTGTGAGGAGACCTCAATCACCAGAGCATCGGCACCCTGGCTGTGGAACTGCGCCAGAATCCGCTGCAGATCGAGGGATTCCGGGGTGGTATGCTCAGCTTCAACCCCGTCATCTCCCATTCGATTGCTGATGGTCCCGATCACCGCCGGAGCGTAACCAGCTTGTTTGAGAATCGACTCAAGCAAATAAGTCATGGTGGTTTTACCATTGGTTCCGGTAACCCCCACGACCAACATCTTATTGGTCGGATAGCCGTAGAAGGTGGTTGCCGCCCGTGCCATGGCATAACGGCTGTCCGGGACCACAACCTGAACGATGGAATCAGGCAGCTCAACCGGCTGTTCCACCACCACGGCAACCGCACCGCGTGCAACGGCATCAGCGACAAAGTCGTGGCCATCCATCAACACACCACGCAAGGCAAAAAACAGGCTCCCCGCAGTGACCTGGCGCGAATCATAGGCCAAATGGGTAATCTCTATCTCGTCCAAAATACCCGTAACCTCAGGAACATCCGTCATGACCTGCGATAATTTCATATTCCCCCCTCTTGCTCTGGAGATTGCAAACGGACCCAGGTGGCCACCTTGGCATTGATTGCGGATCCCGGGCGGGGCGACTGATTCACAACGCGCCCCTCTCCGATAATTTTAATGTTCAACCCGCTTTTTTCCATCAGTTCGAGAATCTGTCGGGCGGTCAAGCCCCGACAATCGGGCATCACCTTTACACCAACCACCTGATTCACCTGCTCGGAAACCAACACCGGGACATGAGGAATCTCCACCGGCAGCGGCAATTGATCCTTTTCAGCGACACGCTCCACCGGCTGACTGGCCGGGATGTGGAAATACTGCAACGACTGCTCAACGATCCGGGAAAAAACCGGGGCGGCCAACAAGCCGCCGTAGGCCTTACCCTCCGGTTCATCAAGGGAGACCAGGACAACAATTTTCGGATCGCGCGCCGGGGCAAAACCAACAAATGACGACACCCGCTTATCCACCGAGTAGGTTCCCGTTACCGGATCCACTTTCTGGGCGGTTCCGGTTTTCCCGCCGACTTCGAATCCGGGCACCCGTGCCCGTGAGCCAGTGCCATCCGCATCGGTAACGGTAATCATCATATTGCGCATGGCCAGGGCCACATCGCGACCAACGACCCGCCGCACTACCTGGGGTTGACGCGCATCGCGGACATCATTGCGCTTGTCCCGAATCTCCCGCACCAGATAGGGACGCAGCAATTCGCCGCCATTGACCACCGCACTGGTTGCCGTTACCAGTTGCAACGCTGTTGCCGTCACGCCCTGGCCAAACGAGATCGCCGCGAGATCAATTTCAAACCACCGCTGTGGTGGCCGTAAAATCCCACTCCCCTCACCGTCAAAATCGATGCCACTCTTTTCGCCAAAGCCGAAGGCACGCAGATAATCGTAAAACGTCTCCTTGCCAAGCTTCTGGGCAATCTTCGCACAACCGATATTTGAGCTGTGTTTGAGGACATCGTTTACCGTCAGTCGTCCCATAGAGCGGTCATCATGAATCACCTTGCCGCCAACTTTATACGACCCGTGACCGCAGTCGATGGTGGTTGTCGGTGTAACCACCCCGGTATCCAGCGCCGAAGCCAACAAGAACAGCTTAAAGGTCGATCCCGGCTCAAAGGTGTCACACACCACCCGGTTGCGTCGCGCCGACGCCCGGTAGCGGCTGAAGTTGTTCGGATCGTAGTCGGGAATACTCGCCATGGCGAGGATCTCCCCGGTGTAGGGATCCATCATGATGGCACTACCGGCTTTGGCCGAGGCTTCCTTTACCGCCGCAAGCAATTCCTTTTCGACGATGTATTGCAACTGCGTATCGATGGTCAGATACAGATCTTTGCCCAACCGCCCTTTAAATACCTGCTGACCGCTGCCGATGCTGCGCCGCCCACCATCAGCCTGTACCGTCAGGTAACTGCCATCACCGGCAACCAGGCCGTTATAACGGCGCTCAATCCCTTCGAGTCCTTCATTGTCCGTGCCAGAGAAACCCAGCACCTGTCCGGCAACCCGCCCCTGGGGGTAGGAACGGACATGCTCTTTAATGCTGTGGACCCCCGGCAATTTCAGTGCAGCAAAGCGCACACTCTCTTTGACTGAAATACGTCGTTTGATCCAGATAAATTTTTTATCCCGTTCCAGATGATGGCGGATCGTCGCCGGCGCGATAGACAATACGTCCCCAAGCTGAGCGGCAATACTGTCGAGGGTATAAACGGTTTCATCGGAATCGGGTTTTTCTGCCAACCGCTTACGCTGTTCTGCCAGATAGTCCTTGGCTTCGGTTGGATTGACATAGACGGAATCAGCCTCGAGACTGATTGCCAAAGGCTCCCCGTTGCGGTCGTAGATCGCACCACGCTGGGGAGTAAGAGAGATGGTCTTTTTGTGTTGACTGGAGGCACGTTTCTGCCACTCGTCCGCCGTCCATACCTGCAGATAGAAGGCACGCCCCAGCAGCATTAAATACACTGCGACAAAACAGCCGCCTACAAGCAGGATACGCCAGCGGACTGCCTGGGCCTCCTGATGTGGATGCGCTGATTTTCGTCGAGAAGCTTTATCAGATAGAGAGCGTTTCCGTGAACTCAACGCGCTTTTCCCGCGCTTCTACGCCCGGAGCGGACGAAGCGCTGACAGATTTCTCCATCTCCAGCTGATTTCCCTGCACCTGCAGATAGATAGGATCCTGCGTGGTGGTCGAGAAATTGTACACGAATGCTCCGGCCATGATCAGCACCGAAAACAGTGCCGTCACACCCAGGCGCGCTTTGCGGCGACGGCTCTGGCGAGCGGCCCACAGTTCACTCATTTCGGCCCACAAGTCCTGCTTTTCAGCGTAGTCTCTGTTCATCTCCCTGCTCCTCACTCCCTACTTGACGGTAATTACCTGGTCAGCACCCGGCTCACGCAACCCCAGCTGAGAGGTGGCAACTCTCTGCAATTGACGGGGATTGGTCAGCTTTCCCAAAGCAACTTCCAGCGTCTTGAATTCGTACTCTTCAGCACGAATGTTTTTTTCCAACGTTGACACGTCGTACTCGCAACGAGTCACCTCCATCCGCAACCAGACATGGAACACACCGACAACCATGAGAATGGCAATGGCCGCCAATGCCGTCGACACCCTGGGACGAACGATAGACAGTCCGCTTCTTGGCCAGGTAATATCACTCATGATTCTCCTCCAGGTCCGATCACATCAAGACGACGAACCGCTCTCAAAATTGCGCTGCGTGAACGGGGATTCTCCGCAATCTCCGCTTCGCTGGCGCGAACGCCTCGTCGGGTTAACAGATCAACGTCAGCCTTCTTACCACATGCACACATCGGCAGCCTTGGTGGACACACACAAGGTGAAGCACGATGCTTGAAAATATTTTTAACGATCCGATCTTCCAGCGAATGGAAACTGATCACCGCCAGAACACCGCCGGGTTTCAGAAGAGAAATCCCCTGTTCCACCCCTCGGGCAACACTGTCGAGCTCATCATTTACCCGGATCCGTAACGCCTGGAACACTCGGGTTGCCGGATGGATGCGCGCCGGCACATGTCCTCCGGGAACGGCATCGCGCACCAGCTCGGCCAACTCCAGGGTGGTCTCAAGCGGATGTTGCTGGCGAACGCGCTCAATCCGACGGGCGATTTTTCCGGCCCAGCGTTCCTCACCGTACTTCTTGAAGATCAGGATCAATTCTTCCACCGAGGCAGTATTAACGACATCGGCTGCTGTTTCGCCGCCCTGCTGATCCATCCGCATATCCAGCGGAGCATCGGCACGAAAGGAAAATCCTCGCTCGGCCTGATCCAACTGATAAGAGGACACACCGAGGTCCAACAACATGCCGTCAATTCCGTCAATGCCCAACTCGGCCAGCACCTGGGGTGCTTCGGCAAAATTGGCGTGGCGCAGAATCACCCGAGAACCGTATGTCGCCAGAATTCGGGCACCGTGCGCCAAAGCATCGTGGTCACGGTCCAGGCCAATCAACACGCCATCCGGCGCGGTGGCCTCAAGGATCAGCCGGGAATGTCCGGCTCCCCCAAGGGTGCCATCAAGGACCGTTGCTCCGGGCTGCAGATCAAGCAGGTCCAGAGTTTCCTGAGGCATCACCGACAGGTGAACAAAGTCATCACCCATTAGAAGCCCAGATCGCCCAGTTCAGCCTTGAGAGTTTCCAGCTGCTCTTCAGACTGTTGCATCTGCTCGTTGAAGCGTGCCTGGCTCCACATCTCAATTTTGTTGGCCATCCCTACCACCACAATCTCTTTGTCGAACATGGCCAGACTGCGTAAAGAAGGCGGAATGGCAATACGCCCCTGGCGATCGAAGGAACACTCAATGGCCGGGCTGATTCGGTTACGATAGATCAGATCTTTGGCATCGCCATTCGGCATGGCATCAACTCGCGCCTTGATCTTGACCCACTCTGAATCCGGATAGGCAACCAGGGCATCTTTACGCCGGGTGACAATCAAGACTTCATCGCCATAAACATCCAACAGCAAACCGCGCATTTTCGCCGGAATACTCAGACGTCCCTTCGGATCGATGTTGTTAAAGAATGTCCCGGAAAAACTCATAACGCCCCTTATGTGTCCCAATTCCACACTTTTTTACACATACAGGGCAAAATATACCCCCTCTCCCAAACACTGTCAAGAAATTCAAAGTTTTTTATAAAAAGTTTGACACGAGGGACTACTGGTTGATTTTTCGAGGAAAAAACGTCTTTCCCAACACGTGAATTTCACTCTATGACGGGATACTGACAGGAGGCTGGACACAAAAAAAACGCCACCGTTTCCGGTGGCGTTTTCAAATACTTTTCAGCATTTTTGATTTTTTCAGCGCGGATGTTCCAGACACAACTCGATTTGATCAATCCGCTGCTGATCAACTTTACGTGCGATCAGGACGATATCATCAATCACACATTCCGCGCCCTCTACCGGAATCTGCCCCAAACAGCACAGCATCAACCCCGCCAGAGTGGTCGCATCTTCTTCCGACAGATGCAGGCCGAGATGACGATTCAACTGACGCAGACCGATGCCACCGTCAACCAAAAAGCGTTGCGGGGTGATGGGCGTGATCCCCACCTCTTCGTTATCGTATTCGTCGCGAATTTCACCAACAATCTCTTCGAGCACATCTTCCAGGGTAACAATCCCCTCCACACCACCATACTCATCAAGCACCACCGCCAAATGGATCCGGCGGCGACGAAACGCCAGCAACAGCGCCTCAACCTGTTTGGCTTCAGGCACAAAATAAGGACGGCGCATCACACTATGCATGTCAAAATTATGTGGACACTCGACATAACGCAGCACATCCTTGGAATGGATCACCCCGAGAATATTGTCGAGAGTCCCCTTATAGACGGGAAAACGAGAATGGGTTGAACGTTTCACCTGTTTGAGCAGTTCGGAAAAGGTGGCATCCACCTCAACCCCTTTGACTTCGGTACGGGGAATCATCAAATCGCGCACCCGCAGCTGCGACAATTCAAACACCCCATCAAGCATACGCCGCTGCTCGCGAGCCAGGGTTCCCGACTTGGCGCCAATGGCGATAATAGTTTTAATTTCATCGGCCGACAGCATGCCAACAGTGGGATCGACCTTGAACAGACGGGTAACCAGGCTGGAGATTCCGGTGACCAGCCAGATGACCGGAGCCAGAATCCACAGGACAAACTGGATGGGACGCAGCACTCGAAAAGACACCACTTCAGCACGGCGGGCGGCGTAAGTTTTGGGACAGACTTCAGAGACGATCAACAGCAACGGCGTCAACAAAACGATGGTAAGCAGGTCGCCGTAGTCACCATACAGCTCAACAAAAAATGTGGTGGCAAATACCGACAGGGCAATATTGACCAGGTTGTTGCCAACCAGAATTCCGCCGAGCAGCCACTCGGGATTATCGAGCAGTTTTTCAAGCTCTTTGGCCCCGCGCCGTTTTTTCTCGACCAGATATTTGACCCGTAAGCGGTCCAACGCCAGCAAGGCGGTTTCCGATCCGGAAAAGAACGCCGACATTACAAACAACACGCCCATCAAAAGCAGGCGATACCATTGGTCTTCCGTCATGTTGTGCCCCGGTTTGGCCCCGTCACTACGGGGACGATCATTTCATCGAATGCATATCAAAAAGTTACCAGCCGCCATCTTAGCCCAGCATGCCGTGAAAAACAATTCTCATAGACAGGCCCGCAAGCAATAGCCATTGACAAAGAGGCAATGAACCTCAAAAATACCCAGCAACACATCCACCCTGTTTACTGCTTACCCCGCAAAGGGAACCATGCTGACACCACAACAAATACAGTACCTTAAAGAGAGTAACTGGTCACAGTTATCCCTGGCAACGATTCTGCAACTGTGCGATCACCCCGAACGGGTCAGCGCATTGAATGATGAGCAACTGATTGAGTTTCTCACCCTCGCCAACCATTTATATCGCGCTGGCCATCCGCTGATCAGTGATGCGGATTACGATTTCGTCTTTCTCGATGCCCTCAAACAGCGTCAACCCAACCACCCGTTTCTGCACAGCGTCGAACCGGAGCCGGCGTTCAACGGTAAAACCGTGGAACTCCCGTCCCGCATGCTGTCGACGGAAAAAGCCTACACCGACAAAGAGCTGAGCGACTGGATGAAGCGGATCCACAAGGCCGCTGAAGAGATTGGTGTCGATCCGGCATCACTAACCTTTCGCGTCACCCCCAAGCTGGACGGTTTCGCAGCATACGATGATGGTCAACGCCTTTACACGCGCGGCGACGGGCGGCGCGGCACCGATATCACCAGGGCCTTCGAACGCGGACTGATCGTTGCGGACCACCAATCGCGCGGTCTGGGTGCCGGGGAGATCGTCGTACAACGCAGCTATTTTGATGACAATCTGGCCGAGGATTATGAGAATCCGCGCAACTTTCAAGCCAGCGTGGTCAAAGAAAAAGCGCTGGAGCCTGCGGTTGAGCAGGCGATGGCGGGTCAGGCCGTAGTGTTTTATCCATTCTCCACCTTGCCCCAGCGTCTGCTCAGTGCCGAAGAACTCCTGCACACCATCGACGCCATCAGCACGGAGCTGCACGCCAGCCTTGATTACGACATGGACGGTATTGTCATCGAAGTGACCAACGACGAGCTCAAAACCTACATGGGTGCGACTCGCCATCACCATCGCTGGCAAATTGCCTTCAAGCAGAATCAGGAAAAAGCCGAGGTCAAAGTGCTTCAGGTGGTACCACAGACCTCTCGCTCCGGGCGCGTCAATCCTGTTGCGGAAGTGGAACCGACCCGGCTGAGCGGTGCCCTGATTCAGCGCGCTACCGCACACCATTACGGCATGGTCCGCGACAAAGGAATCGGCCCCGACGCCGTCATTGAGCTGACCCGCAGCGGCGAAGTCATTCCTAAAATCGTTGACGTCCTTATGGCCGTTGAACCACAGATCCCAACTTCTTGCCCCAGTTGCAACAGTGAACTGTTCTGGGACAGCGACTATCTCTACTGCCCCAACAACACCGGCTGTCCGGCTCAGATCACCCATACCATTGAGCACTTCTTCCGTACCTTGGGCAATATCGATGGCTTTGGCCCCGCGACCATTGAAAAATTATACGAAAACGGTATCCGCACCATCGACAGTGTGTACGACCTGACCAGTGAACAACTCGAAGGGATGGGATTTGGCCCGAAACAGTCAGAAAACCTGGTCACAGAATTACTGCGCAGCCGTCATGAGGCCATTGAAGACTGGCGCTTTCTTGCCGCTTTCGGCGTGTTTCGCATGGGCGGTGGCAACTGTGAACGCCTGCTCGTCCATTATCATTTGAGCGATGTTTTCGACCTTGACCAGGAGCAGATCGTCGCCATTGAAGGCTTTGCCGAAAAAACCGCCGAAGTCGTGGTTAAAGGCTTTGCCCGTATCCGTCCCCTGTTCGATCAGCTCACGCGCCTTAACTTCAACCTGCAACCAACGCCACTGGTCAGTGAACTGCAGGCCAGTGGTGAATTGAGCCCCATTGCCGGCAAGCTTGTCGTGTTCACCGGCACCATGACCCGTGGGAGCCGCGACGACATGAAAGCGGAAGCCAAAAAGCTCGGGGCCAAGGTGGGCGCATCCGTCACCGGAAAAACCGATTACCTGGTGGCAGGTGAGAAGGTCGGCGCCAGCAAACTCAAAGCCGCCGAAAGCAAAGGGGTGAAAATCCTCAGTGAAGAGAAGTACCTCGAACTGATTGCCACACCGGCAGAATCCAATAAGGAGGAGTCATGAATCTTATCCGCGCAACTTTGCGTGTTTCCGGACGTGTTCAAGGGGTGGGCTACCGCAACTTTGTCCAACAAAGCGCCAAAGCGTTTGCCTTGACGGGCTGGACCCGCAACTGCCCGGACGGCGATGTTGAAGTGGTGGTCGAAGGAGAGGAAAGTGACATCCGTCACCTGATCAACTGCTGTCGCCAGGGACCGGCCCATGCCCAGGTGGGCAAAGTCACCATGAACCTGTCCTCGCACACCGGCGAGTTCAGCAGTTTTTCAATTCGCCGCTAATCGTCCAGCAAATTGTGTTCTTTAAGACGCTGGGCGATGGCGTAGACCTCGCTGCCGCTCAAACCATGTTGACGGGCCACCTGTTTGGCCAGGGATTTCATCGGCACATCAGACTCACGGCGTAACCGTTTCAACGTTTCCTCAACCGTCTCCTGCGGCGCTTCTTCCTCTGCACCGGCCACCAGCACGACGATCTCACCCCGCACTCGGTCGGCGCTGAAGTGGTCCAGAGCCTGGGCGGC
>PKUE01000181.1 GCA_002869685.1 Desulfuromonas sp.
AACCTGCTCGCCCTGTTGCTCAGCATCCGTCTGGTGACGGAAAAACAAGGCCGTCATTATCTGCAGATTTTCGTTTTGTCGCTGTTTTGTCTGGCCGGTTCATCCCTGCTCAGCCTGAGCATGCTTTACCTGCCAGCTCTGATTCTGATGGTAGCCGGTGTCACCATCGGCCTGGTTCTGCTGACCTTCTTCCATCGCGATCCAGGTCTGCGCCTTAATCGCGTGCAATTAACCACTCTGTTGAAAACCGCCGCCGTACTGCCCATCGGCTCGTTACTGCTGATGATGGTGCTGTTTGTCATTTTGCCGCGCACTCAGTTTCCTTTATGGAACTTTCTCAATCCGCAACCTGCTGCCTCTACCGGGTTCAGCGAACAGGTCCGTCCCGGTGCTTTTGCCAGCAATTCTGCGATTAAAACCCTGGCGTTTCGGGCCGAATGTCAACAGCTGGCTGCAGAAGAGTTGTATTGGCGAGGAACCGTCCTCAATACCATCGAAGGCTCGACCTGGAAACGCACCGTCCCGAAACAGGAGCGTTCGCGCCTGGTCGGCGGCAGAGAGGTCACCTGCTCCATCACTTTGCCTGCCACCAGCAAACACTTTTTGTTCACCCTGGATCGTCCTCTCGGCCTTGAAGGGGTTCGCCATCAGCAACAGAGCGATCAGGTGTTCATGTCGCGTTGGCCATTGCGTAAAAGCGTCAGCTATCAATGCCAGTCCCGACTGGGCGGGCAATGGCACCAGCTTTCTGAGATTGATGACGACCTCTACCTGGCGACTCCCGCCACCCTCTCGCCACGCGTGCAACAGATTGCCGCACACATACGCCAGCAAACCACCAGTCCACGCCAACGCATTGCCCTGCTCGAGCAGTTTTTCCGCGATCAACAGCTGGTGTATGCCACGACAGATCTGCCGGGACCAACAGCACCCATCGACGAATTTCTGTTTGCCAAAAAACGCGGCTATTGTGAGTTCTTTGCCTCATCATTTGCGCTGCTGCTGCGACTGTGTGACATCCCGACACGTCTGGTCGGTGGTTATCACGGCGGGGAATACAACAACCTGGGCAGCTACTATCTGGTGACCGATGATCTGGCCCATGTCTGGGTTGAAGCCCTGGTTGATAATCAGTGGCAACGTCTTGACCCGAGTCGCTATGCGGTGAATGCCGAGGCAACCTTGCTGGCATCACGCCAGCAGGGATTATCCTTGGCCAAACGCACCATGGACAGCCTGGAATATCTGTGGACCCAGGTGATCATCACCTATGACCTGAACAGCCAGATCAGCCTGGTCCGCAACAGTGGCCGCCAACTGAAAGGGCTGATCCCGAACAGCCGCGCCCTGGTGCGTAGCGGCCTCACTGTGCTGGCCCTGCTCCTCGGCGGTGGCATGCTCCTGTGGTGGATCAAACATCAGCGGTTGACACCGCAACAACGCCTGCTGAAACGCTACCAGAATGCTGTGTGCAAGCGTTACCATCTTGAGCAGATTCCCCCCACCAGCGGCCTGGTGGAACAGGCGAGAGAACTGGGGGATCCTCATTGCCTGACCTTTGCCCTGCGCTACAGTGCCATGCTCTATGGTAACCGTCCCTTCACGGAAAATGACGTGCATCAGCTCAACGCGCTGATCGATCAAATCCGTCTCGACTCCGAAGAGGACAATTAAATCGTTCGGCAAGCCGAACAAGTGTAACCACCTAAAATTATTAAGCCATAAAGATAAAACCTAAAGTAACAGGTCAGCTTTTTTTGCATGATCACGTGTGATAACTCCGACAAGCCAGACGTCGACTCAGCTTCTCTGCACAACAACTCTGGTCAGTGAATACGATTATCGCTACAATGGCTGCGTTTATTCAGTAAGGAGCGTGTATGGTCGCCACATCCCGATATCGTCGTTCAGTGCCAGCACTCAGCCTATGGTTGGCTGTACTGGCCGTTTTTTATCTGACGATCGGTGTGCATCTGCTCCACCCGCTGTTTCATCCAAGCCACGCAGAATGCGGCCACCATGAGCTGAGCTATCAACAGAGTGAAGCCCACCATCATAACCCCTGCCCCGTTCATGATTACTGCCAGACCATTCATCATCTCGATCTGGCCGATGTTGAATTAGCTGTATCACTCTTCCCGTTGGTGACCCCTTATATCCAGCCTTGCCATCAACGGATCCAGCAACACTGCAACTCCACCTGCTCGGCACGCGCCCCTCCAATCGCCTGATTTCTCACAACTGACACTGTAATGTTCCCCGCCATTGCGATACAGCAATGAACGGATTCTTGCGTCTTTTATGCAAATACGCACATGCGTATTGAGGAGGAATCATGGCCGAGTCCATGCCATGGAAACACTGGGGAGTGGTGTATCCACTTGCCCTGCTTTTTGTCTTATTATCACTCAACGAGATTCAGGCTGAACAGATCATCGAGTTAGAGACCGTTCTGGTCACAGCATCGACGGACAAAGAGAATGATCCTGAACAGGTCGATCAGGAAGAATTACGCCATGAACACGTCGTTGACCTGGCTGAGTTGCTCAGCCAGCAGTCGGCCAGCACCACGTTGATCCGCAAGAGCGGTTACGGCAATGAAATCGCCCTGCGCGGTTTTGGCAAAGCCAATTTGCGGGTGCTGTATGACAACGCCATGATTGAGGGGGCTTGCGGCAGCCGCAAAGACCCGGCGTTGTCCCACGTGCCGCTGCTGGCCGTGCGCAAGGTCAACGTCCAACCCGGTCCGTTTGATGTCAGCCGTCAGGGAGGACTCGGCGGCGCTATCAGCGTTGAAACCGTCGACCCCAGTGCTAAAGAGCAGGCCGAAGTGTGGTTGAAAGGTGGCAGCTTTGATTATCGCAGTGGTGCCGTTCAGGTGACCGGCGGTAACAACACCATCCAGGCATTGCTCGGTTACGCGGCAACCGAGATGGATCCGTATGAAGACGGCGATGGCCGCAAACTGACCGATTTTGCCCCGGCTGGACGTCCTTACACCAACGAAGGAGAGGATCAAGAAGCATTCACCAAACAGGATGTGTGGGGCAAACTGCGCTGGAATATCAACCGGCAACACAGCCTGACACTGTCGCACACCTACGGCAAAGCCGAAGATGTGCTGACCCCGCGGGTGGCGGTAGATATCGAAAAGGAGCGCACCACCCTTACTCAACTCATTTACGATGCGTTTGAACTGTCCCCTTACAGTGACCATCTGCAGGTGCGCCTCTATCATCACGATGTTCAGCACAATCCCTTTGATCGCTACCGGGAACTGGTCGGTGCCGGACTGCCGTCATTCCATCGCCGTTTTGAAGCACGCTCCACCTTCCGTGGCGCCTCACTGAGCAACACTGTTGAGCGCCATTGGGGTGAACTGACCGTCGGTCTGGCCCATGACCATCAGGACTGGAATGCCGATGCTTACAACGACGATAGCACTGCGCTGATCAATGACCAGTTCATTCCCGATGTTGATCACGATATGTGGGCAGGATACGCCCAGATCAAGGTTCTCACCGGTCCCGTCACCTGGCGCGGCGGCATCCGTTACGACGATTCCACCATGGAAGCCGCTGACCTATTGAAATTCACCAGCGCCATGACCGACAGCAACCGTCAACATGACCGCACTGCCAGCGGCTACCTGTTTGCCAGTTGGTATCCGACGGACTACAGTCGTCTATTTATCGGTATCGGTCGCAGCGTGCGTCTGCCCACCGGTGCTGAGCGCTACCTGCAAGGCTCATCCACCTTTTACGGCAATCCGGATCTTGATCCGACGATCAATCACGAACTTGACCTCGGCATGACTCTGGACGGTGCATGGGGACAGTGGACGGTGAAAGGCTTTTATTCCGATCTGGACGATTACATCTATCAGCAGGCAGCACCGGCAAAGACCTGGGTCAACATCGACGCGCATATTTACGGCATTGAAACCCGCTGGAATAGAGAGATCGTCAGCGGCCTGACAATAGATGCCGGTTACGCTTGGCAACGTGGTCGCAAAGATGACCAACCCACCAATAATGACGATAAAGACCTCAGCGAGATCCCGCCGTGGAAAACCCGTCTGGGACTGGAATATGAATACGACCGCTGGGCGGTACGCGCTGAGTGGCTGCATTCAGGCAAAGCCAGCCAGGTCGATGAACAAGCCGGTGAAATCCATCTGGCCGACTGGGATGTGGTCAATCTGACGGCCAGCTATGATTATTCCGCTCACTGGTCATTCCACCTTGGCGTTGAAAATTTGTTCGATGAAAGCTATGCCGTCGCCAATTCTTATGAATACGATGTCGTCAGTGGCTCTGCTGTTATACCGCCCATCATTTATGAGCCGGGCCGTATGATCTATTTCAGTATCATCAATCGCTGGTAACGCAACGTTCCCCACCGCCTGCAATCAACAGATCGGCGGTGGGGAAAATATCCCTCTCGTGACCTGAGTCACATTGACAACGTATTTATCTGCTACCTTATTGAAAATGATATTCAAACTCTTCAAATTCAAAAACGAAAGCCATATTATTTTCACGCACAAAAAGGAGGAAAAGATGTCAGTTCTCATTGTCGGAGCAGATCGTATCAAAGCCATGGTTCCTAAAATGGAAGCGATGGGTATTGAACACGTGACTCACTGGGACACGCGACGCTACAAGTCGAGCAAAAACAAAATTCCCGCGCATATTGATCTGGTGGTTTTCTTAACGGACTTTCTTCATCACACCGTGGCTTTGAAGCTCAAGGATAAAGTCAAAAATCTCGGACTACCGACCATCTATTGCCGCCGTGCCTGGAGCGAAATGCAGCCAGAGCTGCAAAAACAATTAGAAAAAAATAGATAACACCACGGAAATGCTGGTAAATTGTCTCTGCGAGGCATTGTTCAGCATTCCATTCTTTATCTCCTAAAACCAGACAAAAGAAGGAAAGAGAATGAAACAACATCTGCGTACTGCCACCCTTTGCCTGCTGCTAAGCCTTTTTTCGGCCACCCTGGTCTGGGCAGAATCCCCATCCAACGCTGTCTTGCTCGAACGGATCAACCGCCTTGAAGAAAAACTCGCGGCTCAAGACAACGAACCTGCCGGTTTTCTTGATGCCTGGACGGATAAAATCACTTTGAGCGGAGTAATCGAAATCGAGGCATTCTACGAATCCATCGACTATGATGACCCTGCTGAAGACGACGAAGACAACAGCGACATCACGCTGGCAACAGTGGAACTGGGTGTCGATGTCGATCTGGTCAAGCATGTCAGCGGCCACGTCCTGTTGTTGTGGGAAGAAGATGACACCGAGCCGATGGATGTCGATGAAGCCTATATCACCCTGGATGGCGAAGACGTGCTGCCCCTCTATCTGATGGCCGGTAAAATGTATGTCCCCTTCGGTGATTACACCTCCAACATGATCTCCGACCCCTTAACCCTGGAAGTCGGTGAAACCCGTGAAAGCGCTGTGCTGGTCGGGTTCGATATCAATGGACTGTACGGCAGTGTTTATGCCTTTAACGGGGATATCGAAGAGGCCGATGATGACGACAACCACGTTGACAACTTCGGCGCCTCACTGGGCTATGCCGTGGAAAATGACACCATGACGCTGGATGCCGGTGTCAGCTATATCAATAATCTGGTTGATTCCGACGGATTAGGTGATGGTTTTGACGAAGCCGTTGCTGAAGCGGATGAACTTGGCGAAGTCTTGGAACTGGATGACTATGTCGGCGGTTTCGCAGCCCATTTCGTCGCCGAATTCGGCAACCTGAATTTGATCGCTGAATATGTTGGTGCCATTGACGACATCGAATATCGCGTTGACGGCGTCAAAGTAGAAGAAGATGCGATCCAAAGCTGGAATCTTGAAGCAGGCTATACATTTGTGCTGCTCGGTAACGAAATGATTGTTGCCGCCGCCTACCAGGGCACAGACAACGCCGCTGACTTTCTGCCCGAAAGCCGCTATATGGTCTGCATCGGTGCCGGAATTTTCGATTACACCTCTCTGGCACTTGAATTTGCTCACGATGAGTATGAAACAGACGATGAAGCAGATATCGTTACGGCTCAACTGGCCATTGAATTCTAATCTGCCCGTCATTACACACAAAAGGCCGAAGCAGTGTTCTGCTTCGGCCTAATCTTTTTCGCTCTTAAATCACCTGAGATTGATCAATCCACTCCATTTATAAAAGGATCAGGGGAACAGCATCCCTCCATCCCCTCTGCGATCAACTGAAGCCGATCATAATCACGAATGGTAATCACTCCACGATGACAATCAACCAGACCAGAGCGTTCAAACGAACTGAATGTGCGCGACATGGTTTCACGAGCCATCCCCAGTTCCTGAGCACTCAGAGTAATGGGACGCAAGTCAATCGTCTCCTGTCTCCCTTGCGTTTCCTGGAGGAAAAGCAGATAACCGGCAACCCTGGAACCAACGTTGGAACATTGTGACAAACACCTCTTATGCCGCTCAACCTCGACCTGACGAGCAAGCAGATTGAGCACGTTCATATGAAGCTGGCGGTCCTGTTCCATCAAAGAAACAAAAAGACGCTGCGACCAGCATAACAGTGTGCAGGGCCCGAGACTTTCGCCATAGCTGCCACACTGGCCTCCGGCCACCATCGACACCAGGCAAAAAACATCGCCCTCGCCAAGGCGCTGTTGAAGTGACTCATCACCACCAACAGAATGTCGCAACATCTTGAGCTGCCCGCTGAGGACAACATAAAGCTTGTCGGACAATTCCTCAGAACTGAGGATTGCCCCCTTACGGAGCAGAGAACGCCGTCTTGCCGCCCCACTCACAGACTGTAGCGTTTCAGCCGCTACTCCCTTGAATAAAGGAGAATGACACAACGCTCCCAACGCATTAAACATGAATTCACCTATCGGTTCATCAGGGTATGTTACACCGCGCCGAAGATCATTGATGACCGGAGCTAAAGGCCTTAAATGTCATTGCGGAAAATTCCATTAATCAGGCAGCAACATCTCGCGACCTCAGCAGGAGATCAACACTGTTGTTTTGACGTTCACACAGTTGGTGCGCCACCTTGTGGTGATGTTTCTGATAGAGATCGGCCAGTGCGTAACTACGATGGGTATGACCATAAATTTTCCATAACCGCTGCCCCGTAACCTCCAACGCCCTCTGCCCCATAAACCCTTCCACATCTTTGAGCGGATAACCAAGGAACCAGCCGATTTCATGAGGCAGCTCGTTATCGCGATCATAGCGTTCGGCCAATTGCGCCAGCACGGCAGAAATACTTTGTGGATGACGATAGCCGAGACGGCTCAAAAACGCGATTGAAGTGAGGCTGTTAAGGCGCTTCTCAAGAAGCTGAGGATGATAGATAAGCAACAGATAGCGATTGGGATCTGTCGTTAAGTTGAACGCCTGTAACGGGGATGACGCCATCAGTTGCTGACCATCTCGTTTCCATAATTCAGCAATATTGCGCCCACAGGCATAGGGCTTGTGACTGATCCGCACCAGATTGGCCGGCTTGACCCCTTCGAGGACTTCGGCGGCGGCAAGAACTAGAAAAGCAGCCAGGCACTCCTGCTGAGACGGGAAACGGTCCGAAACCTGCTTCCAGCTGGTTCGCACCGAGGGCGACCATTGCCGGGCTCTTTGTTGAATGTTCTTCTTGCAACACAACTCGTTCGATGTGCACGAAGAAGACCCTTCATCGATTTTGACTTTTACTTTCATTACGTCTCCATAAAAAAAGGCTTTGCCCACAAAAGCCACTCTTCCAGTGAAATTGAAACACATTATCAATTTAACAAAAAAATTCGTGCCGCGCAAGCAAACATTTATCCGCAGATTGAGGAGATATACAGAAGAAATATACTCTGTATAGTGCCTCTATACGGCTCAACAAAGACCCCTAACATATCGAAAGCACAAGACAATAAGAATAGGTTTTAATTTTTTTGCTAGAAAACTCCCAGCATAGCTGCATGGATAAAATATACATCAGCTCCCGGGCGCCATAGTGGGCGGGTCTAAACAATCGTCAGATTATTACTATAATTACAGCTAGTTAGATAAATATTTCAATTCGATCAATTATTGGCACGTCTCTCGCTATATCGATAAGACAAGAACAACGCTTCACACTCAATCACGAGTACAAGCAACATGGATTGCATAACCATAGGAGGACGTCATGAAAGCCCTGAAAAAAATCGCCACCAGCCTGATCATTCTCGCCATCGCAGTCGTTCCGGCTTTTGCCGGGCAGGAATCCTCCGACAGTGGTCTGTTGACCTGGTTGTTCCTTGGCTTTATCGGTCTGATTGTTGTCGGTCAACTCATTCCGGCTCTGGTTATGGGCTTTGGTATGATTAAGGGTGTTCTTGGCCATCATGACGACCACAGTCACAAGCACAGCGCTTAATTCTTATTTAATGACATGGACATCTCATGCAACGTGAAGAAAGGAAAAACACCATGAAAGCTCTTAAAAAAATCGCACTGACCGCTCTGTTGACCTTAATGCTGGCCTCCCCTTCTTTGGCCGCAACGACAGCAGGACGCGTTGATAATAGTGGTTTTTTGGTCTGGGCATTTCTTGGCTTCTGCGCCTTGATTGTCGTCGCCCAACTGGTCCCGGCTGTTCTGGTCATGTTCGGCATCGTCAAAGCCGTTGCCAGCCCCAAAGAGCACGCGACACAACAGCAATAAACGCTGTTGTTCTGCCACAACAAAAAAAAGGCGGCCCCTCGGGACCGCCTTTTTTTCCGTTATCTGAATCGGATTATTTGTTTTTCTTCTCTGGCAATTCCAGTTTTAACTCACCAAAGCGTTTTTCGTATTCGGTCATGGTATTCATAAGCAATACAGCCATGCGCTTGGCGGCATAAGGATTCAAGGTAATCCGATCCGACAGCTCGACCGTCAGCTCTTTCTGGCCGGCATGCCAGTTCTGATTGGTACCGAACAGCAGAGTCACCTCCTCACGGGTACTGGACACATTGCACACATTGGCATAGGTGTTGCGCATTTTAGAGCCATCCCAGCGGATAGTGGTTTGTGATTCCTCGGTGGACTGTTCAGCAGCTTGCTTATCCTCTTTGGTCATGCGTGATTCCTCCTTGTCAGATCGTCATCGGTGCAACATTACACCTGTGGTTTCAATGAGTTCCCTGTTTTTTCTATGGTAACCGGGAACGCTTTATATCACCAGCCTTTTTACCGGCCGGGCTGTGAGCAAAACCACTCATGCGGACCAGCGGTTTCTCCCAATTATAGCTGTCTTGTTTCTGTTCTTTCTTCAAGCGCCCTTTCTCCCAGCGCCAGCTGCGGTTTTGCGGTTGGGCAAGGCGTTGCAGGTCTTCACTGGACACGCGATTGGCAGAACCTTTACGCTGACCGGAAGAAACTCCCCAACTGGTGAACCCGGCTACAATGGCTCCGAGGTCCCCAACGATGCTGGTTTGACTCTGCTCTTCAACGGCGGGAGCAGCATCTAACGGCTGTTGCGGCGCCTCATTTTCAGGCTGAGCTTTACCTTCGTCAACCGGGACCAGCTCGCTTTGATCGTTAACCGGCTGTTGCTGTTGCGGCACAACCTTCTCATCCTGTTGCTCAGTTTCCTCTGCCTGCTCCGGTGCCGCCGTAGCAGCTACGCCACCGCGGTGGCGAACATCTTCACGGTAAACGGTGCGATCCGGCAATTGTGCAGATTCAGGCACGGCTACTTCGCTTGTCCCGTGTTCTGGCATCTGAGGCATTTCGGCCTGTTGCGCATGGACCGGATACAACTCAAACTGGGTGCTGGCAATCAGATCCTGACGGCCTTGTGCCAGACGGATCAAGGTGTCGACCTGACCGTTTTCCAAGGTAACGCGGGCATATTCACCCGCCATGATATCTTCGGAAAGATCACCGTAAAATGTATCATGACCATAGCCACCAAACATGATGTCATTTCCGTCACCACCGTTGAGCAGATCTTCACCACCGACAAAGAAGTTGGTCGCTTCGACCTGATACAGACTGGCATTATTGTCATAGGTTACCTGACCGGAATCGCCGAGCAAGCTGTCATCGCCACTGTTGCCATAAAGCGCATCATTGCCCATGCCGCCAATCAGCACATCATCGCCGCTGCCGCCAATCAGTGTGTCATCGCCATCGCCCTGACTGATGAAGCTGGTAACACGACGCAGGTTGTCCGCCAGCTGGCCACCGTCATAACCAATCTCGCCATCATCACCAACCAAGATAAGGTCACTCTGCCAGTTGGTTCCATCGACTGTATCATCTCCGGCTTCACCAAAGACCACTACAGTGCCATCCTCTTGCGCACTCTGTTTGTCAAAGGTCACCAGGTCATCACCGCCGCCGACACGCAGCGTGGTCACGCTGTCGGTCTGGGCGCCAATCACGGTGACATCATCATTACCATCGCCCAGGGCCAGGTTAAATCCGCCACCGAAGGTTCCACTGGTCTCAAAAGTAATCGTGCCACCGGTACTGTCACCAAGACCCGTGATGCTGTTTTCGTCGATAACAATCGTCCGCCCGGTGTCGTTACCACGATCACTGATGTTCAAGGTATTGTCGCCATCACCACCGTCAAGATGGAGGTCGCCGTTGATGCCATCAAGATCGCCAAGGTTATCCGGCGCATCGGAGCTGACATTGAACGTATCATCGCCATCGTTGGCATAAACCGTGGTTGATGTACCTGCCAGAGTACTTTGTGTGTTAAAGGTATCGTTGCCGGAACCCAATACAATGGCTAGCTCTTCAAGCCCTTCATAACTCACACCGTCACTCAAACCCAAACCAGTGATGGTGGTGGCGGTCAGTACTCCGGTGTTGTCGGTCGTATCACCACTGTCATCAAGGACCAGACGATCCTGGCCGTCGCCGCCAGCCAAAGTGATCGGTCCTTGCAGCCCGTCCAACAGGCCATCAGTGCTGCCGAGCAGGAAGCTGTCATCACCCGCCCCACCGTCAAGGACAACATGACCCTCGGTGCTGCGAAGAATCAGCGTATCCGCGCCGTTTTCACCGTAAACCGCCAGCTCACCCTGGCTACTTTCGATCTCAATTAGATCATCGCCATCCCCGGCGGTTACCGTGGTCTGTCCCGGGATTGTTGTGGTAATGGTCAGATCGTCGCTGCCACTGCCCATCGCCAGGGTCACGTCTTCAAAAGTATCGAAGGTTACCGGGTTGGTCATGCCGAGCCCGGTGAGGGCTTCATCCGTTAAGACACCACTGTTATCTTCGGTATCACCACTATCGTTGAATGTCAGTTGATCGTCGCCACTGTTGCCACTGACATAGAGTGGCCCATCAATATCGTTCAAGGTTCCGGTGACACTGCCAACCACCAGGCTGTCATCACCTGCACCGGCATCAATAGAGGTTTCACCGGACATGGTGCTGACAACACTAAGACTGTCACCACCGGAGCCCAGTTCAAGGTTAACGGTTTCCAGCGTCTGATAATAGACACTGGCCCCTGCCGTCAGATAACTGGAGAGGTCGAGCCCCAGCAAACTATCGACATCCAGAGAGGTCAGAGTTTCAACAGTTGAAGCAAGAGTCTCCACATTTGCCCCATCCAGTGACATACCGAACCCGGACAAGGTTTCATCACTGAGCACTCCGGTTCGCCCTG
>PKUE01000175.1 GCA_002869685.1 Desulfuromonas sp.
ACTCATTCGAACTTGAGCACGAGGAAAAAGAACTTCAGCAATGGTTGATTCAATTCAAACAGCGCCATAAAATCAACGACTGACCTGGCACCACTACGATCAATATTCGCCCCTAAAGGCCAAATTCCGCCACATACGGAATCTGGCCTTTTTCCATTTAACGAAACGTAAACGGAAAAAGCATGAAATAACAACGTTATGCAGAATAAAATAAGGGTCCGCAAACCGGCTGTATTTGGCACTAAGGTTGCTCTTTCCCTGTCACATCATTTTGTTTGAAAGGGGAAAACTTTTTATGCTGACAGTTGTCTGGAACCGCTTTTGGGAGATGCACCATGAAGTTAAGTCTCTCGTTTTGTTCAATCCGAAAAACACCCTGAAAAAAAATCTTCACTTCAAAGAGGGCAATCAGGAGAAGGATCTCGACCTGGTCCACGAAATTGAAGATGCACCCGCCGAACACCTCGATCGTCTGCGGACGTCTCCGGACGGCATGCACGAAGAGGAACCCCACAGCTATACGACCCGCCAGAAAATCGGCTTATGGCTGGGTCCTCTTTTGTTTGTGGCCATGCTGATGCTGCCAACGCCTGCCGGTATGGAGCCGGTCGCCCAGAAAATGGCTGCCGTTGCCTTACTGATGGCCACCTGGTGGATGTGCGAATCGATCCCGATTCCGGCCACCAGCCTGCTGCCCCTGATGCTTTTTCCATTGCTCGGCATTATGCATACCAAAAGCGCTGCAGCGCCCTATGCCAGCCATTTGATTTTTCTGTTCATGGGCGGCTTTATCATTGCCCTGTCCATGCAACGATGGGATCTGCATCGTCGCATAGCCATGACCATCGTCAAACTTGTCGGATTTTCACCCAGCCGACTGATTTTCGGTTTTATGGCGGCCACGGCAACCCTGTCCGCGTTCGTCTCCAACACAGCAACGGCAGTCATGATGATGCCCATCGGATTGGCGATCATCACCCACGTCATCGAAGAGGGCAAAAAAGAGGGGCTCGACAAAGAGATCGATTTCTCTCCAGAAAACTTTGCCTTTGGCCTTAACCTCATGCTCGGCATTGCATACGCCGCCTCTATCGGTGGTATGGCAACTCTGATCGGCACCCCGCCCAACACGGTTCTCGCCGGCTACCTGAACAAGACATACGGCTTTGAAATCAGCTATGTGGATTGGCTGAAAGTCGGCGTCCCACTGGTGGTCATCATGCTGCCGCTGTGCTGGCTGTGGTTAACGCGTGTTGCCAACCCGATGAAACTGAAAAAGGTTCCCGGTGGCCGTGAAATGATTCTCGCCGAATTGAAACAGATGGGCCGGATGTCGGCTGGCGAAAAGTGGACTGCCGCCGTTTTCTTCCTCACGGCTCTTGGCTGGATTTTCCGCAAACAACTGGGCTTCCTGTTTGCCGATCCGACTCTGGTCACGGATGCAACCATCGCCATGACTGGCGCTCTGATCCTGTTTATGATCCCGGTAAACATGAAGAAAAATATCTTTGTCATGGACTGGCATTGGGCGTCTAAAATGCCGTGGGGTGTTCTGCTACTGTTTGGTGGCGGCCTGGCCATGGCTGCCGGTTTCAAGCAGACCGGTCTCGCCACCTGGATCGGCTCTCAGGTCAGCCTGCTCGACAATGCTCCGATTCTGGTTCTGGTTGTCGCCGTCACCACGCTGATCATCTTCCTGACTGAACTGACCTCCAATACGGCAACAGCCGCGATGGTCATGCCGATTCTCAGTGCCGTTGCCATCGGCATCAACCAGAGCCCACTGTTACTGGTTGTCCCTGCAGCCATTGCGGCATCCTGTGCTTTTATGCTGCCCGTTGCCACACCGCCCAATGCTATTGTCTTTGGGTCCGGCTATGTGACCATCCCCCAGATGGTTCGCAGTGGTTTCGGCCTTAACATCATCGGTATTATCCTGACCACCATCGTCACCTACCTGTTGGTGATGCCGGTTTTCAATATTGTGATTGATACTCTGCCGGTCTGGGTCAAATAAGATCAGCAGTGCCAATAGAGCAAAAAAACAAAGGCGGTCGGATTAATTCCGACCGCCTTTGTTTTTCACTTAGCCTTCCTGTTGCCCGCTTTACACTAAACGTCCGGGCACTCATTCCCCTCAGGCTTACGGCACAACTCTCGCGCCACATTTAAAGCACTATCAATTTCAGGAAAGATGTTGTCCTCGCCAATCTCTTCATAGAGATGGGTTTTCTTGAGTTTTTTCAACAAATGAGGACGTACCCCCGACAACATCAGTTGGGTATTGTCGCGACGGGTCTTGTCCAGCACATCTTCCAGAACCCGAATAGCCGTGGCATCAATGGTAAAAATATGGCGCATACGCAGAATGAGAATCTGCGGCGGCTTTTCGATAATACTCAGCGTGTCCTTGAACTGGTTGGTCGCCCCAAAGAAAAAGGGCCCATGAATTTCAAAGACTTCAACACAGGAGGGGATCTGTCGGCCACAAAGCGGACGATCATCCTCTTGATCGAAGTCTTCATTAATTTCACGGCTGATATGACGCACCTCGGTGGCATTGGCCATGCGCTGCATAAACAACAGCGCCGACAACACAACGCCGGTTTCGATAGCAACCGTCAGATCAACAAAAACCGTCAGCCCGAAAGTGGTCAGCATAACGACAATATCGTTACGCGGCGAACGGAACAATTTGATGAAATGGCGCCATTCACTCATATGGTAGGCAACAATCAGCAGAATCGCCGCAAGCGTCGTCATGGGAATCAAGCGCGCCCAGCGCCCGAACAACATCATAATCAACAATAATGTCAGTGCATGAACAATCCCCGAAACCGGTGAGGTACCACCATTTTTGACATTTGTCGCCGTGCGGGCGATCGCTCCGGTGGCCGGGATGCCCCCGAACAGAGGGGAAACCATGTTGGCCACTCCTTGTGCAACCAGCTCCATGTTCGACTTGTGGCGTCGGCCGGTCATACCGTCTGCCACCACCGCCGACAACAGCGATTCGATCGCCGCGAGTAACGCGATGGTTAAGGCTGGGGAAACCAGCTGCGGGATCATACTCAGGTCAATGTCCGGCACACGGGGCAGCGGCAAGGTTGACGGTACATCACCAAAGGCACTGCCAATCGTCGCCACCGGCCAATTCAGCCCATGAACAAGGGCCGTCGTCACCACCAGTGCCACAATGGAGCCGGGAACCTTTTTCGTCACTTTCGGCCAGAACAACAGAATAAACATGGCCAAAGCCCCAACCAGGACGGCCTGTACATTCAAGGTGCCGACGGCATCAGCGTACAGCACAATGCGATCGACGATCCCTTCAGCCGAGCGGGTCAACGTCAGGCCGAGCAGATCTTTGACTTGCGTGATGGCGATAATCAGGGCGATACCACTGGTGAAACCAATGGTCATCGGATAGGGAATAAACTTAATCGCCCCCCCCATCCGACACAGTCCCATGACCACCAATAAGGCGCCAGCCATGATTGTCGCCATGGCAAGGCCGGCATAGCCATGCTGTTGGACAATGGAGAACACCACCACGATAAAGGCCCCGGTGGGACCACCGATCTGCACCCGACTGCCACTGAGCAGTGAAATCAGAAAACCAGCGATCACAGCCGTATAAAGCCCCTGCTCCGGTTTAACTCCCGAGGCAATGGCAAAAGCAATGGCAAGTGGTAAAGCGACAATCCCGACAATCATGCCGGACAAGAGATCTTCAACCAGACGCTTGCGGTTGTAGCCTTCTTTCAGACAACACCACAGCTCTGGAACCAAACGCGAAGTCATCAGCATCCTCCTGATAAGTTCGTCGTCAGGTAGATATCAGATGGTCATAGTCTTTACACGAGGCGTGTGACAGGGTAAAGGCGGGGCCAGGTGATAGGTACCTTACGAATCTTAATTTTCACCTGAAAAACTCCAGGCCAAGTCTCGTTAGGCGATATCCCCCACGGAATATCGTCTGGCAGGTCGCTACTCTATGCCTTTTCAATCGACGATGCAAGGCTGGGAAGAAAAAAAGTGCCAGAAAGGCTAAACAGCGACAACATATCGCAATTATTCACATTTAACGGGCGCTAACGATGCAATTGATAGCGCTGAACAGCACGATTGTGTTCTTGAAGGGTGCGGGAAAAATAGTGGCCACCTTCCCCCGTCGCGACGAAGTAGAGGTATTTTTCATCGGCGGGCCAGGCCGCGGCACGCAGTGCTGCCAAGCCGGGATTGGCAATGGGACCGGGGGGCAACCCACCATGCACATAGGTGTTGTAGGGCGTAGGGGTGCGCAAATGTTCGCGCGTCAGATTGCCATCAAAAGAACCGAGGCCATAGATCACCGTGGGATCGGCCTGCAACCGCATCCCCCGCTTTAACCGGTTATGAAAAACCGCCGCGATCAACGGCATTTCCTCGGTATTGCCGGCCTCTTTCTGGACAATTGAAGCGAGGGTCAGCAACTGCCGTTCATTGAGCCCATTCTGCCGTGCTGCCGCCAGCAGAGCAGGATCAAGATGCGCACGCATCTGCGTGATCATGGTTTTCAGAACGGAAGCTTCACTCACACCGGGTGCAAAGCGATAGGTTTCTGGGAACAGGTAGCCTTCCAGACTGGTAGCAATGTTGAGCTGCGCCAGCAGATCATCATCGGTGAGTAGCGCCTGGTAGCGCGTCAGCTGACCAAGCCCGGCCGCACTGCAACGTTGCACAACCTCCATGGCCGTCAGCCCCTCGGGCAGCGTACATTGAATCAATTCAACCCGACCATCGACCAGAATCTGCAACACCTGTCCCGGACGATATTCCCCGGCGACAAAACGGTAGGTTCCCGCCTGGATTTTACGCCCCTGCCCCCGCCAACGCGTCAAGGCACGAAATGACCAGGAATACGCGACCAGCCCCTTTTCCTCCAGCTGATGGGCAACACGGGACAACGACTGCCCGGCAGCCACCGTCAACACCTTCTCCCCATCAATGCGGCAGGGGCGCAGAACATACGCCCCCAAAGCCACCACCAGCAGTAGCAGCAACACACCGCCAACCAGCAACGTTCTGACGAGCGCGCGTTTAGACACAGGGCGCGGGGCGTTTGGTTGCGAAGCAGACGGTGTTGTCACAGGTTTACCCTTTGAAACGGTTTTCTGTGCCCGTGAACAGGCGGACAATATTCGATTTATGGCGGTAAATAACTCCAGCGGCGATCACCAGAGTCGCAAAAAAGATGGGATTGGAGTGCTCAAAAACATAGACCAGCGCCGGGATCACCGCAGCTGCCGTAATCGAGGCCAGAGACACATAGCGCCACAGCCACAGCACGACAACAAAAACAAGCAACGCGATTCCCACCGACGGAGGAGACAGAACCAAATAGATCCCCAGAGCGGTTGCCACCCCTTTTCCCCCTTTAAACAGGAGATAAATCGGATAACAATGGCCGACAAACAGTGCGACCGCCACCATTGCCAGCACTTGGGGGTCCTGGGAATAGGCAAGCTTGACGACAAGCAGCGGCACCAGCCCTTTGAGCATATCGGCCAGCAGGGTCAGAATCCCCAGACGTTTTCCGGCTACCCGGTAGACATTGGTCGCTCCGATGTTGCCACTACCAGCTTTACGCACATCGCCGGCCCCGCTGAGGCGAGTCAGCACCATCCCACTGGGAATCGCGCCCACAAGATAAGCCACCCCGAGAATGACAGCCAGTTCCATCATCAATTCATACCCTTTCTCGTTAACACATTACCGGCGTAGCCGGATAAATCCACGCCACGACAATGGCAATGACCAACCGGAAGGCAGGACGCTTCCCCGGTATTGGATCAGGCTTTAATACCATAAAAGCGCACGAAACAGAACCGTTTATCGCCAGCGGCAACATGCACCTTCTTCGGGGAAATTACACGGGTAATAATTGCTTGCCCGCGTCGATTTATGCCAAAATAGCGCACGAAAGAAGTTATCGCCCTAGCCATTGAAGTGGGATCTACCCATCCCGGAAAGCAGCGCGTCATGCCTGACCACAAATTTCTGCTCGATCTGTTGATTCTCCTTACCCTGGCCCTCGGCAGCGCCCTGATTTTCACCCGGCTGAAATTATCGCCAATCATCGGCTATCTGATCTCCGGTGTGATTGCCGGTCCTTACGGTCTCTACCTGATCAGCAATATCCATGAAGTTGAAGTGATCGCTGAGTTCGGTGTTATTCTGCTGCTGTTCACCATCGGCCTCGAATTTTCCATCTCTCGGTTATTACGCCTGAAAAAACTTCTTCTGGCTGGAGGGCTTTCCCAGATCCTATTCTGTTGCGCCCTGTTCACCGCCATCGGTATCCAGTTCGGTTTCGAACTGACCACCAGCATTCCCCTGGCAATGGCCCTGGCCCTGTCCTCTACCGCAATCGTACTGAAAATGCTCAGTGAACGCGGCGAGATCGATACCAGTCATGGTCGTATGTCGCTGGGCATTCTGCTGGCGCAGGATTTGGCAGTTGTTTTCTTTCTCGTTGCCCTGCCGTTACTGGCGGGACAGGATCTGACTTTTTCCATTCGCGAAATCGGCAAAGTCGCCCTGCTGATGGTTGGGTTGCTGGTATTTTCACGCTTTTTATTACAGCCGTTCCTGTTGGCGATTCTCAAATCCCGTTCACAGGAGCTGTTCCGCATTACCATTCTGGCCCTGATTCTGGTCACGGCCTGGCTCACCAGTGCCGTGGGGTTATCCCTGGAACTGGGTGCATTTCTTGCTGGCCTGGCCCTGGCGGAATCGCCTTATGCCCATCAGGCATTGTCCGACATTCTGCCGTTTCGCGATACATTTCTGGCCATCTTTTTTGTCTCCATTGGCATGCTGGTCAACCTCGACCTGGTCGTGGCCAACTGGCCGGTGGTGCTTTCCGTGACACTGTTGGTGTTCGTGGTTAAATTCATTGCTGCAGCCTTGGCAACGGCCTTGTGTCGTTTCCCGTTACGCATTGTTCTCCTCACCGGCTTCCTGTTGTTCCAGGCCGGAGAGTTTTCGTTTGTCTTTATGAAGGCGGCCACCGCCCTGGAACTGATCGACGACCACGTCTATCAAATCACTCTGGCAGTCATTGCTCTGACCATGATTCTAACTCCCTTAATTGCCGGCCAGGCAGCCCGCTGGGCTGCGGTTCTTGCCGGATTACTGGGTAAACCAAGCACTGAAATCCATCCGGAAATCCAGGAGCAGACCGGCAACCTAACCGGCCATGTGATCATCGCCGGTTACGGGCTGTCCGGCCGCAACATTGGCCGTATTCTGCGCCGTTTTCACATTCCGCATATTTATGTGGAACTTAATGGTGACAACGTTCACAAAGGCCGCCAAAAAGGGGATTTCGTCATTTACGGTGATGCCACATCCGGTGATGTACTGCATGAACTCGGCATTCACCGGGCAAAAGCGCTGGTCCTTTCGATCAATGATCCGGCTGCTCTGGCTCGGGCCATTCCAACAGCCCGCCATCATAATCCTGATCTCTACATTCTAGCCCGCACCCGTTATGTTGCCGAGTTGGAACACCTCTGCGCTCTTGGCGCCAACGAAGTGGTCCCCGATGAATTTGAAGCCAGCCTGCAACTGGGTGCCAACCTGATGCACCGTTTTCAGTTCAGCGACGGTCATATTCTCCATATTATTTCTGAACTGCGTAAAGAACATTACACGTCGATGGTTGACGCGGACATCCCGACTCAAGGATTATCGGTCCTCAAAGGAGGGCACCTGAAATACCAGGCGGTTCCCGATGATTCACCCGTCCTCGGGCAAAGTCTGGCTGAAATGGATCTGCGCAATGAAACGGGAGTCACTGTAGTGGGGGTGATTCGCCAGGACCAGACGCTGTACAGTCCTTCCGGTTCCTTCCGCCTGCAACAGGGGGATACCCTGATGCTACTGGGTCGCGATGATGAGGTTGCCCATGTCTGTGAACGGCTGCACGGCCATCCGCTCTAACCCGGCATCACCGATGGACGAAATGTTTTTCACCTCCGCTTCAATGCACCGCATTCGGACCGGGGCAACCCTTTACCTAGGCTAACTCAGGAGTTTTTATGCCACAACCTTTGCGCCACGTTCTGATACTTCTGACGGTTCTCACCCTGATCTCCGGTTGTGCCGGAACCAGAAACAGTTACGAACAGCTGATCGTCGCGGGTAGTGATCCCCCGATCATCCGGATGCAGGTGAATGACGATGTCGAAGTGCTGGCCATTGGCGACGGTTTTCCCGGATGGTGGGGCTATTATCCCGCGATGTTAAGCTGTGATCCGGAAATCGCCGAAATCCGTTGTGAAGAACAACGTAGTCTGATCCCATTTCGTGAACCGGGAATCGTGTTTGGTGGCAGCGTCTGTCGCCTGTATGCTTTGAAGGTCGGTGAAACAGATCTGTACACGGGCAACCAACATATCCTGAGCCCTGAGACCTGTACCGAAGCAAACCACCCTGGCCGTATCCACCTCATCGTGGTTGCCCCACAACAGCCGTAAGACATCCAAAAACACAACATCCCTCCCGAGATGATTTTCGGGAGGGATGTTGTGTTTTTCGCCACCACCGGTTAAAAAAAAGCCGGTGCCACGCCAGATTATTTTCGGTCCGATTCAATTGGCGTGTTGTGTCTGAGAAATCTTTTCTGCCTCTTCATCACTGACGGCCATGTAAACATAGGCCTTCTCGACAACCAGGCGATAGTTGCGCCCCAGGGAGAAACCATAGGTTTTGACCATGGTTTCATTGTCAGCTTTAAGCTGGTCAAGCGCAAGAGTCAGCTCCTTGTTCAGGCTCTCTTTCATCTCCTCAGTCTGGGCTTGCTTCAACTGCTGTCGCAACTGTACAACCCGCTGCCGACGAGCCTGCAGAATATTGACATTGCGCTGAAACTCCTGATTGGCCTTCACGCTGCTCAGGGTACAAACCTTAACCAGCTTCTGGGTCGTATCATCGTCAGCACCGTCATCCGAGAAAACTGTCGTGCCGACAAGATGTAGTCCCAGCACCATGAGCAAAACAATTTTCACCATTTTCATTGCACGATTCATTACCTTATCCTTCCTGTGATTACCTGCAACCATTGGGGGCCAGCGCTACGACTCATTAAATAATTGACCTTAAGATAACGCAAATGTCTCCTTACAGCAAGCAAGGCCTCCGCTTAATCTTGCGCTCTGTGATCACCTTCGCGGTGAAAAAAACAAAGCACAGCGGAATCTCTTCGAGGTCATCCTACCATCCCCCGGTATCATTAAGACGGCGAAACACCAGGCGAGAAGGCAAATCCGCCGAAGGCAGGGAATCAGACAATAAGACGGCACCCAGCCCGTCGTTTCACACAACCTGATGAAATGAACATCTTTGGGATTTAACATCGACGGAGCCACCCGCGCCAGGATCAGGATGCGTTCACCACATGGGTGGCTGAGATCGCTTCGCCAGAGAAAAAGACCTTTGGCGTGTCGATGACATAGCCCTGTACAAAATCGACACCGATCTCCTGTAGCAGATGCAGGGTCTTTTCATCCTCAGCATGTTCGGCGATGGTCTTAAGGGCCAGAGTTGCGGCAATATTGTGTATGGAGGTAACAATTTCCCGCGACATGGCATTGTCTACCATATCGACAATAAAGTTACCGTCAATCTTGATGAAATCCACGGGGAAATTTTTCAGATAGCGAAAGGAGGACATCCCGCTGCCAAAATCATCCAGAGCAAAGCGACAGCCATACTGTTTGATGCGGTGAATGAAAGCAATGCTGCGCCGTTCATTTTCCACCGCCGCCGTTTCGGTAATTTCAAAACAGATTTTTCCCGGCGGGAAAGTCACGTCTTGCAGTTTTTCTTCCAGATACGCCAGAAAGGTACTGTCATTGAAACTTTTTCCGGACAGATTAATGGCCATAAAATCAAGGTCCTGCCAGCGTCTTGGCTCCTGCTCGAGCCAGGCAAAGCAGTGATCAATCACCCAGCGGTCAATGGCGGGCATCAGGTCATAACGTTCTGCTGCGGACAAAAAATCATCCGGGCTCAAACTGCTGCCATCAGCGAGCTGCATCGACAACAACACTTCGTAACTGTGCAGTGATGTCTCAACGGCCTCAATGGGACTGATCGTCTGGCGACGCAAAAAAAACAGATCATTTTTAAGGGCATCCCGAATATATGGCAACGCCCGGATCTGCCGGTTTAAATTGCGATACACTGAGGCCTGTGGATCATAAACATTAAAACGACTCCGGCCTTCTTCTTTGGCGAGACCACACGCTTTCTCTGCACCGAGGAACACCTCATCAACCGATTCTCCACTTGCCCCGATGATGTTCACTCCGACGCTAACGGTAAGTTTCCCATGTTGGTTCTGCCATGAGGACTCAAACGTTTCTGATGCGCTGACCAGTTCCTGAGCAAAGCTTCGCGCCTGCGGTTCATCACAAAACATTTTCAGAATGGCAAAGCGATCCCCACCGATACGGGCAACCACATCCGATTCGCGCACTTTGTCTTTTAAGAAATGGGCATATTGAATCAGCAACTGATCACTGGCATAACTCCCCAGGACATCATAAAGCGTCTGGAAACGATCGATATCAACCAAAAACAGAGCATGATTTTCACACTGGCTGTAGCTTAGGTCGATCGTGTTAACCAGCTCAGCCATAAACGTTTTCTTGTTATTGAGTTGCGTCAGGGGATCACAACTCTCGAGAAAATCAATTTTAGACTGCATCTCCTGACGCAACGTTGTATCGCGAAACACCAGGATCCCCCCTTCGTTGACATCCAGGCTCGGGTAGATACAAATGTCCGTTGAAATCACCTCATCGCCGCGCTGCCAGAGGATCTCCTCATAAATCGCCTCCTGGTAATGATGGCAGTGATCGCGTTGTGTCCATAACCGCTCAAGCGTCACTTCCTGACCGTAAGAATTATGGTAACGGAACAGATTGAAAATGTTTTTACCAACAATTTCAAACGAACTGTACGCCAGCATCCGACACGCTTTACGGTTGGCATACAGACACAACCCATCCGCATCGAACTCACAGATCCCTTCTCCCACCGAATTGAGCACATGTTCGTAGTGAACATGCTGCCTGTTCAGAGCCATTGAAGCATGACTGATCCGCCGCATCAGTTCGCGGGCTCGCCAGGCGCCAACACTGACCAGCGAGCCGGCCACCCAGCCCACCAGGGAGGGGACCAGATATCCCGCTAAATGATAAGGCAGCTCTCCACCCAGCCTGAGTTTCTGAGCCATAGAGATTAGGCAGACAATAACCGTCCCAGCCAACGGCGCAATAAAGCATCGCCAATGCCCAAACAGTTTACGGGCAGCAGGATAATCGCCATGTCTATTTTTGTCGTGTTGCACCATTCTCAACGCCCAGGCAGTAAGGACCTTTTACGGCTCAAACCATGAAAACTAACCTATCTAATTTTCTAATTAAATAGATAAGTGTCAAAGAAAATGTCGAATCCTTGAAACGCTCTGTGTAACATGGCTATTTTTTAATAGCAATCAATTTAACAATTGCCTTCAGCCCGCCGTAACCAAGGAGGGCCTGATCAATTTTCTACTCCTCACTGGCAAACAACGCTGACAACAAAAAAAGCCCTCCACACCTGAAT
>PKUE01000108.1 GCA_002869685.1 Desulfuromonas sp.
GGATCCAGAAGGCCAGCCAGGCGTGACTCGGACGGTTGAACGGGATGCTGCCGTTGGTCATCAGGCATAAGCTGCCAAACAAAAGCACCAGTGCCCACAGTTTCAGGTCGTTGTCGGGACTCTTGAATCCCAGGTAAAGCGCATAGATAAAAAGTGCGACGATCAGGAGCAGGCCAATCGCTCCGGTCAGACGGAATGTATCAAGCATGAAATTATGGCTATGGGTGAATGAGTGGCCATTTGACAGGTGGAGCAGGACTTTTTTCTCCATTCCAAGACCAAACCAGAAATGATTAAGTCCGTTGGTGATGGTTTCCCTCCAGATGATATCCCTCATACTGACATCAAATCCGCGTGAGAAAACCTTGGTAAAAATGTCCGTAGTATAAAATAGCAGTAGACAAAGACAACTCATGGTAGCGGCATAAATGGCCAATCGCTTCCAACGGTAGTAACGGATAGCCATGAGAACCGTTGACGCACAGAGCAGAGCAAGTTGTGGCCCACGACTTTTGGTGATGAGGAGGATTGTCACTAACAGGCTGAATGCGCAGAAGTAGACGATCGACCGATTGATTCGTTGCTCGTCCAGAGCAAAAAACAATGCGATGACTGCGGCAATGCCGTAGACCATTCCCGTGTCGATGGGATTGGTCAAACGGTGACCTAAATGATGGCCAGGAATGAGGAACAGGGCGTGAATACAGGCAACGGCGACACACCCTTTCAAGAGCAGCCCGTGGTAGCGGGCGTCAAAAAAAGCGGCAATCAGGGTTACCAGGGCGATGATTTCAGCGGCGCGCTTTGAATGATACAAAAAATTGCCAGACGGAGAGACGGCCGAGGCCCACAACGTGCTGGTCAGAATATAGAGAACCAGCAGGAGTGACAGGCCGACCAGTGATTTGGAAAAAGCGTGGGGTTTGAAACGAAAGATAGCTGTGGATAGAGCCGTTACGCCGAAGCAGGCATAAAAAGCCGCTTTTGGAGATGTGTCGAGCGGCCAGAGATAATAGGAAAGAATAAAAAGAATTGTCATTAATGTCGGGATCAGTTCTTTTTTCAATACCAGGGTCCTTTTATCTATGTTGAGGCGAGTCGATTCGTTTTAATTGACGATAAACGTCCGCTATTGCGAAGTACGCCAGAAAAGTGAGAGACATAGCAATGTCAGGCGACTTCTTAAGCTTGCGCCAGAATTTGCTCAGAGCGCTTTTCTTGCTACGTTGTTTCCAGGAACCCGCATAGAGGTGGCGGGCCAGTGGTTTTACACCGGGCAATCGCTTTGATTGGGCGTCAGCAAAGGTGCCGATACGTAAGATCACCTCGCGTTCGTGACGTTCTTGATCGCCCTGGCCGGTAAAACCGTGATCGAGTAGAAGGCGACTGACTTCATTGACATTGACCAGTGCCGAAAGCTGTTGTTCATCAAAGCTGGCGCCATCGTAGTAATCAAGCATGCGTTGTGCAAGCCAGTGTCCTGCTTGACTGCCGACGACACAGGTTCCAAACCGCTGACAGTCTTCCAGGCCGATAAAAAAATCTTCTTTCAATAGCGGGTCGAATGAAGAACAGACGTGTACATCGACATCCATGTAGATTCCACCCTGCTGATTTAAGACGTGCATTCTGACGTAATCGGCAACAAATGCATATTTACGGGCTTGGTAGGCTTTCTGAGTGAAGGGATGTCCGTCAATATCAAAGGACGACTCATCCCAGCGGACGATTTGATAGTCCGGTAGATAGTGAGCCCACGAAGCGAGACAGCGCTTTGCCTGTAATGGCAAAGGGTTTCCTCCAAACCAGCAGTAATGTATTTTTTTGGGGATCATAGGTGGTTTTTCTAAAAAGTTGTTTTTAGAGGCGTTCTTCCATGACAATACTGGGAATCGCGCGGCCTTGTTTCAGTGATTCAAGAAAAGCGACCGATTTGTTCAGCCCTTCAGTGCCATAATGCAAATGATGAGTGGCAAAGTTGCTTGAAATATCAACCGCGCTATTGTAGTCCGTTTGAATCGTTTTAATGCGATGTTCCAAAGCTTCCAACGTGTCAATTTTGGGACCGAAAAATTGTTCCTGTTCGAAAATATCTTCATCCTGTCCGGCATTGACGTAAAGAACAGGTCGTTGAGCCAGTGCCGCTTCAATAACCGCATTAGACATGATATTGACGACAAGACTGGCGTCAGCAAGTGCCTGGGCCAGCGAGCAGTCTTTACTGAGGACTTCAATTGTTTCACTCTGCGTGGCCATCTCTTTCCAGAATGTGGCCTTGCTGCGTGGGTGAGGCTTGAAAAAAACACGGAACTCCGGGTGACGCTTACTCCATTGCGCCAGCAACGTGTAGGTCTCCCGATAGCCGCGTTCTTTTTCCTTGTCTGGGCCAACACCTAAAATCAATAGCTTACATTGTTCCGGGGTGTTCGGTGCCATGTGATAGCTGCTGTCAATCATATGGGAACCCGACAATACCACTCGGGTGGTTCCGAAACGTAGTGGCCTGAGTTGCAGCGCGTTAAGAGAGCTTTGCCCAAACAGGAAATAATAATCGTAATCCGTCATATCCAGGCGGCGTGAACTTTCCACTGTGGTGGCGTGCGCCAAGTGAACCAGAGTTTTTCCTTGCTGGTGGAGAGACAGGCGCAAAAAAGGACTGACCAGGCTGCCGTTACGGTCATTGATCAGAACGCTTGGATTGTAATGGCTGACAAGCCACTGCGCATAGGCCGCATAACACAGGTAACGTAACGGGACTTTTTGCGGTGGCGGGCTCAGACAGCCTTTTTTGAGGAAATTGCCTGGTTCTTCCTGGGCTGTTTCAATCAAGGTATGGCCATGTGCCCGCAATTGATCAATAAGCTTTTTTTTGCGCTGCAGCGCAATAACTTTGGGCGCTCCCTGTAATAATAGAAAATCGCACGGTTCCGATGGCGCTGATCCTTTTTTCAGGCTTTGTCTTGCTTGTAATCCCCATAGAATATCTAAAAATGCATCACGGCAGAACCGGATAGCCGTGCCGAGATGGCCATGACGCAGACGTAACTGCTTCCAGCGATAGCGATCGAGACGGCCGGCTGTGGCCTGCCAATCGCCGGGTAATGGAGGCGTGATCGACACGGAATCAGACATGGTCCGTCTCTTTGTCAAGCAGAGCTGCAATTCGCTTCAGATTCCAGAACTGTCGTCTGACGGTGTCATCAGAAAACATGGCCAGACGTTCCCGGATGCTTGTCAGCGATTGGTTCTGATCGCTATTGTGAAGTGCCACCAGCTTTTCGGCCAGTGCGGCACCGTCACCCAATGGGAAGAGGGTACCACAGCCGGAGACAACTTCCCGTCCACCACCGCAGTCCGAGCAAATGACGGGCAGGTCGGCAGACATGGCTTCCAGGAGCACCATACCGAAGGGCTCATGGTCGGAGGTGAGGGCGAAGACGTTGAATGCTTTGAAATAACGGCGCCCTTGAGGGACCTGGCCGAGAAAAATAACATGTTCGCTAATGTTAAGTTCTACGGCCAGTTGCTTGAGTGACGTCTCCAGTTTGCCACTGCCCATAATCACCAACAGACTGTTATCAGGAAGTGCAGGGCGAGCCGCTGCAAATCCACGGATCAGAGTGTCCTGATCCTTGTCCGGGTGGAGGCGACCAACATTGCCGACAATCCAGGCATCTGCCGGTAGATCAAGCGCCTTGCGTGCGTCGTGTGCAGAAAAGTGCTCCTGTTGCAGGGCCGTAACATCAATACGGTTATATAATGTTTCAATCTGATCCACGGGCCAACCGGGCAGATCGTCTCTGATTTCATCGCGCACAGCGTTCGAGACGGCCAATAATGTCAGACGCTGTTTGAAACACTGGACAAAAAAACGGCGGGAACGCCGCTGATAAACCCCAAAGGCGTGGTGTATCCCGATGACAGGCAGACGTGAAGCCAGTAACGCAATGTAGATCGGTTTGAACCGATGGGCGATAATGAAGCTGGTAGCACGTTTTGCCAGTAAATTACGCACGGCCCGAATTGCAGACAGCTTCAGACCTCGGATTTGCTGACTGGTGTAATTCAGGAAAATAACTTCATCTGATTGCGAGTCAACTCTGACCTGTTCCCTTTCCTCTCCAGTCAGATAGACCGTACACACCCTGAAGGGCGAATCCTTGAACAGGGCGGCATACTGCCGCGCACAATCGAGAAACGGTCCACTGTAGCCATGACAAAGCTGGAGTACCCACGGGCGGTTGTCCTGATGCATCAGGTTGAAGCCTTTCGCACCAGGATATCTTCCATAACCAGATAGGGCAGATCGGAACCGTAGAACATGTTCAGGGCGTCGATTGGTGCACAGACCATAGGCTCACCACGCCGGTTGAGAGACGTGTTGAGAACCACGGCATTTCCGGTGCGTTTTTCCAGCTCCTGGATCAGGGCGTAGTAGCGCGGATTGGTGGCTTGTGTAACCACCTGCGCACGCGAGGTGCCGTCTTCGTGGATCACCTCGGGGATGCGCTCATTCCAGGCCGGATTGACCTTGAAGGTGAACGTCATGTAGGGCGCCGGATGATCGGTTTGCAGCAGGTCTTCAGCCACGGTGTCGAGAACACTGGGGCAGAAGGGCCGCCAGCGCTCACGGTATTTGATCTGCTCGTTGATGCGATCAGCGACACCCGGTACGCTGGGACAGCCGAGGATGCTGCGACAACCCAGAGCACGCGGACCGAACTCCATACGGCCTTGAAACCAGGCAACCGGATGGCCCTGGGCCAGAATGTCGGCAACGGTTTCCGGAATGTTGTCAATTTTTTCCCACTGGGGATGTTCCGGATGTGCTTCACAGGCCGCAATACATTCGTCGTTGGTGTACTTGGGGCCGAGATAGACGTGCTCGAGTTTTTCCACCTGGATGCCGTGCAGGTGCGCGGCATACGAGGCTGCACCGATAGCCGTACCCGCATCGGAGGCTGCTGGTTGGACAAACAGTTCCTTCACGTACGGCAGGTCCATGATGTACTGGTTGAGCTTGACATTCAGCGCGCTGCCGCCAGCAAAACACAGCTGACCGGTCTCCTGAAGAATGTCTTTCAGATAGTAGTCAATCATCTCCAGCGAGAGTTTTTCAAACAGGCCCTGAATGCAGGCGGCATAGTCGATGTAGGGTTCGTCGGCATTGTCGCCCTGTCGTTTGGGGCCGAGCCAGTCGATCAGTTTCTGGCTGAAGTAATAGCCCTTGCCGTTTTCCTTGTAGCGACGGTAACCGACGGTGTTGACCAGCTCGGTGTTAACGACCAGCTCACCGTTTTCAAATTTTGCCAGCCGGGAAAAGTCGTATTTGGTTGGATCGCCGTAGGGGGCCATGCCCATGACTTTGAATTCGCCATCGAGCATTTCAAAACCGAGGTATTCGGTCATGGCGCCATAAAGACCGCCCAGAGAGTCGGGATCGTAAAATTCTTTGATTTTGTGGATCTTTCCGTTCTCACCATAACCGAAAAAGGTGGTGGCGTATTCCCCTTTGCCGTCAATACCCAGAATGGCGGTTTTGCCCTTGAAGCCACTGAGATGGTAGGCACTGCTGGCGTGAGCCAGGTGGTGCTCGACGGGGACAAATTCGATTTTGTCCCAGCGGATACCCAGTTGTTGCAGCATGTTTTTGACATTGGCGATGTTGCGATGGTAACGACGGTTGCCGTTAAACAGAGCAGTCAGGGCGCGGTCGGGAGCATACCAGTAGCGTTTGGCATAGTGCCAGCGGTCAGGGCGATCCAGACCGATTTCACTGAAGGGGAAGGCAACAATGTCGACATCTTCCGGTTTAATGCCAGCGAAATCGAGGCAGAATTTGGTTGCTTCGAGGGGCATGCGGTTTTTAGCGTGTTTGTCACGCAGAAAGCGTTCCTCTTCGGCGGCGGCAACCAGTTTGTCGTCAATGTAAAGAGCGGCTGAGGGGTCGTGGGTCAATGCCCCGGACAGGCCCAGTATCACTTTTGGCATGTTCAATATCTCCAGAATCGCCACATCGGTGCAGCGTTATCGGGTTTGGGTGAAATCAATTGTCGTTTGTTTCGGGTAAGTGACTGTCAAACCAGCGGTAAAGTTCTGGTTGGTCTTCCCAGTTGCGCAGAAACCGGTCGCGGTCCCGCCGGTAATGGCGGATAAAATGCTTGCGTGAATTGAATTCACACATGGCATCCAGGTCAATCACCCAGGGGGTTGTCTTCTCCACCAGGAAATTGGTGGCTTTACAATCGCCGTGATAAATTCCCAGGCGATGGAAAATTGTAAAAAGATCGGCAAACTGCTGGGCGGTCTGATGTTTCTCCTCTGCTGACGGTTCTGGCGAGGAAAAATAGCTCAGGGCATCCGGTGCCGATGTGAATTCGCAGACATAATACCCTGTAAAGCGCAAACCACCAAACCGTTTTTCGACCATGGCAATGGCTGAAGGGGTTGATATTCCGCTGATCTTCAGCCGATGGGCGTTCCCCCACGAAACGGAGGCACGTGTTGGGCGCAGACAGCGTTTTACGGCATGCCAGAGGTTCTTGATGTTGTAGCGCTTTACCACCCAGTTTCCCTCTTTCGTCTCAAGCAGGACAACCGTTGCACTGTTGCCCAATTTAAGCGGTTTACCTTGGGCGATCAGCTGGTCGGGTGTGTCCAACAGTTGTTGGATCAGGGCTGGCGGCGCATCGCGCCGGTACAGGGTGACCTGGCCGTGTTGCCGGCAACGGATAAATTCGCTGCAGGTGCGGAATGATTTTTTAACATAGCTGTCACGCCGTTTTTTTCGACAGGTTGGCAGCTGGCGAGTGAGAACATCCTGCCAGTCGGCTGAATCGAGGCGACGTTGCTGGGTGTAGGTGGTTATGACATCGGGGAACAGATGATCGTACTGTGGTGAAATCTGGGCAAGAAACAGCGCCAGGTTCTCTTTGCTGGTAGCCTGAGCCAACGGGGTGGGACCCGCCTGTCCGTGAATGCCATCACCATCAATGGTATAAACGTGATCGGCGTCGAGCAGAAAATTGCCCAGATGTAAGTCCTGTTGCCATATTCCCTGTTGATGCAGTTGAGCAATGGTCAGGGACAGTCGCTTGAGGAGGTCTAATCGCTCATTTTCCGAACGGCACTGCTGCCAGGATTCTGCGGCATTTTGTGCCTGAGGCAAAAATTCAAACACTAAAACCGGCGTGTGGTCGGTTAACTCTCCGGCATATAGCAGCTCGGGGGTCGGAATCCCCGCATCAACAAGCGACTCCACCCCCTGTTTTTCCCGCTGCCAATGGCGACGCGCCGCTGTGGGATGCTGAAACAGCTTTACCAATACGGCGCGATCCTGCCACTGTCCCTTGACGACACAGCGTTTTTCCGGGAGAAAGCGTAGTATCTGTTGGCAGTCGATGGAAGACCGTGTCGATTGGTTCAGTTCAACGGTAAAAGGGCAGGCTGGCGGAGTCAATATCATAGTCGCTTGTCTGGCTGGCGGCTCGGTGTACGGATTCCGGCGCGCGGCTGAGGTGTCGGGCGTATTTAGTGCGCGACTTTACCACAGCTGAAAACGGGAATCCAGTCTCCAGATTGCCCCGTTGCCGGGGTTATGAGCGTTTTTTGGCGTTGATACGTTTGGCGACCTGACGCCAGAGGTTTTTGGCGCGCTCATCCAGGTGGGGGATGTCGTAGTAGGCACGCAAAAACGCAACGCGGTCCCGGTTGGGCAGAGAGAGGCTACGGCGGGCCAGGGCGGTCAGGTCACGGACCCGGCGTGCTTCCAGCCAAGGGCGCCAGCGTGTTTTTTCCAGGTCGATCAGGCGGGCGGAAGTGTCATCGGTTTTGGCGATGAAGATGTGTTTTGGAAACAGGCAGCGATGCTCAAGGCCCTGGCCGTGGAGTCGGGCAACCAATTTTCCCGTTGCCTGGATAACTTTTTGGCAGTGTGTGCGCTTCGGGCGCCCCAGCTGTTGCCAGCGTTGCAGAATGGCTTCGAGGGATTCATAGTCAGAAAGGAATTCCGTTATCAGGATGGCCTGAAGGTCGCCTCCCTGTTGCCGTGTCGCGCAATAGACGGCATTGAGAGCCGGAATCCCGGCTTTTTCATAGCGGGCGATACTGTCCATCTCTTTGATGAACGTTGGAATACCGGTGATAAGGTGGCGTAACGTCCGGCTGCGGTAATTACTTTGCCGCTTGATGACGACTTTATGAGTGTGTTGCTGTTGATCCTGGAATTCAAAAATACTGACCTTGCTCCAACCGTTTTTGCCGCGACCGACATTGCCTTCATCAACGGCCTTGAGGTCGAGTTTCCAGAGGGATTCAAAGGAATCCAAGCCGCAGTCGTGCAGTGTTTTTTGCCAGAGCGGATTGACATAGATCAGTTGTTCAGTCATCGATTACCCATTGTCCTGTGGTAGAGAAGTTCAGAGGCGTTGTTTTCCTCTTCGCAAAAATGGAGCTCACCGGTTACGCGTGATGCCACTCTAACGTTTTTTGCAAACCCTGTCTAATATCCCATTGAGGACTGAAATGGAAATATTCTTTCAACGCCGAGATGTCGGCACACGAGTGCTCGATATCTCCGGGCCTGCTCTGAACTTTTTCGACGCAGAGCTCGTGACCGGACAAGGTATTGATTGCAGCAATCAGCTCAAGCAGGCTCGTTTGTTCTCCGTTGCCGGCATTAATCGGAACCGGAGGATTGTTGGTGGCTGACGTCGCCTGATAAAGAATATCCACCAGATCCTTGACATAAATAAAGTCCCGGCTTTGTTTCCCGGTGCCGAAAAGGGTGAATTCTTTTTGCTGTAATGCCCGGTCTATCAGGATACTGATGACACCTGAATAGGGGGAACTCGGATCCTGGCGCGGACCGTAGACATTGAAGAAGCGAAAGATCGCAGTATTGAGACCATGCTGGCGGCGATAAAACTGAATGTAATACTCGGAGGCCAGTTTATCGACGGCATAGGGGGTTAACGGTGCGGGAGCTGTCTGCTCCGAAACCGGAAGTTGCTGGGTATTGCCATAGACGGCGGCGGACGAGGCAAAGACAAATGTTGAGATGTGGTTGATCCGGGCCGCTTCGAGCAGATTGATGGTGCCATCCATGTTGCTTTTATGCGTAAGTTGTGGTTCTTCTACGGAGGCCTGAACCGAGGCGACGGCTGCCAGATGGACAATGGCATCCGCATCACGGGTTACATCAAGCAACGCAGAAAAATCACTGATATCCATAGTGTGGATGGATACTTTGTCGGTAAAAGTTGCCAGATTGTCAATTTTACCGGTGGAGAAATTATCCAGAATTGTGACGTTGTGTCCTTCAAGGATACATTTTTCAGCAAGATGGGAGCCGATAAATCCGGCCCCTCCGGTGATGACGATATTCATTGGGGGACAATTCCTAGCTGTTTCGGGGTGGAAAAAGAGAATTTCCCCTTTTTTAGCATTTTTTTTACGAAACAGGCCAGTTCTTCTTTCAGACATTTTGTTGCTAAACGAAAGCTTATTTTATTCTTCTTGAATCGATGTAGATAGCTGGTTTATATTTTGTATTCTTTTAGACTTAAGTCTGTGTTTTTAATAATTAAAGATAGGATTGTAAATGACTGAAGATCAAATTCAGGATTTTATGAATTCACTGCCTCAGTTGCGTACCCTGGTGGTTGGCGACCTGATGCTTGATGAATATTTATGGGGTAAAACGGGGCGGATTTCGCCCGAGGCACCGGTGCCTGTCGTGGATATTTCACGCGAAGACCTGCGACTGGGCGGTGCGGGGAACGTGGTTAATAACCTTCGTGCCCTGGGCTGCCAGGTGCAGGTGTGTTCGGTGCTGGGCGATGATGCTGATGGCCGCCATCTGTTGCAGCAATTGGAACAGGCCGGGGTTGATGTCGCCGGGGTGGTGTTCGACGGTGATCGCAAGACCAGTCGGAAAACACGGATTCTTGCCAGCAATCAGCAGATGTTGCGCATTGATCGCGAAACACGCTTGCCCCTGTCTTCCACGATCGAGGCGCATTTGATCGCGTCAATTGTTTCCCGCCTGGATCAGGTGGATGTGCTGTTTTTATCCGATTACGGTAAAGGGGTTTTGACCGATGATGTGCTGAGCGCAGTTATCCAGGCCGGACGGGAAAAACAGGTGCCTGTCGTTGTCGATCCCAAGGGAACCGATTATGGGCGTTATCGCGGCGCGACGCTTTTGACACCGAATCGTTCAGAAGCCTCGGAAGCTTCCGGTATCAAAATCGAAGATGGCGCATCCCTGACCGCTGCTGGAGAAAAGATCATGGCGCTGGCGGAACTTGACGCCCTGGTGCTGACGCGCAGTGAAGAGGGGATGTCGCTGTTTCAACGTCAGGGAGCGCAAATTGATCTGCCGACGCGGGCACGGGAGGTTTTCGATGTTTCCGGCGCCGGGGATACGGTGCTGGCGGTGGTTGGAATTGGTCTGGCGGCGCGCCTGTCATTGAAACAGGCGGCAACCGTGGCCAATATCGCGGCGGGAATCGTTGTTGCCAAGGTGGGGACTTCGACGGTGAGTTGTCGGGAGATTCTCCAGGCGGTGTCCGAAGTCGGCTTGCCCGAAGAGAGCAAGATTCAACTGCCGCTGGATTTGAGCGATATTCTCAACCATGCCCGCAATCACGGCAAAAAAGTGGTGTTTACCAACGGTTGCTTTGATCTGCTTCATGTCGGCCATGTCAGCTATTTGCAGAAGGCGCGGGAATTGGGCGATCTGCTGGTTGTCGGACTCAACACCGACAGGTCCGTGCAACGGTTGAAAGGCCCCAGTCGTCCTCTGGTTGAGGAAAATGACCGGGCGCAACTGCTGGCGGCACTGTCCTGCGTCAGTTATGTGGTGTTGTTTGATGAAGATACGCCGTTGCAGCTTATCGAAACGCTGAAACCCGATGTGCTGGTCAAAGGGGCGGACTATACGCCCGAAACTGTTGTCGGGGGAAAAGAAGTGGAGAGCTGGGGCGGCAGTGTCGAGTTGATTGAATTTGTCGACGGACGTTCGACAACCGGTTTGGTGGAAAGAATCCGTGAGTCGGACTGACTGGGCTCATCAGAACTATTATCATCGGTCATTGGGGCGGGGTTGCCCCGGTAGGGAGTTTTTATATCATGGAGCTTAAATCGCAGAGCGACGAGTTGTCCCTGGCAGAGTTGGTTGCAGCTGTCTGGCGTTATCGCGTGGTTTTCTTTATCACCACAATCGCCGGTGCCGGTGTGTTTCTGCTCGGGGCGTTTCTGTATTATCTCTGGGCACCAACGGTGGAATCGGTCAACCTCCCTTTTCGGGTGCTGTTTGATGGAGCCGAACACGACCAGTATCCCAACGGTTTAGCGTTCAGCACCACGGATATTATTGCCGGTCCGGTGCTGGAGCGGGTTTATCAGCAGAATAAGCTCGATGAATATTTGAACTACGATCAGTTCAAAGGGGCGGTGTTTATCTCGGAAACCAATAATGCTTTGACAGTGCTGGATAAAGAGTACCAGCAGAAGCTTGGTAACAATAAGCTGTCAACCGTTGACCGCCAGATTCTGGAAGCGGAATATCAGGAAAAAAGGCAGGCGCTCAGCAATGA
>PKUE01000020.1 GCA_002869685.1 Desulfuromonas sp.
GCTGTGTGGTTGGGGGATTGCCAATGACGCCAATCATATTACGGCACCGGCGCGTGATGGTTGCGGATTGATTCTGGCGGTAGAACAGGCGCTGCATTGTGCCGGACTTGAAGCTGCGCAGGTCGCGGCGATCAGCGCCCACGGGACAGGGACTGTCTATAACGATATGATGGAACTGACCGCTTTTAATGCCTTGTTTGGTGAGCGAAATGTGCCGATTAACTCCATCAAGGGCGCGCTTGGCCATACTCTGGGGGCTGCCGGTGGTTTGGAAGTGGCGCTGGCAGTACCGACATTGCGGGAAAGATGTCTGTCGCCCACCTGTGGCTTGGTTAAAGCAGAGCCACTGGCCGGTGAACGGGTTAAAAGTATCGCCCAAGCATTCGATGGCGATGTCCTGCTGTCCACCAATTCAGGGTTTGGCGGTGTCAATGCCGCCCTGTTGCTGAAACGGAGGGCGCAATGATTTCTTATCGTATTGCCGGTTTTGGCTGGGTCAGCAGCTATGGCTTTGGCCGTGGACTGTGCTGTGGCTTTGAGGGCTTTGGCCCCGGTCAACTGCCGCAATTGCAACGGCAGGATCTGTTTGACAAGCCGGATCGTCGTTTCGGTCGGATGGATCCTTTTTCCCGGCTGGGTCTGGCGGGAATCACCCTGGCGTTGCAGGATGCCGCCATGGATCAATGGCACGAGAAGCGTCCCATTGCGATCCTCGCAGAAACGTACAGCGGTTGTCTGGAAACGGACTGCGATTATTTCACCACGGTGATTCCGGAGCAGGGCGCTCTGGCCAGTCCGCAACTGTTTGCCTACACTTTGTCCAACACGTTTCTTGGCGAAGCTGCGCTGCGGTTTGGTCTCACGGGCTGCTGTGAAGTGGTCAACAGCTGCCGCTGTGACGGTCTGGCGGTCATGGATAACGCGCTGGACCTGCTCGACAGTGGTGAAGCTGAGGCTGTTGTGGTCGGATTTTGTGATTTGGATGACTGTGGTGTGCTGCAGGCGCCGGGCAGTTTGTTTCTGGTAGTGGATAAAAAAGACCACGCTGCGGGATTGGCGCTGACCCGTGAGACAACCGGCGCATTACGGCTGGCCGGACAACCGCTGGACTGCGCCATGGATCTGGTCGCACAATTAACGAGATGACGTCGCCCGCTTGGGTGACTGACAGGATAACGGCTTAACAAGAAATCAGGCAAGAAAGGGAGTTCTATCCATGAAAATGAAGTTGGTTTATCCACGCTGGGCCAAGTTGGAACGGCAAACCGAGTTTCACCTGCCGCCTCATGGGCCGGTGGTCTTTGCTGCGACAATTCCCGAGGACGTTGAGGTGAGCTTTACCGATGAAAACGTTCAGCCCCTGGATTTCGACGAATCGGCAGACTTGGTGGCGTTGTCGGTGATGCTGACCTGTCAGTTGCCGCGTGCCTTCGAAATTGCCGCCGAATATCGCAAGCGCGGTAAGACCGTCATGTTCGGCGGCATTGCCACCATGCTGCATGCTGAGGAAGTAAAACAACACGCGGACTGCGTGTTTATCGGTGAAGCAGAAGGGCGTACCGAGCAGGTGATTCGTGACTTTGAGCGCGGTGAACTCAAGCCGGTGTACGATTATTTGCAACAGCATCCGCCCATCGAGCTGGTGGGTACGGCGCGCCGCGAGATCCTTGACCGTGAGCGTTACAATTACCGTGGCGTGCAGATGCTGGATCTGGTCCATGCCTCGCGGGGCTGTAAATTTAAATGTTTTCCGTGCTGTACCGGCTACCTTGGCGGCCATGAATTCCGCCCGCGCCCGATTGACAAAGTGATTGCCGAGATGGAGGCGATCCCCAACAATCGCCTGTTTATCGTCGATAACTCCATGGCTCAGGACAAACAGTGGCTGCTCGAACTGTTCGAGGCGATGAAACCACTCAAAAAGAAGTGGGTATCCCATCCGCTGCTTGATGATGATGAGGTTCTCAAGGCCGCGGCTGACGCCGGTGCCTGGTATGTCTATCAGGCGGTGTTCGATACCTCCGATGTCATTCGCGACCGCATCAAACGCCTCAAGGATTTTGGCATTGGTGTCGAAGGCACGATTATCCTTGGAACTGATGATCAGAGTGCTGATGATATCCGCCGTCTGGTTGATTTTCTGATTGAGGTCGAACTCGACGTGGCGGAGTTCACCATTCTGACGCCGTTCCCCCATTCGCCGATTCGAGCGCAGCTGGCCAAAGAAGGGCGCCTGCTGGATAACGGCTGGGGGGATTACACCGCAGACAAGGTGGTGTTCCAACCCAAGCAGATGTCTGTCGATACCTTGCAAGAGCTGTTCTATTACGCCTGGGACACCTTTAATGCCGATGGCGGCTATCAGCTGAAGATGGGCACGCTGTTCAAGCAGGTCATCGCCCGTGAAATGGACGATGGCACCTATCGTCGCTACGATACCAAGCGCAGCCGACGGTTCAACCTCGACAGGACGGCATCATGAGTCGGGTTTTCCTGATCTCTTCCAACATCTCCACGGATCCCTATCCGGTGTATCCGCTCGGCATGGCCATTGTCGCCGGTGCTCTTGATCAGGCGGGTCACGAAGTGCAGCAGTTTGACTTTCTGGTTTATGAGCAGAACTGTAATCGACTGTGCGAGGCGTTGGAAGCGTTCAAGCCGGATGTCGTCTGCCTGTCGTTGCGCAACATCGATAATGTCGATTCGTTCAGCTCTGATGACAACTGGTATCTGGCTGATGCCAAACGCTTGATTGACAGTATTCGCACAGTCGGCTCCATGCCGGTGGTGGTGGGCGGTCCGGCATTTTCCATCCTCCCGGAAGAGATCCTTGCCTATCTCGGCGCGGATTACGGCGTGGTGGGTGAGGGGGAGCAGGCTGTTCCGCTGCTGATTGACAAGATTGGCCGTGGCGAGGATGTTCCCGCCATCACCTGCGGGGCGCAACCACTCCAGGGCCATGAGATGGGCCAGCCGCTGCTGGTTCCCGAATTTGTCGATTACTATCAGCATCACAGTGGTCTGATCAATCTGCAGACCAAACGCGGCTGTCCGTTTAAATGCGTGTACTGTACCTATCCCGGTTTGGAGGGGCATCGCTTCCGACCGCGTCCTGTTGAGGCGGTTGTTGAAGATCTCGAGCGCCTCAAGCGTGATCATGCTACCAGTACGGTGTTTTTTACCGACTCGATTTTTAATGACCCGCAGGGGAACTATCTGCAGTTGGCCGAGGAGATGGTGCGACGCGAGTTGGATATCCGCTGGTGTGCTTTTTTCCGTCCCCAGGGACTCAGTCGCGAGGTGCTGCAGCTATTGAAGCGCTCCGGACTCTATGCCATGGAGATGGGCACTGATGCCGCCAGTGACGCGACCCTGGCCGGACTCGACAAGGGCTTTGCCTTTGATGAAGTGCTCGCCTGTCAGCAGGCTGCGGTGGCCGAGCAAGTGCCTTGTGCGCATTTCATCATGTTCGGCGGGCCGAATGAAACTGCGGACACCGTAGCCGAAGGGCTGGCCAATATTGCCAAACTGGAGCATTGCGTGGTGTTTGCCTTTTCCGGCATCCGCATCCTGCCCAAGTCACGCCTGCTCGAACGGGCGATTGCCGATAAGGTGATTGAACCGGGAACCTCACTGATCAAACCGCTCTATTATTTCTCGCCGGACGTTCAGGTGGAGCCGATGAATCAGATGATCCTTGATTCGTTCAATGGTCGGCGTGACCGGATTTTCCCACCGTCGGACGGTCAGGAAAAAATGGCGGTCATGAACAATTTTGGCTTTAAAGGGATCTTGTGGGATCACTTGATCCGTTTTGATGATCTGGGTCGTAGGAGGCGCCGTGCACGTTGATCTGGATCGACAACGGGTGCTCTTAGTCCATCCCCTTGGTTATGCCAGTGGTCAGGCCGGTCATGATGTGTCGCGGCTGGCGAATATCATGCCGCCGCTGGGGTTGGCCAGTATCGCCGCTTACCTGATGGAGCGCGGGCTGCAGGTCGATATTATCGACTGTTATGCGCGTCCCGATTCAGATCAGGCGATCTGTGATTACGTGCGTCAGCACCGTCCGGCCTGGATGGGACTCAGTTGTACCACGTCCAGTTTTCTTGATGGGGTGCGCATCGCCGAGTTGGCGCGTGCTGCCTGCCCTGGACTTAAAGTGATGGCTGGCGGTGCCCATGTGTCGGCGTTGAAAGAGGTGTTGCTGACCGATTATCCGCAGCTTGATGCCCTGGTGGTTGGTGAAGGGGAGGAAACTCTCTATCAACTGGTATCGGCCAGCGGTGATGATTACACGGCCATTGCCGGGGTGGTATGCCGCGCTGCCGATGGTGTTTCTCTGTTTACCGGCTACCGGGAACCGGCCTTGAATCTGGATGATCTGCCGTTTCCGGCTTACGATAAACTGATCGGTTTTCCCGAAGCCTATCAGCTGCCGATTTTCAATTATCCCAAGGCGCCCAACACCAGCTGTATCTCCAGTCGCGGTTGTCCGTATGCCTGCAGTTATTGCGATCGCTCCGTATTCCGGCGCACGTTTCGTTACAACTCGGCGGATTATCTCTACCGGCATCTGCAGCATCTGCGCGAGCGTTACAACATCCGTCATATCAACTTTTATGACGATCAGTTTACCTTTCACCGCCAGCGGGTGATCGATTTCTGTCAGCGGATGATTGATGAGCCGTTGGGAATGACCTTCAATTGCGCCATCCGCGCCGAACATGTTGATGATGAACTGATCGGCCTGATGAAACGGGCGGGCTGCTGGATGATGAGCCTTGGTATTGAAACCGGTGATCCGGACCTGCTGGCCCAGCATCGCCAGAACCCTGATCTCGACATGCTGGCCGATACCATCCGCCTGATCAAGAAACATGGCATTCGTGTCAAAGGGTTGATGATGGTGGGGCTGCCCGGTGAAAGCGAACAGAGCGTGCGGCGCAGTATAGATTATATCGTCAATTTGCCGATTGATGATCTCAACGTGGCCAAGTTTACGCCGTTTCCCGGTTCGCCACTCTACGAGAACATTCACGAGTTGGGCGCGTTTGACGAAGACTGGGCCAAGATGGATTGCATGCGCTTTCAGTTTATTCCCCACGGCATGAGTGAAGAGAAGCTGGAAGAACTGTTCCTGACGTTTTATAAAAAACATTTCCGTCGCAACGATGTGTTGTGGGGCTATGTGACCATGTTGTGGAAATCGCCGCACAGTTGGGGGCGTTTTATCCGCAATCTGGGTGGATTTCTGTCCTTTGCCCGCAAGGGCAAGCGACTTGGGGATGAGGGCTGATTTGAAGGGAAGCATGGCGATCGATTCAGCACAGATTCTGGTAGTGGTTCCGGTGTATAACCACGCCGCAACGCTACGTGATGTGGTTTCGCGGTGCCTGTTGCAGCATCCGACGGTGTTGGTCGTTGATGACGGCAGCAGTGATGGTGGCGCCGATGTCATTGCCGATCTGGACGTTGCTGTGCTGCATCATGCCGTCAACCGTGGTAAAGGTGCCGCTCTTCTCAGCGCGGCGGACTATGCCAGACAGCACGGTATGTCGCACATCATCACCCTGGATGCGGACGGACAACATTTTCCCGAGGATCTCCCGGCATTTGTTGCCGCCATCGGTCGTCATCCCCTGGCTATCCATGTTGGGCGGCGTGATTTTACTGCACTCAAAGTTCCCAGGAGCTCGCGCTTCGGTCGTGAGTTTTCCAATTTCTGGCTGAAAGTCCAAACCGGACACCGATTGGGTGATGTACAAAGTGGCTACCGGGCTTATCCCCTGATTGTCTTCGAACATCTGCAGTTCACGGACTGCCGTTATTCGTTTGAGGTGGAGGTGCTGGTCAAGGCCAGTTGGGCTGGGGTTCCGTTACATGATGTCGACATCAGGGTTTATTATGCACCGGGTAGCGAGCGAATCTCCCATTTTGACAAATGGCGCGACAATCTGCGTTTATCCTGGCTGAATACCCGCTTATGTCTGCGTTCCATCGCCCCCTGGCCGCACAAGCGGTTGGTGAAAAAAGCCGCTGCGCCATTCAGCTGGCGGCAGCCGATCCGATCGTTACGACGGTTGTTGGCGCAGAATATTTCACCGGCCCGGTTGGCGATGGCAATGGCCGTCGGTGTTCTGCTCGGGGCTTTGCCGCTGATCGCCTGTCACACCATCGCTACCCTGTTTGTGGCCGGTTTTTTTGGTTTGAACCGTTACCTGGCTGTGGCGGCGGGCAATCTGTGCATGCCGCCTTTGGTGCCAGCCCTGTGCATTGAGGTTGGACATTACCTGCGCTATGGGCGCTGGTTGATTGATATTAATCTCGAAACGCTTGGCGCTCAGGCACTGCAGCGGGTTTATGAGTGGTTTCTTGGTTCGCTGCTGGTTGGACCCGGCTTGGCCTTTTTAGCTGGAATTATCGTATATATTCTGGCACGCATTCTTGTCGGAAGTCGTCAGCAGCCTGTGGAGCAGAGGGCCGCATGTTCGGAGCAGGGGGAATAAACCCAGTGTCAACTCAGCAAAAACAGCCAAAAACATTGGGTTCTCCGTTGGGTTATCGTGCTTTTTACCTGCTGATACGCAGCGGTGGTCGGCAGGCCGCATACGGGCTGTTGTATTTTGTCGTGGCTTTTTATATTCTGTTCCGCCCTCAGGTGAGACTAAGCTGCCGTCCTTATCTGCGACACCGTTTTCCGACTGCTGGTGCCGATGCCAACTGGTGGCACAGTTACCGCATGGTGCTCGATTTTGGCAAGGTCCTGGTCGATCGGGCCGTCGTGGGTATGCTCGGGCCGGATCAGCTCAACGTTACCTTGCATGGTCGGGAACAATTGCTGGAGATTCGTAACCGTCGCCACGGCATGATTCTGATGATGTCGCATGTCGGCTGTTGGCAGGTGGCGATGTCGGCCCTCAATTTCCTTGAGGAGCCGGTGCACATGGTGATGCATCAGGACGATGGCAGTCTTGAGCGGCATTACTATGAATATGCTGAACAGGAGTGTCCGTATCGCACCATTGATCCGCGCGGATTTCTCGGCGGCACGCTGGAGATGATGGGGGTGTTAAAGCAGGGGATGATTTTGGCGGTGATGGGCGACCGTTTGCCCCCCCATGAACGCAATGTGGTGACCGTGGATTTTCTCGGTGAAGCGGTGGCGTTGCCGTTCAGTTCGTTCCAACTGGCATCGGCCACCGGTGCACCGATTGTGGTGATGATGACGCGTAAGAGTGCGGGTGATTGCTATGAAATGGAACTGATCAGGGAAATTCGCGTGCCGCAAGGATTAGGCCGCAAAGCGGATGCATACCGACCTTATGTACAACAGTATGCCGATGCTCTGGCCGGGTACTGTCGGGACAACCCGTATCAGTTTTATAATTTCTTCGATATGTGGAATAATCGTTAAAAAATAAACGTCGTTGCGACGCTACATTGATCACAGGAGGCTGTATGACCACCAAAGAAAAACTCAAGCAAATACTGGTTGAAGACCTGAACCTGGAGGATATTACTCCCGAGGAGATCGAGGATGATGAGCCCTTGTTTGGCGAAGGTCTGGGTCTCGATTCTCTCGATGCCGTTGAATTGGTCGTACTGGTGCAAAAACATTTTGGTGTTGAGATAAAGGATATGGAAGAGGGGCGTCCTGCTCTACAATCGATCAACACTCTGGCCGCCTTTATCGAAGACAAACAGGAGTAATTTGATGGTTAATCGCATTGCGGTTACCGGGATTGGCTGCTTATGTGCTGCGGGCAACACGCTGGATGAGGCAATTGCCTCCATGCTGGCTGGTGAACGACATGGCTCAGCCCCCCGGCGTTTTACCACAACCCATGCCGACACCTTTCCGGTGTTCTCCATTGCCGGTGAGTTCGATGATGTGAGTGATCGGGATATGCTGCGTACCAGCCGGTTGGGGCTGGCTGCCGCACACCAGGCTCTGGCACAATCGGGATGGTCCCTGGAAACGCTTAAATCGTTACGGGTCGGCGTGTGCATGGGGACCACGGTGGGCAGTGCGATGAACAACGAGGCCTTTTATTCCGATTATCGTCAGGGGGCCAATCCCTCCATGACACCGATCGATCGTTTCCTTGCCAGTAATCCGGCGGCTGTTATCAGTCGTCATTACGGTTTCAACGGCCCGACCCAGACCATTGTCAATGCTTGTTCGTCAGGGACCGATGCGATCGGTCTGGGTGCTGCCTGGATCAACGCGGGGCTGTGTGATGTCGTACTGGCTGGTGGAGCAGATGAACTGTGTCGGACAACCTACAATGGTTTTGCGTCACTGCAGATCAGTTCTTCGGTGCTGTGTCGTCCGTTTGATCGCAGTCGCTGTGGTCTTAACCTGGGTGAAGGCGCGGGAGTCCTGGTGCTGGAGTCGGAAGCCTCTCATCGGCGGCGCAAAATTGAGGCTCAGGGCTTTGTTCTTGGCTATGGCAGCGGGACCGATGGCTGGCATCTGACGGCTCCCCACCCGGAAGGGCGAGGTTTGAAACAGGCTTTGGCAGAGGCTCTGGCGGTTTCCAGAGTGCGTGTGGAGCAACTGGCCTTTGTCAACACCCATGGCACCGGAACCCGTGACAACGACCGGGTCGAAAGTCTGGTGTTAGGTGAATGTCTGTCGGGTTTGCCGTTCCACTCCACCAAAGGTTATACCGGTCATACCCTTGGGGCTGCCGGAGCTATTGAGGCCGCTTTTGTGCTTGGCTTTCTCCAACGCGGCCAAATGCCGGCCAGCGCCGGATTTGAAAATATGGATGAGGATCTGGGAGCGGTGCCGGTGACATCGGTAACACCTTTTGATGCGACCATGGCGCTGTCGGAGTCGTTGGCGTTTGGCGGCAATAATGCCGTGCTGATCTTCGAGCGTGGGGAGGTGTCATGAATCTGCTTACGCAACCCGTAGCAATTCAGGGGATCGGATGTGTCGGTGCTTTTGGGCGTGGTGCAGCCGCCTTTGTCGAAGCGATGCAACGGGGGACAACAGCGCCTCAATATCATGACGATCTTCATGGTGACGGAAGTGCTTATTTCCCGGCGTTTCTGGCCACAACAGACGGGCTGGATGACTATGTACCCAAGCGGGCTCTGCGCCGCCTTGATCACTATTCCCGTCTGGCGCTGTTGGGGGGCTGCCTGGCCCTTGACGATGCCGGGATCAGCGCTGACCAGCGTGATCGGATTGGTGTGATTGTCGCCAGCGGTTATGGTGCCAGTGCTACAACCTTCGGTTTTCTCGATTCGGTCCTGGACGATGGTGATCACTGTGCCTCTCCAACGGCATTTTCAAACTCAGTCCACAATGTTGCCGGGGCATATCTTTCAATGCAGTTGGGAATTCATGGTCCCAATCTGACGTTGAGTCAATTTGAGATGTCGGTCAGCGCCGCGATTTACAATGCCGTGTGCTGGTTGCAGCAGGGGCGCGTTGATACGGTGCTGGTTGGTGGGGTTGACGAGCATTGTGCTGTTCTGAATTACTGTTACCGCCGGTATTTTGCCGAAGAGATTGAACCACAGCGGATTGAACCTTTTGCCTTTAATCGTCAGACGGCGATTCCGGGGGAAGGGGCGGCATTTCTGGTGTTGAGCCGTGACCCGAAAAAATCCCGTTATGGGTATATTGATGCTATTTGTGCGGGGCATGTTGAACAGCGCGCCGAATCGGTAATTCAACGCTCACCGATATTGCTCGGCGCGGACGGGCATCGCAATAGCGGCCAATGGTATCAGCGCTGCGTCGGCAATCCCAAGACCAGTTGTAGTGCGGTTTATGGCAGTTTGCCCAGCGGGCAGGCGTTTGATCTGGTCGCGGCGGCACTGATGGTACGCGATCAACAGTGTCATGCGGCGTGCGATCGGATCGAGGAAGCTGCCCAGATTCGCCAGATTACCAGTATTAAATGTGCCTCTGACGGGCAGTTCGGTGCCGTCCGGGTGTCGCGATGGAGTGGAAAAGGACGTTAAATCGTTATGCGTGAAAAAGATGTTCCTCAGGATAAAGGTGTCCTGGATGACAAACAGGTGGTGAGTTACGCTCTGAATGACGAGGGGCGTTACTGCCTGACCCCCAGCGCCGGTTGGGAACCGGTCAATTGTGCCAACCGTCTGGCCTGGGAAGATATTCAGGCTGAACTGGTATTGGTGCGCAGCCAGATAGAACGGGGAGAGATGAGTTCTCTGGCGTATTACATGACACGGGCGCAAATGGATGTGGCCCTGTTGTCCCGTTACTCCGGCATTGCTCGGTGGCGGGTGCGCCGACATCTTAAACCTCAGGTGTTCAGTCGGTTATCCACCTTTTATCGCCAGTGTTATGCCGGTCTTTTTGATCTTAAGCCCGAGCAATTGGATCAGATTCCCGCCAACGATGATCTGCCTGTGACTACGCAGGAGGAGGTATGATCGTCGATTTTCCCCATCGGCAATCGGCCCACTGTGAAAGCGGTGCCGTTGCCAGTCTGTTGAGTCATGCCGGTTTGCCCGTTTCCGAAGCGATGGCTTTTGGTCTTGGCGGTGGATTGTTTTTTGGCTATGTGCCCTTTGTTAAACTCAACGGTTTGCCGCTTACCACGTATCGCTGTCGTCCCGGTGGGATTTTCAGCCGCGTCACCAAAGGGCTGCACTGCCAGGTTCATCAACACCGGTACCGCAGTCAACAGCAGGCCATGGCGGATCTGGATCGTTTTCTTGATCAAGGGATCGCAGTTGGTGTGCAAACCAGCGTGTTCTGGCTGCCTTATATCCCCCCAGCACTGCGTTTTCATTTCAATGCCCACAATCTGATCGTTATTGGCAAGGAAGGCTCCCGTTATCTGATCAGTGATCCGGTGATGCCTGATCTGGTGTGGTGTGAAGCCGATGATCTGGTCAAGGCCCGTTTTGCTCAGGGGGCTCTGGCACCGCGCGGTCGCTGTTATTATCTCAAACAGGGACCGCAGATCACTGATCTGCGCCAGCCGGTATTGCGTGGTATGAAGATTGTCTGTCGTGATATGCAGGCACCCGTGCCAGTGGGTGGCATTCGCGGCATGCGTTTTCTCGCTAAAAGTATGCGTCAGTGGGAGGAACGTTACGGAACACGCAGAGCCATCTCGTGTTTGGCCCAGTTGATCCGTATGCAGGAAGAGATCGGTACCGGTGGTGCTGGTTTTCGCTTTATTTATGCAGCTTTTCTGCAGGAGAGCGCCGAACTGTTAGCCAGTGATGAACTGACGGATCTGGCCAAACGTCTGACCGAAATCGGTGATGGCTGGCGCGAACTGGCCGTTCATGCAGCTCGCCGCTGCAAAGGGCGGGATGATGCCATCACCTTTGACACGCTGGCCGATCAGGTGGCCCATCAAGCCGATGTCGAAGAACCCTTCTTCCGTGATTTACGTGGTGTGATGAAAGACCTGCAACGAAAGTTGAAGCAGGGATGACCCGTCCGGTTTTAGAGGCAACAGCCC
>PKUE01000045.1 GCA_002869685.1 Desulfuromonas sp.
ATGCCATGGCCAAGGCCGGCCCAGATCAGGTTCTTATGTGCATACATCCCCATCGGGCGGGGGAAGTTTTTATAGCGGATATCCAGTTGACCATCATATTGACCAATAATCATGATCTTTCCTGTCTGGTAAGTACTCATGATAATTGTTGTTTTGGTTTTTTCCAACCAGGGAACCAGAGAGTCTGGATAATTGAATTTTATTTGTTGATTCTTTTTTTCCATCCGTTGGAATCCTTTTGTCTGTGTGATATTTGACTAAAAAGTCAGAGAAAGAAACACAATAAACGGGGCCAGATCAGTCGTTCCCCATGAGAGGACGCCCCTCCGCCTGCGAGGATATCCGCTTCAACAGTTCCGCCTGCCACACGCTGTCCCAACAACAGTGATGATCAAACCCTTCGTACAGCTGCCACTCAAAGGAACGTGGAGCAACGAGCTTTTGGCGAAAAGACTCAAATACCGGCAGGCCGACGATGCGGTCTTTTTCACCGACCAGATGAAATTGGGGGACATGGCTCAATGCTGCCGCAAAATCCGCGGGGTTCAGGGAGCCATCAAGTGGCGACAGATGATGCCACTGAGTCCAGAAGCGGGTATCTAAATTACCGGCAACCGTCATCAACATCGCCACATCATCACGCTGTGCCGCCAGAAGTGCCGCAATTGCTCCACCTCCAGAATAACCGATTAACGTAAATGATTTCACATCATAACGCGATTTGATGTCATTTAAAACCACCTGATAGCGCGCGACAATCTCACGGTTAAAACGGTGGCTGGTCCAATAGCGATTATCACAATGAGGCCCATCTCCATATTGCCCCGGTCGTCCCAGATAAACTTTAAAACGATAAGGGTCCTGCGCCGCCAACTTGAGCGCCAGCGGATCAATTGGGGTTGGGTTGGCGGAAATGCGCGACGGGGTCAGCCATGCCAGCCCATCACCTTCAATATAGACATGGACATCCCCCCCCTGGCTCTCGCTCAGATCGCTTTGCCAACTGGCCAGCGGGAATCGCGTATCAGGATAATGGTGAACTTGGGCTATCCCCCCTTGTGTGGCAATCTGATTGGCAAGTGTCAACCGGTCCTGAACGGAAGGAATAGATCGAACACAGCCACAAAGAACCATAAACAAAAGAACCGGAACGATAAATCGGCTCCGGTTCTTAAGGGGTCTATCCAATTTTTCAAACCAGTGAACGTGCATAAAATCATCAGCCCCTGCCGGAATCCGGCAGGAGCTGTCTGTTGTACGAAAGATTAAAACTTCCAGTTGATTTTGGCAGAAACCATATGGTTGGTGTAGTCGCTGCCACGCCCTTCCATATCATATTTCAGATCGACGTTCAGGTCGTCCGTCAGCTTCTGTGCCATGCCAACACCCGCCGTGTAGACAACCGGGCTGGTATCGACACCATCGGTACTGAACACCAGACTACTTGCACCTTCGAAGCTGGAGTTGACGGTAACATCATCGTCAATCAGATCATAACCGAGACCAAGACTGGCCATAAGCTCCATATTTTTGGTCAAGCTGTAAGTAAAATCTCCTTGCGCTTCAACGATTAAACTGTCGCTGTCAAAACTATCAACATACAGGTTCATGCCGCCGGCACCAGTTTCATGGTAGCTCGGGCTGTCATAGTATGTATAGGCAAGAGACAGACCAAGCATGCTTTCCAAAGTATCAGTCAGCTGGAGGGTCTTGCTTCCCTTGACTTCAGCGTACAGACTCTTGGCTGTGTAGTCACCGCTGGCTTTGGCATCCAAAGCGCTGATGTAGCGACTGGTGTCAACCTGCTGCAAGCCGAAACCAAGCTGATAGAACAACTCCATGCTGTCATCAATGATCGGATTGCTCCCGTAGGCGAGCAGATTAACGGTATCCATGTCCGCTTCCTGCCGGACGTCATTAGTGTCAACATTGGTTCGGGTATAGAACATGGCCATACCGAAACGGTTCCCGGCGCCATATTCGCCATCGGCACCAACACCGATCCCGTAGGAGCGGGCATCGTAACCATTGATACCATTGTCGTCATCCTGTTCGGCACGAGAAGCAAATGGCTTGGCCCACAGGTTGTTATCACGGAACGCAATATCTCCTGAATTGAAGCCACGCATGCTGTTCAGGCGAGCCTGGACAATTGAATTGAAGGTATGGAACATCTGCTCGTTGACTTTAGGCAACGACGTGATGTGACCGGGACTGGCCTGCTCCACGCGATCGGCAACTTCCCCATCGGTTTCAAGCCCAAACAATTCACCGATAAACTCGCCAATTTCGGGATCGTCACTGTCCGTCAACTCATCCAGCGTTCCTGCTGCCCCATAAACACCTGTCCGGCCACTGTTCTGCGTTGCTTCAAGGATGCTCAGGTCCTGATAGACCGCCAGATCCAACCAAGTATCTTCGTTGGACAACTGGGCAGTAAAGCCAAGCAGCGCTGAGTTGTCGGTAACATTCAGTTGCTCAAGGTCAACCGCAATACCCGTATCGGTCTGAATAACCCCGTCAAGGACGGTGTCTACGATAAAGCCTTGATTTTCCACCAGAGTCTGCACATTGACATCAAGGGTTGTTCCATTCTCAAGAATCGCACTCTCAAGAACATGCAAGGTGGAATAGTCGATGTTGTAGCCATTCTCAGCATCGTCATCATTGTACAAGCTGATTCCCAGTGTACCGGTGGCTGTTTGAGTGAAATAGTTCGCCACATAGGAGTCTGTTTTTGGCAACTCGATCAGACCGGCATTATCCAAATAATCGACATTGAGCGTACCACGCAAAATCCCGGTTTCTGTATTCGTCACCGCCGCGCTCTGGGCAAAAATGGCGAAGCCATACTCTGACAATTCACCAGTGCTATCGACACCCTCGATGGTCCCAGAGTTGTAGATCGTGTCTATCGAGTCATAACCACTGTAGAAACCATCCATAATCCCAATAGCATAGCCATCGCTTTTCACGGAAATCGTACCACTATTAGACACAGAACCATCAATACCGTAATTAAAATTGACAATCCCCGCGGCGAACCCTTCTGCTGAGCCGGTTATGTCAATTGTGCCGGTATTCACAATATCAGTCCCCTCTTGGGATTCGGTCATGATACCAAAGGTCCAATCTTCACCAAGATCACCGGCCTCATGACTGACGGTGATGGTACCGTGGTTTTCGATGGAGGTGCCGTACATATTGTATTTGGAAACCATGCCGGCAGCAAACTGCCCACTGACGGTAATCTCACCGCCCTCTTCGTTTACCAGGCTACCCCAGTCTTCACCAACGAAGATACCAAAAGCACCGTCTCCACTGACATCTATCGTTCCACTATTGCTGACGTCGCCTCCGCCGTATCGCGTGAACATCCCCAATGCAACCCCGTAGTCGCCGGTGGAGACAGTCAAAGACCCACTGTTCTCCACGGTTCCCTCGTTACCATAGACTATCATGCCTCCGGCATAATTATCATATCCAGCAGAGACGGTTACACTGAGGGTGCCGCTATTTTCGACCGTACCGTAGTTGATTCCGTCAACAAAAATCCCCATAATATCTGCATCATAGGCGTTCGCCACAGAAACACTAAGAGTTCCGCTGTTTGTTACAGAATAAGCGTCTCCATTAATGCTGATACCAGCAATGTCGCTTCCATTAGCGTAACCAGTATGGCTGACGGAGAGAGAACCGCTGTTGGTCACCTCATTGGCATCACCATCTTTTACCAGAACCCCGTAAGCATCGGCACTGGAACCCGAAGTGGCTACAGACAATGTCCCACTGTTTCGGATCGCGTCTTCACCGGTGGTGTAGTAGCTATAGATACCTACCGCATCGCTTTGAACACCAGAAGTGGACACGGTAAGGGTTCCACTGTTGTCAATAAGCCCAGAGTTTATATGAACGGCAATAGCTCTTGCCCCACTGTAATCACCCTGCGCGGTCACTGTGATGGTTGAATCCAAGGCGTTGGTAATAGTTCCATAATTGGCGTTTTCTGCATAGATTCCGGCAGCATCACTATCTTCACCGGTGACAGTGACATCAATGTCACCGGAATTGATGATATCACCACCGGAATTCCCAGCAACATTGATACCTGCAGCGATAGAGGCATCGGCGTAATTATTTACTGTGATTCCGCCAGCGTTTTGAATGCCATACAGGTTGTAGTCTGTGATAATGCCAAAGGCTTCGGTGCCCCAATAAGCATTGGAAGACATCGTGACATCGATTGAGCCACCGTTGACAATGATGCCATAGTTTACATTGCCACCAAAGATACCTGCCACGGCACGATCTTCTCCGGCGCCAGTATCACTAACGGTGATATCTCCACTATTGAGTAACGAACCGTTATTATCATTGGCCACATAGATGCCGGCCGTATAGGTACCGTATCCATAACCGGTGGTGCTCACTCCGATAATCCCTGAATTCAGGATCGTGCCCGAGTTAGTCTGAGCAGAAATACCCACGGTTGCATTAGGGTCCGAACTGTTATTGGTCACCGTGATAACGCCGGTGACAAGATCATTGGCGACATTACTGATGGTACCCGTGTTCCCATAGACCTCAATACCCGCAGCCGAGCCGTATTTACCATTAGCGGTTGAAGAAAGGCTGCCATCATTGGTGATTTCACCGTAATTCAAGTAGACAGCAATACCACTAGCGTGAGTGCCGTCTCCTAATGTTGACGACGAAATCGTTCCACTGTTTGTAATGGTTCCATCGTTGTGGTTTTCGACCAAGATGCCGAAAGACGCAACATCTCTTCCCTCTGCAGAAGCCGTAATTGAACCAGTACTTGTGTTTTCAATTGTCCCGGCTGAGGTATTTTCCCCGACATAAATGCCGTACGCATCACCTCCGTCATTGACATAAGGATCAAGGGTTACCGTTTCAGCCAAGATGATACCACTGTTGATAATATCGCCTTGGTTGCCGGTAACTTCGATTGATGTCGCATCACCAGTCAGCCCGGTGTGGGCCAGAATGTATCCAGTGGTATTTTCAATAACACCAAGGTTCGTCCCAGATACATTGATTGCAGTCGCATCGCTGAAATCATAGCCAATGGTCTCAGCGCGAATCATCCCGCTGTTGGTGACACTCGAACTGCCATCAAAACTGGTCATCCCAATCGCCGTGACATCAGCAGTATTGTTGTAATAGGTATCCGTGTAGATTGATTCGGCGACAATTGTTCCAGAGTTAGTTATCGTAACACTGCCCAAATCTCCGCCCGAGATGGTCGTCACTCCGGAATAGTCCATGGTGGAAGAAATCGTACCGGCATTATCCAGGGTTTGGCCATACTTGCTACCATTAATTGAAACGGCCGAAGCATCGGTAACATCCAGCACGCCGGTCGCCTCGACCGTTCCGACTTCATTGTTCAAGTCTAGAAACTGCGTTGTCGTCTCTGTTGTCCCCGCTGCGATCGTGAAATCCGCCATTGCCGGCAACGGCGTGGCAATCATCAGGCCACCCCCGATCATCAGAGCCGCACAGTGCAGCACGATCCCTTTTTTGATGATCTTAAACCATGTCTTTTTCTCTTTTTTCAACCACGGTTGATTCATAAAAGTCTCCCTGTTTAAGTCAACAACAAAAACCTATACATCAATATATTGCGATAATTAATCACACATTAAAATTACTAACGTATACTTTTAACCATAATTCCAATCTATGTCAAACCCACTAATGATTAAAAATACACTCACTTAGCCTTCCCGTTGTTTTTTCACACACCCCTAACATTCACACCTATTTACAAACACTTACAAAACAACACCCCTCTTTAATCGAATAGATTTTCTAAGAAACAGAGAGAATTACGCCTTTGATTCCTCTCCTATCCGGACTTTTGAACGATAGACAGGGGAAAAGTGACCCATTTGTAACCGTTAAAAAACAGAAAAAGAACGTTTCCGACCCGGATGCTTAAAATCCTCACTGCCAAGGCTTGATAGCCCTTGAAAAACAGCGTAGCATATGCACATTTCTTAATTTGTGTGGCAGATTCCGCGAGAAAAAGTAAGCAATGGGCCATTTTCGAAAAAACCTGATTACCTTTAATATGACCAACCAATGCAATCTGCGTTGCAGCTATTGCTGGGAAAATATGCGTGAAACCAGACCGGCAAAAACATTGGATCTTGATTTTGCCAAACAGGGATTACGTGACTTCTATCAACACACAGGCTCAAACTATCTGGGGTTTACTGGTGGAGAAGCGACACTCGCCGTTAAGGGGATGGATGAAATTCTCTCCTACGCCAAAACATTGATCGGAGAGATACATACAGAACTGCAAACCAACGGATATTTCAATGCCGAAGTCAGACAGTGGATTTACGACCACTTTAATATTGTCTGGATATCAACCGATGGCCCGGCAGACATCCATGATCAACACCGTGTCACTGTCACCGGAACCGGAAGCAGCCAAACGGTCCTCAAGAATCTGACCGAGTTGTTAGCTCTGCGTGATAAAGGCACCCTAAAACGCACCATCGGGGTACGGGCCACCATCAGTTCATATAACCTCATGCGCCAAAAGGAGATGATCGACTTCTACCATCACCTTGGCGTCAGAGCGATGCTGGTCAGTCCGTTGTTCAAGCCCGTCGGAAAAAAAGAAGCCTTGCCTGGAGAGATTGATTATCTCTCTTTCGGCAAACAATTCCTCAGCGCCCATAACTATGCAAACTCTCTGGGCATGTTTTACGGCACTTTTGCCATGGCCAACTTTGACGAGCGCGTTCCCATCTCATGCCGGGCCTTGCTGCCCAGCCCGCATCTGATTCCAGATGGATTCGTCAGCGCCTGTGAAATGTGCTACGAACCGGGATCGGAACTCGATATTTTTCTTTACGGTACCTGGGATAAAAACCGGGGAAAAATTGATTATGATTCACAGAAGATAGCCCTGTTGCAAAGTCGTACCGTCGCCAACCTTGATGAACCCTGCCGCTCCTGTGACATCCTTGAAAATTGTGCAGGTGGCTGTGCGGGAGAAGTGTTCAGTGAGACAGGATCCCTATATCAACCGGAATCCGAGCGCTGCAAACTCACCAAATACCTGGCACAACGAATGGTACGCAACAATGGACTTTACCCCTATTTCCACTCCTGAAATCACGTGCGGATAGCGCCTTTACTAAAGGACCAAGTTATGCCTTTGTCGCCAGCTGAAAGTTCCCACCATCTGCCAACCCGGCAAATTCGCATGCATCTTCCTCTGCGCTTTATGCTGCCGCCTGATCCTGACATGACCTTGCTCGATCGCTGGCTCACCGACGTGTTGGAAATTCCGGCGCCATCCTTCGACAACACGGTTGACACAGCGAACACTGCGACGCAATGGCTCAAGCGCTGTCTGTTGGTCTGTCGCGAACTGATGCAGGGAGGCCAATTCCCGGTTTTCGAAACTCCGGCAGTGATATCCTGCCGCCAGAGCAGTGTAGATAGCGTACAATGGGATGCGATCGTCTCCTTACCCCGGCTCGATAACATTCCCCCGGCCGCGTATAATCTGGCATTGCAATCCAGTCTCCGTTTCGGCCTCTGGGCCGGTCGCCATCCCATCAACGATGACAACCTTACCAAACTTTTTACAACCATGCGCAAAGAAGTGATCACACCGCTGTGCAATCTGGCCCCGACAGGAAAATCGACGCTTCCCATACTCAAAGTCGCCAATCAGCTGGGCATTCCCTTCATCCACCTGGGCAGCAGTATCTATCAACTGGGCTGGGGACATAAGGCTCGCCGTATCGATCGCAGTACGACAGGAGAAGACTCGGCCATGGGAAGTAAGCTGGCGCAGGACAAAGTAGTCACGGCCAATCTGTTGCGTCAGGCCGGACTTCCCGCGCCAGTGCACCGCGTTGTCTCAACCCTTGATGAAGCCCGAACCGTCAGTGAAAAAATCGGTTGGCCGGTCGTGATCAAACCGGCCGATCGAGACCGCGGAGAAGGCGTTACCGTTGATGTCACCAGTGACACTCTGAAACACGCCTTTGAATCCGCCAGCGCCTTGTCCAAAACAAAGAAGATCATTGTTGAGCGCCAAGTTGCCGGCTGTTGTCACCGACTGGTAATTGCCGGAGGAAAACTGCTCTACGCTTTAAAACGCCAGGCCCCTTCCATTGTCGGTGACGGACAGAAATCCATCGGCCAGCTTCTTGAAACCGCCCGTCTGGAACAACGGCGCAGGGCCCTGTGGAAGCGTGCCACGGTTAATCCCGTTGATGACGAAGTCAGGGCTGTTCTGGCGGCGGCCGGTTATGATGAAAATTCTGTTCCCGAAGCGGGGCAGAGAATCTTTCTACGCAAAATCGAGTCGACACAATGGGGTGGCACATTTGAGGAAGTCAGTGAAGAAACCCACCCGGACAACATCCGTATTGCCGTTGATGCCGCACAACTGTTCGGCCTGCACACCTGTGGCATCGACATTATCACCGATGATATCAGTCGTCCGTGGCATGAAAGTGACGCCATTATCAATGAGGTCAACTACGCGCCCCTGCTGGGAGGAACAGAACAATCGCGCAACTACCTGCCGACACTGCTCAAACAACTTATTGTCGGCGATGGCCGTATTCCGGTTGAAGTTTACGTCGGTGGGCAGGACGCCCGGGCCGCAGCAACAACACGCTGGGAAACACTGTACGAAGATGATATCTCGGCTTGCCTGAGCAACGACCTGGAAACGTTCAGCCACACGGCTGAGCCTTGGCCCATGCCGTTTTCCAGTCTGTTCCAGCGGGTACGGGCAATGATCTTGTCACCACGGGTAGAAGTTCTGATCATGGTGGTACAAACCACTGAATTCCAGGTCACCGGCTTGCCACTTGAGCAGGTTAATACCGTTCACTGGTTTGATGACAATGTGTTCGTTTACCACCCGGAAACCGGTCGCACACAGCAGAGCGCCCCACCGGAGCAAATCAGTAACCTGAAAAATCAGCTACGCACCTGGACGGAAGACTTTCGTGAAAACTGATGGAAGCATCTCACCACACCACGTCAGACAATTTCTGCACCTGTCACAACGACACGCTGGCAACGACTTTACTACGCTTGGCGCCGGAACCCTGCGTCCATTTCAGTGAACAACTGGTTCACGAAATACTGTGCACTCATGCCCGCGAATTTATGGACCGGCTCAACGCGTTCTACCACGATTGGCAGGATGAAACAGAGATCGATCTTCCCGTTAAACAGGTTTTCAGTCAACCACAACTGGCCGGAGACTTTCGGGTAATGCCCTGCACCATTGCCAAACGTAAGCTGAAAATGGTTAAAATCATCGGCACCAACGAAGCGCGAAAAACGGTTGTCGACAAGATCTGTGTGGGCAAAGCGGCGCTCATCGACTATTACGACAACCATATTTACGCGCTCTTCGATGTCTGCGCGTTATCTTCTTTTCGTACCGCAGCCATTTCCTGCCTCGCGTTCCAACTCGGCCGAAAAAATCATCTTACAACGGGATTGATCGGTTGCGGCCGCATCGGATTTTATACCGCGTATCTGTTACACCATTGGTGTCATATTGATCGCCTTTATGTGCACGATCCCAGTGCAGAAAACTTTCAACGTTTTGCCCAACTCTGTCGTCATTATCTGCCGGAACTCGCTGTTGACCAGTGCACCAAAGACGCACTGATTGAACACAGTTCAGCACTGTTTCTGGCGACAACAGCAGATACCGCTATCTGCAACCGAAATAACAGTAGCCACCTTCAGTTCATCTCCAGCGTTGGTGCCGATGCCGATAATCTCAGTGAAATCGATGCATCCCTGCTGACAACCCATCAACTGGTGACAGATTCTGTTCAGTCCGCCTGCCTTGGCGACATGTCCCGCTGGAAAAACGATGGACTACTGACGCAGAACCTCACCGAGCTCAGAACCCTTCACAGCATGCCTCTCTTAGATGCGCAACAAATTCTCTTTATCTCCACAGGGGTTGCGGTTCAAGATGCTCTGACCTGCCAGTTTATTTACCAGAAAAGATCGCAAGCCACCGACTCAGAACCCACACAAACCGGCCAATTCTAAAAATATTGATGCGACATCTCGCGCCCTGCCGGTACACACCAGCTCTATTCTTTCACAATCTTTTCAATCACATCGGCAGGAAAGGCATGGGGACGCCGTTTGATCCGGTTCATCCATAACCCGTAGTGGCGTGCCTGGCAAATAAGCTGCCCGGTCTCGGCATGTTCAATGAGGTGGTTAAAGATACCGCGCGTTGGTTTGGGAATCGTCACCGTGGTGCGGATACGCAGCCTGTCACCGTATTTCAACTCACCGAGATATTCATATTCGGCTTTCCACACCACCGGGCCGATACCCTGCTGCGATAGGGTTTCCAGATCCACTCCGGCAGCGCGAAACAGGTGCATCATGGCTTCATTGCAATAGCTGTTGTAATGCTGATTGTTAACGTGGCCATTGCTGTCCACGTCGCTGAAGCGAACTGGAAGTTCTAAACAATACGGGGTGCTGGTCATTTAGTTTTCCTTTCCCTGCTTCCAGGCGGCCAATGCCAACACGGCATTGTGGCCACCAAAGCCAAAGCCGTTCGACAAAGCCCTGTTGACCGGTTGAGGTCGCGCGACCAGCGGCACATAGTCGAGATCGCATTCGGGATCGGGCTGGTGCAGATTCAGTGTCGGCGGAATCAGGTTGTGATTGAGGCTCTGGATCACGGCCACGGCTTCAATGCCGCCCGCCGCGCCAAGCAGATGACCGGTGGCTGATTTGGTCGAACTGACCGCTACCAGCGGATGTTCTGTGCCCATCAGTTGTTTGATGGCGCGGGTTTCGACACGGTCGCCGATGGGCGTGCCGGTGCCGTGGGCGTTGATGTAATCCACCTGCTCAGGTTGCCATCCGGCCAAAGCCAAAGCCTGACGCATGGCAGACAGCGCACCGCGTCCCTCGGGATGTGGTGCGGTAAGATGATAGGCATCACAGCTCGAACCGTAACCGCACACCTCCGCATAGATGGTGGCACCACGCGCCAGAGCTTGCTCCAGCTCTTCGAGCACAAGAATTCCCGCCCCCTCGCCCATGACAAAGCCGTCACGCCGCTGATCAAACGGCGCGCAAGCGTGTTGCGGCACGTCGTTACGGGTCGACATGGCTTTCATGCTGCAGAATCCGGCCATGGCCAGAGGGGTCAGCGGTGCTTCACTGCCACCGGCGATCATGCAATCGGCCCTCCCCGAGGCAATGGCCAGACTCGCTTCACCAATGGCATGGTTACCGGTGGCGCAGGCACTGACCAGTCCCATACACGGCCCCTGAGCGCCAAACTCCATGGCGACCAGTCCGGCAGCCATGTTGGGAATCATCATCGGAATGAAATACGGGCTGGTCCGTTTACGCCCACTGGTCACTA
>PKUE01000155.1 GCA_002869685.1 Desulfuromonas sp.
ATAGCGTTGCGGGTCATCCTGAATCAGCTGGAGCAGCACATCCGGTGCAACTTTGGTCGTCGGATGGAAACCGAAAATCAATCGTCGCCCATCGTACTCGGCCACATCGATCCGCAGCCGTTTAAGTTCAACCCTCAGTTTCATCATCTCCAGCAGAATCCGGCCCGGCTCTGGCAGTTCACCGTAGCGGTCCTGCAACTCATCCACAACATCATATAATGTGCCATCTTCTTCGGCGGCAGCCATTTTCTTATAGAAAACCAGGCGCTGATTCGGGTCGGCGACATAATCTTCCGGCAGGAAAGCCCGCAATCCCAAACGGATTTCCGGATCGATCCGCCCCTCACGATCCATCCCTTTAAGTTCATGGATGGTCTCCTCAAGAAGTTCGGTGTACATCTCGAAACCGATGGCCGCAATCTGACCGGCCTGACGGCCACCGAGCAGGTCTCCGGCGCCACGCAGTTCCAGGTCGTGACTCGCCACCCGGAACCCCGCACCCAGCTCCGTCAGATCCTGCAACACCTGCAGTCGGGAACGGGCATCCTTGCTCAGAGTCGCTTCACCGGGGATGAGAAGATAGGCGTAACCACGATCTTTGCTGCGGCCAACCCGCCCACGCAACTGATACAACTGCGACAGGCCGAAACAGTCGGCCCGGTTAATCAGGATGGTATTGGCCCGTGGAATATCCAGGCCATTTTCGATGATGGTGCTGGCCACCAGAACATTGGTTTCTCCCTCGATAAAGCCGAGCATCACCTTTTCCAGCTCTTTCTCGGCCATCTGCCCATGGCCGACAGCAACTTTGGCTTCAGGGACCAGCGTTCTGAGAAAATCGGCCATCGCGCCAATCGATTGAACGCGGTTGTGGACGAAGTACACCTGACCGCCACGTTGCAACTCACGCAAAATCGCATTGCGGATCAGATCATCATCAAAACGGGTGACGTAGGTGCGAATGGCCAGCCGGTCAACCGGTGGCGTGTCGATAATCGACAGGTCACGCATCCCGATCATTCCCATATTCAGGGTGCGCGGAATCGGTGTGGCGCTCAAAGTCAACATGGCCACCTGGGCGCGCATCTTTTTCAGACGCTCCTTATGACTGACGCCAAAGCGCTGTTCCTCATCAATAACCACCAATCCCAGATCCTTGAAGTGAACGTCACGCTGCAACAGGCGATGCGTACCGATGACGATATCCACCTGGCCCTCTTTGAGGGCTTCCAGCACTTTTTTCTGCTCCGCAGTGGTGCGAAAGCGCGAAATCATATCGACATGCACCGGGTAGCCCTTAAACCGTTCCGCAAAGGTGGCGAAATGCTGACGGGCCAGGATGGTGGTCGGAACAACCACAGCCACCTGTTTGCCGTCCAAAACCGCCTTGAACGCCGCCCTGATGGCCACTTCGGTCTTACCATAGCCGACATCACCACAGATCAACCGGTCCATGGGCCGACCGGACTGCATATCTTCCAGTACATCCTGAATCGCGGCCAGCTGGTCCGGAGTCTCCTCATAGGGAAAGGAGGCTTCAAACGAACGAAAAACATCATCGGGTGCAGAGAAGGCAAAGGCTTCGGCCATTTCACGCCGGGCGTAGATGGTCAACAGTTCCCGGGCCATCTCTTCGACAACGGCCCGCGCCTTCTGACAGGTTTTTGCCCAGGCGGTTCCGCCCATTTTGTCGAGACGGATCGACTGCAGATCACCAGCGGCATACTTCTGCACCTTCTCGATTCGCTCCACGGGCAGGTAGAGGGTATCGCCACCGGCATATTCCAGCTTGAGAAAATCACCGCTCAGGCCGCTGCCACTGAGCTGCTCCAGACCGAGATAGAGACCAATACCATGATCGGCGTGCACCACATAATCCTGCTCTTTGAGTTCTGCCAGCGAGGACAGCGCCGCTTTGGCCCGCAACTCGTCGCGTTGCCGTCGTCGCACCCGGCGGCCAAACACCTCTTCTTCGGTGACCACGACCAGCTTTTCGTCGGGAAGCTGGAAGCCGCGACTGATATCGGCGCAGACCCAGGAAATTTCGCCGCGCACCTCAGTCCAGGGCTGTTGAGCCAACGGTTTGATTTTAAGTCCGTATGGTTCGAGCAGATCAATCAGCCGTTGTGCCTGACCGGCCTTACGGCACACCAGCAACACGCCCCAGCTCTCCGCCAGCCACCCGGTCAATCGCTCGGCCAGATAATGCATCCGTTGCGCTTCCGGCTGCTGCAGAAACTCGCCGTTGGCGTAACTGTCAACCCGTAGTACTGGGCGGTCCCGATCAAGTTCGTAAATATGCAGATCAGCCAGAGAGATGCGCCGCCGCACATTCAGGTGTTGCTCCACTTCCTGAGGGGCCAGATACAACTGGTGCGGTTCAACGTATGGCTCTTCGCCGGCGGCCATCCGGGAGACACCCTGTTCAATGCTCTGACTGAACTGATCCAGAGCCTGTTCAACAGCCGGGCCATCAACAATGGCAACCGTATCACTGCCCAGATAGTCGAAGACACTCTCAAGGGACCCGTAATTGAGCGGCAGGAGAAATGACCGTCCCGGAGCCAATAGCCCCTCACGTACTTCGTCGAGAACAGCTTCACGCTTGGTCCGTGGCAGGCCCAACTCATCGCAGCGCTCTTTAAGACGCTGACTGAACTGTTCCAGCAACGCCCCGGTCAGCACCATCTCACGCGACGGAAGCAGGCTGACTTCCTCAAGATGCTGCGCTCCACTACGCTGGGTTTGTGCATCATAGACCCGCATCTTTTCGATGTAGTCACCGAAGAAATCGATCCGAACCGGTTGTTCCAGGGTTGGTGGAAACAGATCGAGAATGTCGCCGCGAAACGAGTAGGTTCCGCGGTCTTCCACCAACGGCACCGAGCGGTAACCCAGGTCATGCAGTCTGGTCTGCAGCTGATGGCGGTCATATTCTTCTTCAAGGATCAGTGATTCCGTCAGCTGCTGCAAAAAAGCTCGGGGTATCACCCGCTGCTGGAGTGCCATAGGTGTTGTCACAACGGCACGCACCTGTCCACGCAACAAGCCATGTAAAGTCGCAAGACGGACCGCTTCGAGTTCACTGTGAGGGAGCAGGGGATCGTACGGAGCCATTTCCCAGTGGGGAAACAGGCTTACGCGGTGTGGCTCATGGCTGAAGAAGGCCAGTTCGGCCACCAGCTGCCGCGCCAGATCGAGGTTGGCAACAATGACCAGCAGGGGCGCGCCCGGTTCTTTGAGCAATCCGGCAAGAAAGCGGGCTCCTGCTGAGCCCTGCAAACCCAGGACCTCGGTAGAACCGCACAACCCGTGAATACTCTGAACAAAAGAGTGCCGTGTGGTATGAACATGCTCTTCGGCGGACATGGCCGTTCTCCAAAAACAAAGGGCGTGTCGAAACACGCCCCTCAGTCATGATTTTGTGATGATATTAATCGCGCGGAATCGCCAACATCCGTTCCAGAGAGCGACGGGCGGCGCTACTGACCTCTTCGGGAACCGTAATCTGTGGCCGCATGGTCTGCAAACAGGTCAACAGTTGCTCCAGAGTGATCCGTTTCATATCTTCACAGATAAATTCGTATTCGGGGAAAATAAATTCCTTCTCCGGGTTATCTTTCCGCAACTGGCAGAGAATGCCCCGTTCCGTTGCAATGATAAACTTTTTCTGCGCACTGTTGCGCACAAACTCCAACATGCCACCGGTTGACAGAATATGGTCCACTTCTTCAAGCACTTCCGGGGGGCATTCGGGGTGGGCAAGGCAAACAGCGTCGGGATGTTCCGCGCGACAGGCCTGAATCTGTTTCAACAGCAGCTTGTCATGCACCGGACAGAACCCCGGCCAAAGATGGCAGGTCTTATCCACCTGAGACGCAATATAATTGCCCAGATTGCGGTCCGGGATCAGGATCACCTCTTTGTCCGGCAGTGAGTTAACCACTTTCACCGCATTGGCACTGGTGCAGCAGATATCACTCAGTGCTTTGGTTGCAGCACTGGTGTTGACGTAAGCCACAACCGGCGCATTGGGATATTCATCCCGCATGGCTTGCAGAGCCTCGGGGGTCACCATGTCAGCCATGGGACAGCCAGCCCCTTCATCCGGCAGCAAAACAGTTTTGTCGGGTGCCAGAACCGCCGCACTCTCGGCCATAAAATGCACACCGCAAAAAACGATCACCTGTTTATCCGTTTTAGACGCGGCAATAGACAGCGCCAGCGAATCTCCCGTAATATCGGCAATCTCCTGAATCTCATCACGCTGATAGTTATGGGCGAGAATCAGCGCATCGCGCTCTTTTGCCAGCTTGAGAATTTCTTGTTTGATCTGTATTTCATTCATAGTTTTTGGCTATTCCTTTTGGGTTTTGCGCATAGTAAATGAAAACAATCGGCGATGTCAAACGATTCCAAGCCGTTAATTCCCCGCGTTTTTTCAGGTTTAATACCTTAATTGGCGTCTTCCCACCCCATCTTATTCTAACTTTTTCCCAGTAAAACTTTAAACAATGACAGTCCCCATATCTATGTTAGTCTAAGCAGACAAATTCTTGTTTTTTCTTTCGTTCTCTGTATACTATCGACTGGTTTTATTTGTCTGGAACAAGCTGGACATTTGCTGTTCAGTCCACCTCAAGGAGATGAATTAAAATGAAAATTTTCAAGTTATTGTGCCTTTTTGCTCTGACCCTGATCCTCGCAGCCGGTTGCGCAAAACCTGCCAGTAATGATATTCCACCCGATGAAGCATGCGAGGTAACGGACGTTGCTCCGACCACGGAAACGGTCCCCAGCTATACCGACACCGCCGTGACTGAGCCCGTTGTTGAAGCGGCTCCGGTAATTGCTGCTGTTCTGAGCCCGGTTTACTTTGAATTTGACCAATACACCCTTTCTGATGCAGCACGTGAAGCTCTGGCTGAAAACATGCGCTACCTGCAGACCAACCCGGGAACCTCTCTGGTTATTGAAGGACACTGCGACGAGCGCGGTTCTGACGAGTACAATCTGGCCCTGGGTGAGCGTCGTGCTGTAGCGGCACAGCAGTATCTGGTTTCCATGGGTGTTGATCCCCAACGGTTGTCTACCATTTCCTATGGTGAAGAGAAGCCGGTGGATCTGGCCAACACGGAAGAGGCCTGGGCTAAAAACCGCCGCGCCGAGTTTGTACCCAAACCTTAAATCTTCCCGATCAACCGAAAAAATGGGGGGACTGTGCCTGTCGGGTACAGTCCCCCTTTTGTCTAAGGAGAACTTTCTATGCGTTCGATGTCCTTATGTGCAGTCTTCTGCGCAACCGCCCTGTTCGTTGGATGTGTCCCCCTGCAACAGCCTGTCGGCCAAAGCACTGAACTGAATGCCCTGAAACAACGCGTTGTCACGCTTGAACAACAACAGCGTTCCCAAGCATCGGCCAACGACTCCACCGCTCAACTCCGCAATATAGCTCGGCAACAGGCGAATCTCAAAGCGGAACTTGACACCTTGCGCGTAGATCTGCAAAGCCTCTCCGGACGCCTCGAAGACCAACAGTATGCGGCCCTGCAATTGCGCGAAGAACTGACCGTCACCCAGAACGACCTCAGCCTGCGGGTGGCGGCTCTGGAGCAAAAAACGGACAGCGCGCCAAGCCCGATACCAGTGGTTGCACCACCGCAAACACCAGCCGTCCCCGAACAGATCCCGGCTGCAGCGGTCACTCCGCCGGCAGAGCCTGTCGTGACGCCAGCCGCACCTGTCGCTGCGCCAGAGGAACCTGCCAGCGCGGATCAGGCTGAAAACCTGTACCATGACGCCCTTAAGCTGGTGCAGCAAGGCACCGACTTCACCCGTTCACGTGAGCTGTTCAAGCAGTTTCTGCAGCAATATCCGCAACATGATCTGGCCATTAATGCCATGTACTGGATTGGCGAAACCCTCTACGGTGACAAGCAATATGAGAGTGCCATTCTGCAATTTCAGGATGTGATTCAGAACTATCCCAACCATCCAAAAATGCCCGCAGCACTGATGAAACAAGGGTTGGCATTTCATGCTCTCGGTGATGTACGCAACGCCAAAATCATTTTGCAGAAAGTCGTCGACAGTTATCCACAGACCCCGGAAGCGGATAAGGCACAAGAGCGCCTTGCCAGCTGGCAGTAATTGGAGTTTTCATGTCTGATCAGATGATTCGTGTTTTAAGTCACAACAATCAAATTCGCGCGTCCTTCGCCGTGACAACTGATCTGGTAAAAGAGATTTGCCAGCTACAGGGAACGGATCCGACCGCCAGTGTCGCACTGGGAAGGCTGACGACTGCAGCCGCGTTGATGGGGTCCTTGCTCAAAGGAGATCAACGCCTGGGTCTGACCATTGAGGGTAACGGCCCTCTGAAGAAATTGCAGGCCGAGACAGATGCTTACGGAACGGTGCGCAGCACCATTAAAAATCCCAACAGTCAGTTGCCGCCGGCTGACGGTCAATACAACGTTTCCGGAGCCATTGGTAAAGCCGGGTTTCTTCATGTCACCAAAGACCTGGGACTTAAAGAGCCGTATCATGGCATGGTCCAGTTGGTCAGCAGTGAAATTGCCGAGGATATTGCCCACTACTTTACCACGTCCGAACAAACGCCAACGTCAATGGCCCTGGGTGTTCTCCTGGATCGAACCGCTACCGTTGCAGCCAGCGGAGGATTCTTCATCCAGGCCATGCCGAATTGTGATGATGAGGTTCTGGAGACTCTGGATAATCATCTATGCACCTTGCCTCCAGTTTCGTCGCTGATTCGTGAAGGTCTCTCTCCCCTTGAACTCGCTCAGAACATTCTCAATGACAGTGCGTTCAAACTTCAGTCAACAACCGAGTTATCCTTTCGCTGCAGCTGCAACCGCCGCCATGTATTTACCATGCTCACCGGCCTGCCCGTGGAGGACTTGCACGCATTGGCCGAAAGGGATGAGAACACTGAAATCACCTGTGAATACTGTAAAAACAATTATATTTTCACCCCTACTGAAGTGAACAACATTCTACAGGCAAGAAAAAAACCATGAGAACTTAATAACTATTAACAATACCTTATAGTAAATACTTGATTTTCTTATAGAACCTGCTAGGTTAGCAAAGACATAGAGATTTAGGCGGTTACAGAAAATAATAGACTCTAGTCAGACCAACAGGTGATCACCATGGCTAAGCGTAAAAAATTTGGAGAAGTTCTGGTTGATGAAGGCGTTCTGGACGAAGTAACACTTCAAAAAGCCTTGAAGAAACAAGCAGGTACCGGCAAGCGCCTCGGACAGATTCTGGAGGAGGAGAATGTCATCTCTGAACGAGATATTGCGTTGGTTCTGGCTCGCCAGTTTGGTCTGAAAACAGTCAAGAACATTGCTGCCCACAACTTCCCCGAACAAATTCTTGATCTGGTCGACAGTGAAAAAGCGCTGCAGAAGCTCATTTTTCCACTGCGCGTTGAAGAAAAAACCCTCTATCTGGCCATGGTCAACCCCCTCGACATGGAAACACTCGACACCTTGTCGTTTGGCACCGGTCTGCGGATCGTTCCCTACCTGACGACGCCCAATGAGATCCATTCAGCCATCAACAAACACTATCTGAAATCGATGCAGGCACCGGAGCAGGGGAAATGGTGGCGGATCATGGTCGTGGATAATCAGCTGCAATCTTTGTCTGCAGCGGTTTCCGTCCTGACCAAAGAAGGGTTTGAGGTGATTCAGTGCAATAACTGTATTGAGGCTCTGCCCGCGGCAGTCAACGCCCATCCCCATCTCATTATTACCGAAATCAACATGCCGAAGATGAGCGGGACGGATCTGTACCGCTCGCTGAAGAAAAATCCCCATACCAGCGAAATCCCCGTTATCGCCACATCCAGTCGGGCGACGGCAAGGGAAGAAGCGGAACTACTCGACATGGGCTTCGTTGACTTTATCCCGAAACCGGTCAATGGCCTGCGCCTGTGCGCCCGGAGTAAAAAATCCCTGAAGCTGGTTTATGACGACCTCAGTGCTCCGCCAACCAAAAAAATCTAGTCCGCCACCACCAGCCCAAAGGCAATGGCCTGGCTCAGCCAGGCCAAATAGGACTCTTCATCAATAATTGCACCTCGGGAGCGTAGCGTTTCCACTGGCGGAAATGAACCGTCATCGGGAAAACAACTCGGCACAATGCCCTCAACCCGCACACACTCCACCTGGTTATCACTCCGGAAAAACAGGGCGATATCGCCAACAGTTTCTCCATATTCAGCCTGTTCAACCAGATCACCTTCGGCCAAAATCCAGTCATCCAGACAATAATTGAAGCGTCGCAACTGAACCGTCCCGGCACAGCGCCAGGGATTTTTCAGCTGACGTCCGTCCAACGCAACACTCTCTTCCACCACCTCAATATCCGCACCGAGCTGAGCCTGAGCCCAACTGGAATGAAAACGGATCAAGTCGTCGACAGCGGGCCACAGAAATGCCAGGGTATTTTCTGCCAGCCAATCTTGCAAGAATTCCCGCTGCAGCGAAAGGGCCTGGTCAGCGGTCCAATTCTGATCAAGCAGCTGTTGCACCGTCACCCCGCGGGAGCCAAGCAGCCAGGTGCCAAATGCCTCCACCAGCTCAACGGCCTCCAGGTCAACCGCCCGACACAGGTCGAGAAAGTAACCCACAGCTCGTCCGGTGTTATAAAACAGATCCGTTAACGCCGCCAGCTGGCCACAGGCGGCCATAGCATCAGGAGACATGGAACGACTGGCGATCAGTCGATAGGGCGGGTCAGGTTCCGCCTCCAGACCATAGTGCTGTTGTTGCTGAAACAATTCCGTGCCGGGTAATACGGCCAGGGGAAACAGGTCAACATGGTTGGGCTGTAAGCCCAGCACAAAATCGACACTGCGGCGAAATCCCTGATCGTCATCTCCGGGAAGGCCGTACATCAGGTCAATTCCATAGGTGATGCCAGCATAGTGAAGTAACGCAACATGATCGCGAAACTGGTCGGCGTCAAAGTGTCGCCGCATTTTGCAGACCACCTGCGGGTTGGCCGACTGCAAACCAATTTGCACTGAACAGTGGATCGTACTTAACAGTTCGACCAGTTCTTCATCAATAAACTCAATTTTAGCTTCAAGGTGAAAATGGATATGGGGAGCAATCCGCGCAATCAGACGAATCAACTCCTTGCCCCGTTCAAGAGGATAGTTGAAGGTGGAATCCAGCACCCAGACCTGGGAAACCCCATGCTCGACAAACAGCGCCAATTCCTGCTCCAGTCGCGGATAGGGAACAGTCCGAACCCCGTGATCGCCACGGGCGTCAAAACAGAATGAACAGCCAAACGGACAACCACGCGAGGTTTCCCACAATACGCCCTGTGCAGGAATCAACTGGCGATCGAGCCAGGGAGAAATTTGTCTGGTCAGATCGACGGGAATCTCACTACGACAACACTCTTCGCGGTGATCACCACTCTCGATCGCGCTGATCACCGTTTCAATCAGATCTTCCCCTTCACCACACACCAGATAATCAAACAGCTGATAATGGGCAAAGCGATCCACATTTGCAGTGACTTCCGGTCCACCGACGATCAGTCGACAATCGGGCTGACGCGCGCGCAACTGTTTTGCCAATGCAATTACCTGATGATGATTCCAGACATAGATACCCAACGCGACGATCGCCGGGTGGGCAGCCAGAATGCTGGTCGCCATATCGTCAACACTGTGATGTGGAAATAAATCGATCAGCTTAACACGCTCTTTAAGCGGGGCGGGCAGGGCCGCGGCAACGGTCGCAGCACCCAAGGCAACCGCCTGGGCTGAAGGACGCACATGCAGCGTGGCAAAAACAATGGAGTTTTCAATCATAAATCAACGCTTAAGGTTTACTGTGATCTTTGGCTTGCCGTTATCGTTCACCACGCGAAAATTACATTCGACGTTGCCATATTTCTGCCGGATATTTTCCTTCTGTTTTTCTATGAACGATTCCAACTGTGCCTTGGGCGGGGCCGGACGATCACATTCACGGCAAATGGACTGATAATCCAGATAGACCCGTTCCACCTCGGTGATTTGCGTATCCTGGCTTGACCCGGAAGTTTTTTGCTGGCGATGATAACGCCCTTCATCCATTTCGCGTTGAATACGATCCCACATTCCCTGATAAGAATAAAAACTTCCACAAAGGTTTTGAAAGCGATATCGTAGTTCGGTCTGGATAATTTTGCGTTGGTTTAGACGGCGGATCAACCGTTCCAGAGCCTCTCGCTCCTTAATCGGTGCACGTTTTTCCACTCCAGCGAAATATTGTTCATAGCGAATCCGCAGTTCTTTTATTTTGAGCTCAATATCAACCAGATTCTGGCTGATCTGCGAACGCTCATCATGACCTTTGGCCAAAGCTAAACCTCCTTGACCTCCACGGAGAAAACCGGGAAGGGAACGCGCTTGACTCCATCCACCATTTCAGATAGAAAAGTGAGTTTAACATATTCTAAGAGGGTACACGATGTCTACAGATAATCTCGCTGCCGTTATCCTTGCCGCTGGCAAGGGGACCCGGATGAAATCAGAACAATCCAAAGTTCTTCACCAGATCGCCGGTCACCCTCTGGCGTATTATCCTGTGCATTTATGCCAGACTTTGGGCTGTGAGAAAACCGTTATGGTTGTTGGTCATCAGGCACAGCAGGTCGAAGCGGCATTCAGTGACCAGCCGGTGTCATTTGTCCTGCAGGAGGAGCAGCTGGGCACCGGTCATGCTCTGCAGGTGACCGCTTCAGCGTTTGAGGGATTCAGCGGAACCCTGCTGTTGCTGTGTGGTGATGTTCCGCTGCTGCGCGAGCAGACATTACGCCAACTGATTGCACGTCACCGCGCCGAGCATTCTTCGGTTACGGTTCTTACCGCGTGCATGGACAACCCTTTTGGCTACGGCCGCATCGTTCGTGCCGCAGACGGTATTGAAAAAATCGTTGAACAAAAGGATGCGACGGATGAGGAAAAAAAGCTTCAGGAAATCAACACCGGTATTTACGCTTTTGAAGCCCCACTGGTTTTCGACTTACTTCAGAAAATCGGCCGCGATAATGCTCAGGGCGAGTATTACCTGACCGACATCATTTCTCTGGCCAAAGCGGCCGGTCATCGTGTTGGCGCATGCGTGCTCGAAGATGCTGCGGAAAGTATGGGAATCAATGACCGGGTACAACTGGCCGAGGCAGCACGGATTCTACAACAGCGGATCAACCGTCAGCACATGCTTAATGGCGTCACGCTGCGCGACCCGGCGACGACCTATATCGACGCCGCAGTTGTTATTGACAGTGATTCGGTGATTGAGGCCAATTGCCACCTGCGCGGCGCGACCCGGATCGGTCGCCACTGTACGATCCAGACGGGGAGTGTTATCGA
>PKUE01000056.1 GCA_002869685.1 Desulfuromonas sp.
TTACAGCGATCAGATCGAGATGATGGAGATGGTGCTTGATGTCGATAGCATCGTCGAAGAGATGACTGAGATCAGATCTCAGTACTGCAAGTATCTCTAGAACTCGATAAAGCCGGAACAACAAAGGGTGGGCTGAACCATTGGCCCACCCTTTGTGTCACCGGTTGAAAAATCCTGAAGAGCACTACCTTGGGGGTCGCGCTCTCGATGCAGGAATTGAATCTACAACCAAATTACGAACCTAGAGGTGAGTTCTATGGACAATGCAGTATTGAAACATGCCAGCTATGTACTTGTTCACACCCCGGATATGATCCTCCATAACGGGACAACCCAGACATCGGAAAAACAGATCAATCCGGATTCCGAATATCTCAAAAACATCTCAGCTTCAATCCGCAGCTACGAAGAAGTTGTCAGCTATGCGCCGAACCAGGCTTACATCGGCAATATCACGCCCGACGATCTCAGGGCGATCGAAACACCCTGGTACGCCAATGGCATCGCCAACGCCACCCGCGCCGGTAAGTACGGTGAAATTCTACCGCAAGACGAATTCATCGCCCTGCTCAAAATTGCCGATGGCTTCGATCTCGTTCAACTGAGCAAAGACTTTGTTGCCGCCGTCACTGAGAAGATCTCTCAACATCCCCTGCTTACCGGTGACGTCGAGAAACTTGGTGCCGGTGTCGAGCTGAAGAATATCGAACATGCCATCACTGCAGAACACGCGGAAGCGATCTATCACCAGGGTCAACTGGTTGGCTGTGTAAAAAAAGCGCATGACATTGACCTGAACCTTTCCGCCCACGTGATCTACGAAAACCTGGTGGTTAAAGCGAGCGGCGCACTGGCCCTGAGTCACTTGATGGAGAACTCCGGCATTGAGAAGGACACCATCGAGTACGTGATTGAATGTTCAGAAGAAGCCTGCGGCGACATGAACCAGCGTGGTGGCGGCAACTTCGCCAAATCAATCGCTGAGATGTGCGGCGCGGTCAATGCGACCGGGTCCGATACCCGCGGTTTCTGTGCTGCTCCTTTGCATGCCCTGGTTGAAGCAGCAGCTTTGGTCAAAAGTGGCATCTACAGTAATGTCGCTGTCGTCGCAGGTGGCGCCACCGCAAAACTCGGAATGAACGGCAAGGATCACGTCAAAAAAGGGATCCCCATCCTCGAAGATGTTCTGGGAGGCTTCGCCATTCTGATCAGCGCCAACGATGGTGTCAGCCCTGTTCTGCGCACCGACCTGGTCGGTCGTCACACCGTCGGCACCGGTTCTTCCCCCCAGGCAGTCATTACTGCACTGGTCACAGCTCCCCTCGACAAAGCGGACTTGAAAATCACCGCCATCGACAAGTACTCCGTCGAAATGCAGAACCCCGATGTCACCAAGCCAGCCGGCGCAGGCGATGTACCCGAGGCGAACTACAAGATGATTGCCGCCCTCGCGGTCAAGCGCCAGGAGCTGGAGCGCACCGAGTTGTTAAGTTTTGTCGAAAAACATGGTATGCCCGGCTGGGCCCCGACTCAGGGCCATATCCCCTCAGGCGTTCCCTACCTTGGATTTGCCCGTGAAGATCTGACCACCGGTAAGCTGAACCGTACGATGGTCATCGGTAAAGGCAGTTTGTTCCTCGGTCGCATGACCAACCTTTTTGATGGTGTCTCTATCATCGTCGAAAGAAACAGCGGCCAGGTTTCCTCCGCCCAACAGAGCGTTTCTCAAGAAGAAATCAAGAACTTGATTGCCGAAACCATGAAAGATTTTGCCTCCCACCTTCTGAGCGAATAAGGGGGGATCATGAGTGAAAATACTGCAGTAAAACAACTGATCGGCAAAACGTTTCTCGACATCTCCGAAGCCATTGAATCAGGGCAGTTTGGCGCCAAAGTCAAAGTGGGTCTCACCACATTAGGCAGCGAACATGGTGTCGACAACCTGGTTCGGGGTGCCGAACTTGCCGCGCGCGATGCGGGAAACTTTGAAGTGGTTCTCATCGGCCCTCAGACAGAGACGGATCTGGAGGTGTTCGAGGTCGATTCTGAGGAAGCGGCTCACGCCAAAATGGAAGAGCTGCTTGATTCAGGCTACCTGCAAGCATGCGTCACCATGCATTACAACTTCCCCATCGGTGTTTCCACCGTTGGCCGGGTGGTCACGCCCGGTGTGGGCAAGGAGATGCTGCTGGCCACCACCACCGGCACCACCTCGGCGCATCGCGCCAAGGCGATGGTCAAAAATGCTCTCAACGGCATCATTGCTGCCAAGGCTATCGGCATCAAAGAACCCAGCGTCGGCATTCTGAATGTCGATGGGGCTCGCCAGGTCGAGCGTGCGTTGAAAGAGCTCGATAGCAACGGTTATCCAGTGCGCTTTTCGGAATCCATGCGTTCCGACGGCGGTGCGGTGATGCGAGGCAACGACCTGCTCACCGGAACCGTGGACGTGATGGTGACCGATTCGTTGACCGGAAACATCCTGATGAAAACGTTCTCGTCATACACCACGGGGGGCAGCTATGAGGCCCTCGGCAGCGGTTACGGTCCCGGCATCGGTGAAGGATATCAGCGAACCATTCTGATCCTGTCCAGAGCCTCGGGGGTTCCTGTGGTCGCCAATGCCATCCGCTATGGGGCCAGTCTGGCCCAGGGTGATCTGGCTGAAATCTGCAAACAGGAATTTTCCCAGGCCAAAGCGGCAAAACTTGATGCCATTTTGGACAGCCTGGACAAAGACAGCAAGAAAAGCAGTGAACCGGTAGCAGAAGTCACGGCTCCCCCCAAAGAGATCGTCACCAGCTCGATTTCTGGCATTGACATCATGGACCTTGATGATGCGGTGCAGGTTCTCTGGAGTGCTGGGATATACGGCGAAAGTGGCATGGGATGCACCGGACCTATCGTTCTTGTCAACGACCAGAAGGTGGAACAGGCCAAAGCGATTCTGCAGGAAAAAGGTCTGATGGGTGCTTAGAAAGTCCCCGCTGAATCGTTTTTCGTCAGATCAAAACTAAGAGAGGAGTCCGAAAAGTGAAACTAGAAATTGGTAATTTTCATGTAAAGGATGTGTGCTTCGGCACAGAGACATCGTTTTCCAACGGTACTTTGATCATCGATAAGCAAGCAGCTATCGACTATATCAAAGAAGATGAACATATCACTACCTGTGATATCCAGATCGCCAAACCCGGCGAAAGCATTCGTATTGTTCCGGTTAAAGAAGCCATTGAGCCTCGCTGCCGTGTCAATGCAGATCACCCGCTGTTCCCCGGCGTCACCGGCGAAGTCCACCCTGTCGGCGAAGGCCGCACCCATGCTCTCAAAGGCTGCAGCGTACTGGCCGTTGGCGAGCACTGGGGCAGCTTCGGCGATGGCCTCATCGACATGTCCGGAGAAGGCGCTAAATACAGCCTGTTCTCCAGCTTGATCAACATCTGCCTGGTTGCCGACACCGATGAGGAATTCGAGCGCCATGAACAGCAGAAGAAAAACCGGGCGTTGCGTTGGGGCGCTCACCGTCTGGCCGAATATCTCGGCAACGCAGTTAAAGAACTGCAACCGGACGACATTGAGGAATACGAGCTGGGTGCTATCACCAAGCGTAGCGCCGAAGTCAACGCTCTGCCCTCCGTGGTTTATGTGTTGCAGGGCCAATCCCAGATGGAAGAAGACGGCTACAACGATCTGGTCTACGGCTGGGATATGAACAACTACCTGCCGACCCTGATGCACCCCAACGAGATCATTGACGGTGCGGTGATCTCCGGTTCGTTTATGCCCTGTTCATCCAAATGGTCAACCTATGATTTCCAGAACAACCCGACCATCAAAGAGCTCTACAAAGAGCACGGCAAAAGCATCAACTTCCTCGGCGTCATCATGTCCAACCTCAACGTTTCTCTGGAGCAGAAAGAGCGCTCCGCTGTGTACGTCGCCCAGATCGCCAAATCTTTGGGTGCCGATGGCGCGGTCCTGGCGGAAGAAGGCTATGGCAACCCTGATGCCGACTTCATCGCCTGCTTTGTCGCGCTGGAGGATGCCGGTGTCAAAACCGTCGGTGTCACCAACGAGTGTACCGGTCGCGACGGTCAGAGCCAGCCGCTGGTGGCCCTGGACGAAAAAGCCAACGCCATTGTTTCTTGCGGCAACGTCTCCCAGCTGATTCGCCTGCCCGCCATGGAGCGCGTTATCGGTGAACTGGAAGCGTTGTCCAGAGATGGCCTCTCCGGTGGCTGGAGTGGCGATGAGATCCTCGGTTCTTCCGTAAAAGAGGATGGCTCCATCATCATGGAAAACAACGCCATGTTCTGCGGTGATCAGGTCTCTGGCTGGTCCCCAAAAACCATGACGGAATTTTAAATAACTCCCCCTTTTTCACCCCATGGAGGAAAAGCTATGAAAAAAGCAGTTCTGTACATTAACCAGTTTTTTGCTGGTGTCGGTGGCGAAACAGAAGCCGATTTCGAACCGGAAATTCGTGAAGGCCTTGTCGGTCCCGCTCTGGAACTCGACAAGCAGCTCCAAAATGCCGAAGTCACTCATACCGTCATCTGTGGTGACAACTTTATCGGTTCCAACCAGGAAGAAGCGGTAAAACGCATTCTCGAAGGCCTGGAAGGAATCGAGTTTGACATCTTCTTCGCCGGTCCGGCGTTTCAGGCCGGTCGTTACGGCAGTGCCTGCGGTTTTATCTGCCGCGCTGTCAGGGAGAAGTTCGGTGTTGAAACCGTCAGTTCCATGCATGTGGAGAACCCCGGTGTCCTGATGTTCAAAAAAGAACTCTACATCGCTGAGGGTGGCCACATTGCCGCCAAAATGCGCAAAGACATCAAAAAAATGGCCAACATCGGCGACAAGCTGCTCGCTGGTGAAACCATGCTGCGTGCCGAAGCTGAAGAGTTTTTCCCGCGAGGAATTCGTCATCAGTTCTGGCCTGAAGAAGCTAAGCCGGCCGCCATTCGTGCCGTTGAAATGCTGAAAAAGAAACTTGCAGGTGAAGAGTATCAGACTGAACTGCCCATTCCGAAGTCAGACCGGGTAGAAATTGCCAAGCCGGTTGTTGATCTGTCCAAAGCTCGCATTGCTCTGATGAACACGGGCGGCATTGTCCCCGTCGATAACCCGGATAAGATTCAATCCGCTTCGGCAACCCGCTGGGGCAAGTACGACATCAGCGGTATGGATCACCTGGAATCCGGTGTGTTCAAAACCATCCATGCCGGTTTTGACCCTGCGGCGGCCGATGCTGACCCCAATGTCATCATGCCGATCGATGTGATGCGCGCATTTGAAAAAGAAGGCAAAATCGGCGAACTCTACAAAGACTTCTACTCAACCGTTGGTACAGGAACCACCGAAGCCGAGGCACGCCGCATGGCTCAGGAGATTGTTGTCCACATGAAGGAGGCCCAGGTCGATGCTGTCCTGATGGTTTCCACATGAGGTACCTGTACTCGTTGCGGTGCAACGATGGTCAAAGAAGTAGAAAAAGCAGGTTTCCCGGTTGTTATCCTGTGTAACCTGATCCCGGTCGCCAGGTCCGTTGGTGCCAACAAAATCGTTCCGACAATCTCTATCCCCTATCCACTCGGTGATCCTGCGACCTCAAAGGAAGAGCAGTACAAGCTGCGCCGTCACCGGGTTGAGGTGGCTCTGGACGCTCTGACAGAAGACATCAAAGAGCAGACTGTTTTTAAAGTCAAAATCTAAAGCTGCAGTCAATCGTCAAAGATGCCCGATTCGGTGGTGAGTCAATGCCACAGGATCGGGCATCTGCAAACAGAGCGTCACGTTCCATGCACCACCATAAAATAACCCTCCCAGGATCTGAACACTGGGAAGTCAGGAGTTTAAGATGGCTGATGGAAAGAAAGATAATACAGTATTTTATGCTTCCGTAGGAATTGTCGTCGTAATTCTTGCGTGGGGTATGGCAGCACAAGAACATTTTTCAGCATTCGGCAATAACCTGCTCGCCTTTTTAACAGACAACTTCGGCTGGGCCTATCTGGCCTCCATGTTTATTTTTGTTGTCTTTGCCATGATGCTGGCCTTCAGTAAGTACGGTTCGATCAAATTAGGAGACGACAACTCAAAACCGGAATTCAGCACCTCGTCCTGGTTTGCCATGCTCTTTGGAGCCGGCATGGGAATCGGTCTGGTTTTCTGGGGGATTGCCGAGCCCATTTCTCACTTGGTTGCCCCACCGGGGCTGAAGCCCGGCTCTCCAGAAGCGGCAGCCTTTGCCATGAGAGCATCCTTTAAACACTGGGGCTTCCACCCGTGGGCCAACTACAGCATTATCGGTCTGGCACTGGCCTATTTTCAGTTTAGAAAAGGTGCGCCCGGCCTGATCAGCAGCCTCTTTCTGCCGTTAATAGGTGAAAAAGGCGTACGTGGCCCAATCGGTAAAACAGTCGACACGTTGGCCGTATTTGCAACAGTGGCCGGCGTCGCCACCTCGCTTGGACTGGGCACACTACAGATTAACAGTGGATTTAATTCACTATTCAGAATCCCAGAAAACAACACGGTTGCCCTGATCATTATTGCGGTGGTTACTGTTGTTTTCATCTGGACTGCCGTCAGTGGTGTCAACAAAGGGATTAAAATTCTTGGCGACATCAACCTGTTTTTAGCGGCAACTTTTATCATACTGGCCTTTTTGGTCGGCCCGAAGGTTAAGATTCTTAACGCGCTGTTCTCTGGCTTTGGTGGCTATATCAGCACCTTCATTCAAGGCAGCTTCAATATCAAGGCCTATGGCGACAATTCCTGGGTCAACGGTTGGACCGTTTTTTATTGGGCGTGGTGGATCGCCTGGGCTCCTTTTGTCGGTTCATTTATCGCGCGTATTTCCAAGGGACGCACCATCCGCGAGTTCATTATCGGTGTGACGGTCGCTCCGGCGATGGCGTCATTCCTGTGGTTTGCCGTCTTCGGAACTCTGGGCTTGAACTTGATGAACACACTGGGACTTGAGCAACTTTCCCAACTGGCCAGTGCTCCTGAATCGGCCCTGTTTGTTGTCATGGCAAAATACCCGATGGGATGGGCTCTGTCGATGGTCGCTATCGTCTTGCTCTGCACGTTTTTTATCACCTCGGCCAACTCTGCCACATTTGTTTTGGGGATGTTTACCAGTGGCGGAGACTTGAATCCCTCCAACCAAAAGAAAATTTTCTGGGGACTGGTTCAGTCTGCACTGGCAGCCGTTCTGTTACTTGCCGGAGGATTAAAACCGCTGCAAACGATTTCTGTAGCTGCCGCATTCCCATTTATACTCATCATGCTTGCGGCGTGTGTATCACTGCTGAAAGCACTCAGAGAAGAGAAACTGCCTGTTGATGAGACTGTTACTGAAATTGTCGCCTCCCCGCAAAAGGTGGTTGAACCATAAGTCTAACGACTTCAATCACTCAATATTTCAGTTCTTTCTTAATCAGAGAAAGCGCCATCACGATCTATCGTGGTGGCGCTTTTTTGTCTCTAACTGGCTGTTGAAGGACAACCTATGGACGGGCGACAAAAATCAAGAACAGGTCTTTAAGTGATTGATTTTGTAAGCAAGTCGGAAAACGCATTTTCGGCTTGTACCGTTGAAAAGGCCTCGGATGGGATTTTTTCAACAACCTGCTAAAGCACAGATTTTCTCCAACGAACACACACTAAACAGGCGACGCCAGGAAACACTATAGAAAACACTATGATCTATAGTGTGTCCTATAGCCATACAACATATCGTTTTTATTAGATTATCACTCCGGCACGCACCCTCTTTCACAACGCACGCTATACCCTTTACCTGCCGAACCATCACTACGCCAAATATCATTTCTCCCATTATTATCAATACTTATACCTGAAAAATCGCATTGGCACCCCCCTTGCTACCTTTAATCTGCAACAAACATCCGTGATCTCAAGGACATTTCGACGATCAGCGGTGTGAAAAAAGCGTAAGAGGAAAAGTAACGCATGAGGGAGTAGCTAGTATCCTGGTGGTGCTCACGGCCTTCAAAGCCGATGGGGGGTGCATCCCATCCCCGGTGGGTTCGATTCCCATCTACTCCCGCCAAAATCCGTGGAAAACCACACTGGACGAACAAAGGGATGACCATGATGAAAAAAGATGCCGCACGTTACATCCTGTTGAAGTTCATCCCTCAACGGAACAGAAAACCGCTACAGCGCCTAGAGGCTAGAAACGGACTCTGCCCATGAACGCATCCAAAGATCGTCACGCCATCATCGGGACTGCCGGCCATGTAGATCATGGGAAAACCTCGTTGATTCGGGCTCTCACCGGTTCAGAGACGGACCGGCTTCAAGAAGAAAAAAAACGCGGGATCTCCATCACCCTCGGCTTTGCCCCTTTTACCTTGCCCAACGGCCAAATCGCCGGTGTCGTCGATGTTCCCGGCCATGAACGTTTTATCAGCAACATGTTGGCTGGTATTGGCGGTATCGACCTGGTGTTGCTGGTTATCGATGTCATGGAAGGGATGATGCCGCAGACCCATGAACATCTTGAGATACTCGAATTGTTACAAATTCGCCGCGGCATTATCGTCCTGAATAAGTGTGACCTGGCTGAGGAAGACTGGATTGAACTTGTCGAGGAAGAGATACGCGAAAAAGTCAGCGGCACATTTTTACACAATGCTCCCATTCGCCGCGTCTCCTCGGTCAGCGGGACAGGAATTGACGCACTGCGTTATACCATTCAGAAAACCATTGAAGAATTACCGGCAAAAAACTGCGCAGGCTTGTTGCGCCTGCCGGTAGATCGTCACTTTACCGTCGACGGATTCGGCACCGTGATTACCGGCACCCTGCTTTCAGGTGAAATTCGCGCTGGGGACAGCGTCGATGCTCTTCCTGCCGGTGACACCATCCGTGTCCGGGAAGTTCAGGTCCATGGCCAAAGAGTGGACAAAGCGTTCGCGGGACAACGCGTTGCCCTCAACCTTGCTGGTCTTGACCGGTCCAAGCTGGAGCGCGGTTCGGTGATCTGCTCACCAGGCGTCTTTGAACAGACGCAACGTATCGATGTTCGCCTGTCGTTGTTGCAAAGCGCCTCCCGGCCCCTCAAGTTTCGCGCCCCGGTACATGTTTATCTGGGAACCGCACGGGTCGTTGGCCTGGTTGCTCTGCTTGATCGCGATGAACTCAAGCCCGGCGAGAGCGTCGTCGCTCAAATCCATCTGGAACGTCCACTGGTGGCCCACCGCGAGGACCGTTTTATTATCCGTTCTTACTCCCCGATGACCACAATAGGTGGAGGCAAAGTACTTGATGCCAAACCTGTCAAGCACCGTCGTTTTCGCGAAGAGATCATTGAAGCTCTGGCCGAGCTTGAATCGGGGGAAAAAGCGTTTCTGTTTCAAAAAGTCACCTCTTTGGGTCCCATTAAGCAAAAAGAGCTTGAAACAGTCTCAGGCCTTGGCAAGGAACGCGTAACGGAGCTGCTGGAGACGTTGCAGCAGGAAAAAAGGGTGACGTTGCTGGGCAATCAATGGCTGTCGTACGAAACGGAACGCTCCTGGCAGATCCGTCTGGCCAAAGAAGTCTACAATTACCATCAGAACAATCCATTACTGCCGGGGATTCCGCGAGCCACACTCAAAAGTGTTCTCCCCCCAAAACTCGCGCTCAAGGGCTTTGACCAATTACTCAATACCCTTTCAGAAACGGCAAAACTCGAACAGAGCGGAGAATGGATTAAGAATGTCGGCTTCTCGCCAACTCCCACGGAAGATCAGCGCCAGAAGATTCAGCAGATCGTCGAGATCTACATCAATGCGGGGACCCAAACCCCAATTTGGTCCGAAGTGCTCGACACCCTGAATTTTTCCATCCCCGAAGCAGAAAAATATCTGGCTTACCTTTTGGGAACTGGCGTTCTCGTGCGTCTCAACGAAGAAACGATTTTTCATCAAGAGGTTTACCAGCAAAGCCTGCTGGCGCTGCAACACCACTTTGCAGGCCACAGCGCCCTGACACTTGCTGAATTCCGCGACATCCTCGGCAGTGCCAGGAAACAAACAAAAGCCTTACTCGACCATTTTGACGAACGGCAATACACCATCCGTCGTGGTGACGAACGCGTTGCCTGGAAATTACCGGAAAACCGATTTTGTGCCTGACCTTCGTGATGCAGAAAACTTTTAGCATCAGGGTAGTAACCACTCTTGCTTAATAAGATCGAGGAGAATTGATCACATGGAAATCCTAGCTTTGAACTGCGGCAGTTCCTCCCTCAAGTATCAACTTTACGACTGGGACAAGAAGGCTGTCATCGCCAAAGGAGTCGTCGAAAGAGTCACCATCGGAGACTCCTTTATCGTCCACGAGGTTCCCGGGCGGGAAAACTATCGTAAAAAGTACGACTGTCCCACCCACGAAACGGCCATTCATCTGATTGTTAAAACCCTGACTCATGTAACCCACGGGGTGATGACGGATATGAGTCAGATTTCCGCCGTCGGTCATCGCGTTGTGCATGGCGGTGAAAAATTCACCTGTTCGGTTCTTATCGACGACAAGGTCATTGAGGGGATCAAGGAGGTTCAACACCTGGCACCGTTGCACAACCCGGCGAATATTTCCGGAATTGAAGCTGCCAAGGTTATTTTACCGAATGTTCCTCATGTGGCGATTTTTGATACCGCATTTCACCAAAGTATGCCTGAAAAGGCCTACCTCTACCCGGTTCCCTACGAGTGGTACGAAAAACACAGTGTACGCCGCTATGGTTTTCACGGCACGAGCCATCTCTATGTCTCAAAACGGGCGGCCGTATTACTGGGCAAACCCCAAAAAGACTGCAATCTCATCACGATGCACATCGGTAACGGTGTTTCTCACTGTGCCATCCAGGGGGGTATTTCAGTCGATACCACCATGGGACTAACCCCTCTTGAAGGTGCCGTCATGGGCACCCGCTGTGGTGATATTGATCCGGCAATTCCCGCTTTCATTATGGATCAGGAAGGGCACAGCGCTAAAACCATCGACGCGATCCTCAACAAGAAATCTGGTTTACTCGGCATTACCGGAAAATACACCGATCGCCGTGATGTCATCGAATGGGCTGAGGCTGGTGACGAGCGTTGTCAACTGGCCCTGGATATCGAGTGTTATCGATTGAAAAAACAGGTCGGTGCC
>PKUE01000088.1 GCA_002869685.1 Desulfuromonas sp.
AAAAGATTGCCCCTGACCATCACGATCAACCTGTTTGCGATTGTGGCTGGTTTGATGATGGCGTTTGTTATTCGCTCCGATTTTCTTGTGACCAGCTATGCGTTGCAGACATTCTGGCGCCTTCTCCCCGCTGTTATTGTGATCAAATTGTTTGTGTTCTGGCGATATGGTTTGTTCAGTGGCTGGTGGCGTTATGTTTCAATGGCGGATCTGGTGACCATCTGCAAAGCAAATATTTTCGCTTCTTCCGGGGTGGTGGTCTATGCCGTCTTTGTCTATCGCCTTGAGATGATTCCGCGGACAATCCTGTTTCTTGATGGGTTGTTTTGTTTTTTGTTTGTTGCCGGAATCCGTTTTATCATTCGCGCCTTTCGGGAAAATTTCTATCCGGTTCCTGTGAGCAGTGCCGGAAAGCCTCGCTTGTTGATTGTTGGTGCCGGTGATGCCGGTCAGGTCATTGCACGTGAACTGCGTTTGAATCGTAAGCTGAAATACGAAGCGGTTGGCTTTATCGATGACGACCGTCGCAAACAGGGGGAGAAGTTTCTTGGTTTACCGGTTTTGGGTACATGTCAGGATATTCCCAAGGTTTGCGATAAAAAGAAGATCGACGAAGTTGTGATCGCAATTCCCTCAGCGTCAGGTACTCAGATTCGAGATATAGTCGACCAGTGCCAGCAGGCCAAGGTTCAATATAAGACCTTACCCAGTGTTGGTGGCTTAATTGATGGCTCGGTGTCCGTTGAGCAGATCAAAGCCGTATCTCTTGAGGATCTTCTCGGGCGGGACCCGGTTCGACTTGATTCACAACAGATCTCGAGCTATTTGTGCGGTAAACGGGTATTGATCACCGGTGCTGGCGGGAGTATTGGCAGCGAGTTGTGCCGTCAGGTGGCACGGTTTTCGCCGAGTCGGTTGGTGTTGTTTGAGAATGGCGAAACGCCATTGTTTGCTATTGAGCAGGAGCTGAAAGAGCTTTATCCGAAGTTGCCGGTATATCCCATTATTGGCGATATTCGTTATCGGGCCAGAGTGGAAGCGATCTTTGATGAGTTTATGCCGGAGGTTGTTTTTCATGCTGCGGCGTATAAGCACGTACCGATGATGGAATTGAATCCGGCTGAAGCAGTCAATAACAATATTCGCGGTACTCAGGTTATGGCTGAGACGTCGGACATGTTTCGTGTCGAACGCTTTGTTATGGTCTCTACGGACAAGGCGGTGAATCCTACTAATGTGATGGGGGCGACGAAACGTGCGGCTGAAAAGATTGTCCAGGCGTTGTCTCGAAAGAGCCCTACACGCTTTGTGACGGTACGCTTCGGCAATGTTCTGGGCAGTAATGGGAGTGTCATCCCGACGTTTAAAGAGCAGATCCGCAATGGGGGCCCGGTAACGGTGACCCATAAGGATATCACCCGCTTCTTTATGACTATTCCCGAAGCGGCGCAATTAGTGTTGCAGGCGGGAAGTATGGGGGATGGTGGAGAAATTTATCTGTTGGATATGGGGGAGCCGGTGAAAATTCTTCATCTCGCCGAGGAGTTAATCCGTTTGTCAGGTAAAACACCCTATGAAGAGATCGATATTGTCTTTACTGGTCTTCGCCCTGGGGAAAAGCTTTACGAAGAACTGCTTCTCGAAGGGGAAGGGGTGAAACCAACCACCCACGAAAAAATCTGTGTTGCCCGTTCGGTGATGGAGGATGAAGTGCTGCTGCAGACTCTTGTCACGCAATTATTCGATGCGGCGCGACGTATGGATCTTGATTTGACGGTGGATCTGTTAGAAAAGATCGTCCCGGAATACCACCCCGCAAAACATTCTTCGGTGAGAAAATTAAATTCCTAGCCTCCGGCAAGAGATCTGATGGCGCTAAGGTGGCGTCCTTAATCGGACAAGTGAGACGAATGGTGAGGGCCGGAGTGAAGGTCATTAACCGCCGCCACCAGAAAATCATGAATTTGCTCGCTGCCACCCATCTGTAAGACTTCTTGAGCAATGAATGTGGCATCGGAACAGTTGATGTCAGCCAGAAATGCCTTGGTGCGGGGGATAAACGGCGCAACCATGGAAAACTCGCGGATTCCGATACCGAGTAAAACCAGAAAGCTCAACGGATCCGACGCCATTTCACCACACAAGCACACCCCTTTTCCCAGACGGTTTGCCGTATCGCTGACATATTTGATCGCCTGCAGGATGGACGGGTGGAGCGGATTATAATATTTGTTGACCAAGGGATTGTTGCGGTCGGCGGCCAGCATGTATTGGACCAGGTCATTGGTTCCCAGGGCGAAGAAATCAACTTCTGTAGCCAGGAACTTACACATTTGTACTGCCGCAGGGACTTCAATCATCACCCCGATGGGGATATCGTCGGCAAAGGGGATGTTCTCTTGACGGAGATTGTTCTTGGCCTCGGCGATGACTTCTTTACAGGCCAGAACCTCCTCGATGCCGGAAATCATCGGGAATAACAGCTTAACGGCTCCATGACATCCGGCCATCAAAATGGCCTCAATCTGGGTTCGGAAAATATCTCGGTTGTCCAGAGAAACACGAACGGAACGCCAGCCCATGAACGGATTGTCTTCGGCGGGTGGGCTGAAGTAGGGGAGCGCTTTGTCACCGCCGATGTCGAGGGTGCGAATGGTTACCGGGCCCTCGAAACTCTCGACAATTTTTTTGCACAATTGGTATTGATCGTTGCGGTCCGGGAAGTTGCTGCGTGTCATGTACGGGAATTCGGTGCGGTACAACCCAACCCCTTCAGCACCATTGCGCAGGGCAACGGCAACATCACTGATCAGACCGATGTTGGCGCGCAGTGTGACCGAAACCCCATCTTTGGAAACCGCCGGGCGATCGCGGAACTCACTGAGGCGATGGAGCTCTTTGCTGCTGTCTTCTTCCAATCGGCGATATTCTTCAATAATCGCCTCGACCGGATCAATAAACAGGCAGCCGGAATTGGCGTCAAGAATAACCGTCGTTCCGGATGAAACCTTTTTGGTCACCCCTTTGACCCCAACCAGAGCCGGAATTCCCAGTGCTTTGGCCATAATCACGGCATGGGAGTTCTGTTCTCCCGCCTCTGTGACAATGCCGAGCAGCTTTTCATGGTCGAGAATTGCCATGTCCGAAGGCATAATCTCTTTGGCGAACAGAATTCCCGGTCGCTTGAATTGCAGCGTTTTTTCCTGTTGACCGGTCAGGTTGGCGAGCAGACGACGGCCAATGTCCACCGTATCACTGGCACGTTCACGTAAATACGGATCCTCCATCCGGGCAAACGCTTCTGTGTACTCACCGATTACTTTTTTCAGCGCGTACGGAGCACTGTGACCTCCGCTGATCTCAGCGATCATCTGATCGATAAAACCCCGATCTTCAAGAATCATCAAATGGGTGTGGAAGATGGCCGCATCTTGCTCAGAGAGACGGGTGGCCACCCTTTTCTCAAGAAACAGAGTCTGAATTCGGGTTTCTTCAAGCGCTTTGTTGAGGCGGTCAATCTCAAGATTGATATCGATATTGTCTTCATCGAGAATATCGGCAAAACCACTTTGCTCGTCAAGGATGTAAGCCGGGCCGGAAATGACACCCGGGTAAGCGACCGTGCCGCGCAGGGCACTTTGTTGCACCGGTTGTTCTGTCGGCCCTGGCTTGGCAGGTGGGACCTGGAGTTTGCTCTGGTTGATGGAGTTAAGCAACTGTGCATTGGTGACAACCGCAGAGACCTGAAAGGCAATGGTGGATAGGGTACTGATTTCCGTCGGGCTGAAGGCACGTTTTTCTGTACTCTGCAGGGTGATGACACCCATCGGATTACGACGGTCCATCAACGGAATGGCCAGGAAGCAGTGGAAGCGTTCTTCGCCGGTTTCACGGAAATAGAGGTAGCGTGGATGTTCCTCCGGTTCCATGATCGAGATGGGATGCCCCTGTTCGATGGCCATACTGGCAAGGCCTTCACCCAGTTTCATGCTGACCCGACCAATGGCCTCAGGGGTAAGCCCTTGTGTTGCCCGTAACCACAGGGTCTCGCCATCGTCATCCAACAGGTAGATCGAACACACTTCAGAGTGCATCCGCCGTGCAACAAGGGTAACAATGTTGTTTAGGGTCTCATCAAGGTCATGAGACTGTAGTATCAGGGCGCTGATGTCCTCAAGGGTACTGATCCCGACGGACTCTGAGGTTGGGTTATTCATGGTAGTCACATGGATTGCGCCATTACGGCCCGCAGAGTGCGGGCCGTAGTACACGCAGTTACCCCTCCTTGGGGTTGATATGGTAAGCGAACACCTTCAGGTGATCTTTGATCTCTTGCGTGGGGGCAAGATCTTTGACAATGGCATGGATGGCGCGTCGTTCGGCATCACTGTGAACGTGGCCATCAAGGATAGTGACGCCGTCGACGACACTGACCTGCAGGTGGTAGCCATCCACCTGGTCGGATTGCAGGATGGCGATCTCAGTCTTTTTGCACTGGATCAGGTCGATCAGTTTTTGCTGGCAGACGGCGCTGTTGTCCTGAAGGTTTTTCTCTTCAACGCCGGTGCAGATCAACTCCACCGCCATCTCTTCTGACAGTTTGGTGGTGTTGATAACCAGATCGTAATCGTAAGGATCGTTCCAGTCGCGGTCAAAGTAGTATTTGATGAAACCGGCGCGTTGTTGATCGCTTTTTCGTACCAGGATGCGTGACAGGTCTGGATCCAACCATTCCCGCTCGGCCCAACGCTCAACGCGAATTTCAAATGGGGCGATGATGCGGGTACGAAATACGCTGTCGATGTCAGACAGCAGATCCTGTCCGCCACGACCATAAATGATGACATTGCCTTTCAGGGCATACTCGAGAATGATCTGCTCGATACGATGCATGTCAATTTCAAGGCTTTCGTCGAGGCTCTCGACAAATGCCGGCGGTTTTTCATCCGCCATTTCAACATTGTCGGCGGTCAGGCCATAAGAAGCTGCGACCTTGAGAATGGCTTCACCGTCAATGAGGTCGTAGCCCAGCCGATCGGCCAGGTTGCGCGCAATGATTGATCCGCCACTGCCCATTTCGCGCGAGATAGTAATGATTGCCATGATTCTCCCCTGAGTTCAATAGGACAAAAACGCATCATTCATGACCCGCGTATCGTCCGATTCAATAGAGCCTGAGTTGCACCTGTTCGGCATTTTAAAGCAGGGCCCAGCGACTGTTGTACGATGAAAATAGCGTCATGTATACGTGAAAATGAAAGATCATTCCCAGTCGATTCTTGCCCTATTGACGTGCCAAAACGTCGGGCTGCTCAGGCAAAACGCAAAACAGGAAAAATTCTAACAATTGCACATGATATTGACAAGTTATTAGTGACAGATTGCCCCATGTTGCTGAAGGCAGATTGTCTCAGTCTGTACCGTTTTTGCCCCTTTTGAGGCCGAGCAGAAAATGCTATTCGTCAAAGCCGGGTTTGTGCTCAAGATAGTGCAGTGAATCGATGAATCGGATTGTGCGGCTTTTAGAGCGCATGACGATGGTCTGTGTTTGAGCACCACCGGAAAAATAACGAACGCCCTTGAGTAAATCACCTCCGGTAACGCCGGTTGCTGCAAAAAAAACATCACCGGAGGCCAGTTCTTCAGCCGTGTAGACTTTGTCGAAGTCGCTAATGCCCATTTTAGGTGCACGTTCGCGTTCTTCATCGGTGGTGAAGATCAGGCGGGCCTGCATATCGCCGCCGAAACATTTAACTGCTGCGGCCGCCAAAACACCTTCCGGTGCGCCGCCGATGCCCAGAACCATATCGATGCCGCTGTCGGGGATGCCAGTTGCTACCGCAGGGGCAACATCGCCGTCGCTGATCAGTTTGATTCGTGCACCGCATTGGCGAATATCGGCAATCGCTTCATCGTGGCGGGGGCGGTCAAGTAAAACCACCGTCAGATCCTCGATGTTGCAGCGTTTGGCTTCGGCCATCCGCTTTAGATTGTTGGAGGGTAGGTCATTAATGTCAATGCAGCCTTTTGCTTCGGGGCCGACAATGATTTTTTCCATGTACATATCGGGTGCATGGAGAAATCCGCCCGAAGGCGCCAGGGCGATAGTGGCGATGGCGCCTGGCCCGCCTTTGGCACAGAGGATCGTGCCCTCAAGAGGGTCAACTGCGATATCTACTTTGATACTTCCTTCATTGCCCACTTTTTCTCCGATATAAAGCATCGGCGCTTCGTCCATTTCTCCCTCACCGATAACGACGGTGCCATCAATATCCATCATGCCCAGGGTCTGTCGCATGGCTGTGGTTGCGGCATCATCCGCAGACATTTTGTCCCCGCGTCCAACCCATCGTCCACAGGCGACGGCAGCAGCTTCAGTAACACGGGCCAGTTCCAGAGCCAAACTTCTATCCATTTTTTCTTTCTCCTGAATTTATGGGTCATGGTGTGGTGAAATGATGTTTATCATCTCAGCTGGGTGAGCGTAAGAATGGTAATATCCTGCTGGAATTGATGATCCAAGGGGTGTTATGATGACATGATTGAGCGTTTGAGACAATTGCTAATTCTGTTCGATTTTTCTGAACGCTTCAGGTGCGCCGGGGCGTGATGACCTGTACAAGAGACAGCTACCCAAAGATAAAGACCTTATGACACAACAATCCCAAACTGATCACGGTAATCCTTTGCGCCAAATTATTCAGCACACCATTGATGAACGTGGTGGTATCTCTTTTGGCGACTACATGGAATTGTGCCTCTATCACCCTCAGCATGGCTATTACATGTCTCAGCGGCAACGAGTTGGGGCAAAAGGGGACTTTTTTACTTCGTCATCCGTTCATCATCTGTTTGGTGGTCTGATTGCCCGCCAGTTGCATGAGATGTGGCAGTTATTGGGTGCCGAAGATTTTACTCTGGTCGAGCAGGGGGCTGGAGATGGTTTTCTGGCTCTTGATATTCTGGATACGCTGGCTGAGCAGTTTCCTGAAATGTATGAACGAACTCACTATGTTCTCATTGATGTCAGTGAGGATAACAGACAGCGCCAGCAGCAGAATTTAAGTGTCCACAGTGACCGTGTTACTTGGCAGGCGTTCAACGATCTGCAACCATTTTGCGGTTGTTTTTTGAGCAATGAGCTGATTGATGCGTTTGCTGTCTCTTTATTTGAAAAGCATGATGGTCACTATCAGGAGGTGTTTGTCGTCAACGGTGAGGACGGCTTCTGTGAAGAGTTGCGGCCGGCGGACCAGGAGATGTTGAACCGACATTTTCAACTGGTCGGTGCTGCTCTGCTAGAGGGTAATCGTGGTGAAGTGTGTTTTTCCGCGCAGCGCTGGATGACGGATGTTGCTGAAAAGCTGCAGCGCGGATTCGTCATCACCATCGACTATGGTTATCCGGCGCAGGAGCTTTATGCACCGTTTCGTCGACAGGGATCACTGCTATGTTATTATCAACATACGGCGAATGATAATCCGTACCAGAATGTTGGTTGTCAGGATATCACCAGTCACATAGATTTTACCTTGCTGCAGCGCAGTGGCGAGCAGGCCGAGTTGGATGTGCTTCATTTTACTGAACAGTATCGTTTTCTGATCGGACTCGGATTTGTTGAGCAACTGATGGCTTTGCAGGCTCAGGAAACAGATCCGCAGCGGGCAATGGCTTTGAGAATGACTTTGAAGAATCTGATCCTTCCAGATGGTGGTATGGGCGAGACCTTTAAAGTGTTGGTTCAAGGTAAAGGTGTTGGACAGCCGGCGCTGCAATGTCAGCGCAAAATTAGTGAAATTTCCGCACTGTCGGTGTGATGGTAGTGACCTATTATAAAGGAGAGCAATAATGAGAGAGCAAATTGAAGCGGTATTGGATGAAGTTCGTCCGACATTGCTGGCTGACGGTGGTAATGTCGAGCTGGTCGATGTCAGTGATGATGGTGTTGTCAGCGTTAAGCTGGTGGGAGCGTGTGGCTCCTGCCCCATGTCGACGGTGACATTGAAGATGGGAATCGAGCGCACGTTGCTTGAGAAGGTTCCCGGTGTGAAAGAAGTTGTTCAGGTTCGTTAACGGACACGAGATAGCATGACAGCAGAGGGGTTATCGTTTGATAACCCCTTTTTTTATGGCGTCGGCAGCCACTGCAGATCGATCTGGCGGCGGCGCGGGCCGTCAAACTCACACAGATAGATACTTTGCCAGGTGCCCAATTGCAGTTGGCCGTGACGGACCAAGACCGTTTCGCTGCAACCAAAAAGACTGGTTTTCAAATGTGCCGCACTGTTGCCTTCAGTGTGGCGATAGTTGTCCTGCCAGGGAATCTTTTTGTCGAGGGTGGTTAACAGGTCGGTGACAACGTCGGGGTCGGCATTCTCGTTGATGGTTAATGCCGCTGTTGTGTGGCGAACGAACAGCACCAGAATTCCCGTGTCGCACCGGTGGTGATGCAGATAGGCCTCGATCTCAGAGGTGATGTTGATCATCTGATCACGACGCTGACTGTTGATCTCAATCATGGTTATTTTCCGTGGTGACAGTGTCGAGGATATGGCGATATGTTTCGTGATGATAAAGAAGGCTGGTGTGGCCACTGTGCATGACTTCAATATTGGTGGCGTGTTCATGACGGTTTCGTCCCGGGGGGAGAACGATACTGTCCGTCGGGCTGAAAATGGAAAAAAATCCCACGTGTTGTGGCCAGGGGCTCTGGCTCAGTTGCTCGATGAACTGGCTGCGAGGAGATAGTTGTCGTGCCAGTTCCGATAAAGCAAAAGGGACGATCTTGGATCCGTAATGGGGGGCAGCAATGGTGATGCAATGGCGGATATGCTGGTCGCCACCACGGCGCTGAACGTAGTTGCGGGCGATGATTCCCCCAAGGGAGTGCCCGACGAGGTCAATAGGGCCAGTGAATCCCTGTTGATGCAGAGCGCTCACTGTGCGATCAATGCATTCGGTCAGGCGTTCCAGCCCTCGCCAGGGAGGGAGATTGATACTGACAATATGATGGTTTGATTGTTTCAGTCGCCAGTGTAGATAAAAACAGCTGGCCCGGTTAAGATAAAGCCCGTGGACCAGCAGCAAAATCGGTTTCTGCCGATCGAAACGGGGCAGCCGCGAACGGATGAGGCCAAAGGGGTAGAGAGCGAAAGAGAGCAATGTGAGGACGTACTCTTTGGCGTAGATCGCCAGAACGCGACGCCAACAGGACGGCTTGAAGCGCCGATCGAGAAGTTCCGGTTGCAGGTTGGCGGCTTCATACCAGTAGAGCACCGCACTGAGGCTTACGGCAATCCACACCGCAAAGGCCAGAATGATAAAGGTGCAGATAATAAGAGTTATGAAGACTATGGCTAAATCGTGCATGTTAGAATGGTAGCGTAAACATTAACAGGCGTCAAACTACGAAAGGAAGCGGACTTCATTTATGCCCTCATGGCTGACACAATTTTCCCGTTATCTCTCGGTGGAGCGCAATCTGGCTGAGCATACCCAGCACAGCTATTTGCGTGATGTCCGTTCCTTCTGCCAGTTCCTGTGCCCGGATCACCCGGAACAGCTGCCGGATGTATTACCCGGAGTTGAAAGGACTGCAATTCGTCGTTGGATGGCGCAGTTGTTGAAAGACAATAAAAAAGTGACCGTTGCCCGTAAGATTGCTTCGGTGCGATCCTTTTATGCTTTTTTGCTGCGAGAAGGTTTTGTCGAAACCAATCCAGCGCTTCAAGTGCGGCTGCCACGAAAAGAGCACTATCTGCCCACCACCCTTGATGTTGACTATATGTATCGCTTGCTCGATGCAGCCTGTGATGGCAGCCTGCAGTCATTGCGTGATCGTGCCGTCTTTGAATTGCTGTATTCGTGTGGATTGCGTGTCGGTGAATTGGTTCAACTTGATATGAGGCATCTGGATGTCGACCAGGCTCTGGTGCATGTGCTCGGTAAAGGTGGCAAGCAGCGAATTGTTCCCGTTGGCGGTAAAGCCATCGAGGCGCTGAGCCGTTATGTACAGCGGCGTGGTGTTGTTGATCGGGACTCCCCATTGTTTGTTAACCGACGAGGGACTCGTCTGTCGGCGCGAACAGTGCAGCGGAATTTGAAGAAAAAACTGTTACAACTCGGGTTGCCGACCGCTGTTACGCCACATTCCCTGCGGCACAGTTTTGCCACCCACCTGCTTGATGGCGGCGCGGATCTGCGCGCCATTCAGGAAATGCTTGGCCATCAGTCGCTTTCAACGACGCAGAAATATACTCAGGTCAGTACCGACCGGATGATGGCCGAATATGACCGGGCGCATCCGCGCAGTCGAAAAAAGTAGCGAGTCACAGGCATGGTGATTAAACCATAAAAAGAATAAAAAAGCCCCGCCGAAAGGCGGGGCTTTTTTATTGTACTGTACAGAAACCGGGTAGATCTATTCGCACAGATCGATGTTGATATCCCAGTTCTTGATCTTCATGGTGCCGTTCTGAGCCAGGTTTTGCTGCATTTTGAAGCAGCGATCGAACAGTTGAGGCTCGTGACCGATACCTTTGGCCAAGCACTCTTTCTTCGCCATATCGAAGTACTCCTGAATGATCGGCTTGTACTCCGGATGCACACACTTGTCGATGATGGTCTGGGCACGATCCTTCGGTGCCAGACCACGCAAGTCAGCCAGACCCTGCTCTGTAACCAGAACGTCGAGGTCGTGCTCGGTGTGGTCGATGTGTGGTGCTTTAGGTACGACGCAGGTGATACCGGTCGGGTCGGTTTTGCTCGGGCGCACTGAAGGAGAGTGCATAATCTTCAGGTAGCCGTTGCGCAGGAAGTCACCGGAACCGCCGAGGCCGTTGATCATGCGGGTA
>PKUE01000076.1 GCA_002869685.1 Desulfuromonas sp.
ACTAGCAACGTTGCCGAGGTGACAGCCGACGAGACCACAACTTTTTTGATGTCACGGACTTTCATGTCACGGTGGATGGCCAGTTCGACGATAAAGGCGTACACACACGCCACAATGGCAGCTTCGTTGGCCGTGAAGATACCGGAATAGATGCCGCCAAAAATGATGACTGGCAGCAGCAATGCCCAGATGCTTTTGCGTAATACTGCAACAACTTCTTTGAAGGTCGGGCGCGGGCGTTGTTGCATCCCATGGCGGCGACAGGCCCACCAGGCGTAAAGAGACATGGCCGCCATGATCAGAAAACCGGGGATGAAGCCGGTGAGAAACAGTGCTTCAAGTGAGTCGGTGGTGATCATCGCATAGAGAATCATGGCGATGGAGGGCGGTATGATGACGCCGAGAATCGGTGCGGTGGTCATGACGCCAATGCTGAAACGCTCGTCATAGTTGTGCTCAATCAGAGCCGGAATCATAAAGCCGCCGATGGCAACGACCGTCGCCACGGTTGAGCCGGAAATCGCCCCGAAGAATCCGCAGGCAAGAATGCCCGCCATGGCCAGACCGCCGGGAAGAAATCCCACCAGAACATCGGCTGTTTTGATCAGTTTTTCAACAATACTGCCGGTGGTCATGATGTTGCCGCACAACACGAAAAACAACACGACGATCAGGGCAAATTTGTCCATGCTGCGATAGAGGATTTCGATAACGATTTGCGGATCGATGCCGACGATCAGGGTCAGTCCCGCCAGTCCGGTAAAAAACAGGGCCATGAATACCGGCACGGTGGCTGCCATTGAGCCAAGTAGCAAAGCCATAATCAGCAGCTGTGTGCTATCCATTGTTTGCCTCCTGCTTTGCTTCTTCCGGTTCAGTTGGGCAAAGATCCTCACACAGCAGAATGACTGTGCGGATAAACATCATGGCGCCGACAATTGGCAGGATCGCATAGAAATACCACTCGGGAATCTGCAGGGTTGCCGTGGTGGCAAACTCATCAGCAAAAACTTCACAGGTCATTTTCCAGCCCAGCCAGGTCAGGAATGATGAGAAGACCAGTACAGACAGATGGTTGATAATGTTGAAAAACTTACGCGACACCGGAATGATTTGTGGAAGGGCGTCAATGCGGATCAATGCCCGCTGCTTGATGGCGGCGCTGCAGCCGATATAGGTGCAGAAGAAGATGGCTTTTCGCACCACTTCATCTGACCAGTAGAGGCTGATATCGGTTGTCTTGCGCAGTATGATGTTGACCAGGCCGGATGTCAGGGCGACACCGACGACCAGAACCAGCGACCAGTCTTCGACGAAGGAAAACGTAGCATCGATTCGGCGGAAAATTTTTTTCAGCATAAAACCGTCCCGCAGCATTGGGGGTGAGAGGGCAAGCGCAACAAAAAACGGCCGGAGGGTGTCCTCCGGCCGTTGGGCTGTTCGTAAGGCGTTGCTGGATTTATTCAGCCAGGCGGGCTCGAACAGTGGCCAGATAGTCTGCGCCAATCTTTTCTTCCCACCTTTTATACACAGGTGCTGCCAAATCGACAAGGTTTTGCTTCTGTTCCGGTGTTAAAGCATAGAACGTGACACCAGAGGCTTTCGCTGCAGCAATCTGTGCTTCCTGCTGGGCGCGGGTGCGCTGGCGAGCTTTGGCGCTTTCTTCAGCGACAACCTTCAGAAACGTTGCGCGCAGGTCTTCCGGCAGTTTCTGCAACCAGCGCTCATTGATCATGTGGATGAACAATCCCTGGGCATAGTTGACTTCGGTGAAGTATTTGGCGATCTCAAATTTCTTGGTGATGTTGCACACCGTTGGGGTGTGGTCGAGACCTGTGATGACCCCGGTTTGCAGAGCCTGCGGCACATCGGGCCAGGGCAGTGCGGTAAATTTAAGGTTCCAGGCTTTATAGATGTCGGCGTTGACCGGTGCCTGAGCGATACGGAAGATGATGTCCTTGGCTTCATCCATGTTGGTGACCGGCTTGGTGGTCGCCCAGCCGTAAGTGCCGTAACCCGTGATATCGAGAACGCGGACTTTCTGTGACAGGCCGCATTTGCTGAACGGCTCAAACAGTTCCGGTGTTTCACGGAATTTGTCCAGTTTTTCGAAGGTGTCAATGACGTAGGGCAGATTGACGATGCCCAGTTTTGGCGCCAGGTTGGCTGCAGCAACGGATGAAGACATCATGCCTTGAATGGCACCCATTTTGAGCTTGCGCAGCACATCTTTTTCACCACCCAGCTGTGACAACGGGCGGAAGTCGACATAGATACGGCCGTTGGTTTCTTTCCAAACCCGGTCGCGGATGCTGTAGCCCACACCGACACCTTCGATCGCGGGATGAGAGACATTAGAGAGTAGATAAGTGTATTCGGCGCTGGAAGGGTCAAAGTCGGGCTTCCATTTGGCCAATGGGTTGCTATCCGCTGCGAAAACAGCACTGGGCAGCAGGACGAGTAACAGCAGGGTCAGCAAACGCTTTAAAGTCATAGATCGGTCTCCCCTTTGAGCTTTTAGAAAAAAATTACAGATATGGTTTTGGCTATCTTGGCAATTTAACGTGCATTTTTTCTATACTAAGTCTGTATGCTCTCGCAACGTAAACGGAAGACAATGCGTGCTTTTTTGTTGTGGCGAAATATAAGTTTGACAATAAAAAACACCACAACCGACTTAGGTTGTGGTGTTTTTTATTAAGGCCAGAAATGGTTTAGATCGTTACTGAAGGGCTTGCTGGACTTTTTTCAGGTAGTCAGCGCCGATTTTTTCGCCCCACTTGTCGTAGACCTGCTGTGCTTTGGTTTTTAAGGTGAGACGATCGCTCTCGCTCAGAGTGAAGAACTGTACGCCCTCTTTTTTAGCCTGCTCGATCTGTTCCGCTTGTTGCAGGTCGGTTTGCTTACGGGCAATGGCACTCTCCTCGCGGACAACATTGAGAAAGATGGTGCGCAGGTCCTCCGGCAGCTTATCCAGCCAGTGCTTGTTGACCATGTGAATGTACAGCCCCTGAGTGTAGTGCAGATCCGTGAAGTACTTTGCCACATCGAACTTTTTGGTGATGCTGCAAACCATGGGGGTATGATCCAGTCCGTCGATGACGCCCGTCTGCAATGCCTGCGGGACATCCGGCCAGGGCAAGACCGTGAATTTAAGCCCCCATGCCAGATAGTTGTCTTTGTTTACCGGTGCCTGGGCAATGCGGAAATTAACTTTTTTGGCGTCTTCCAGAGAACGGACGGGTGTTGTGGTTGCCCAGCCGTAACTGCCGTAACCGGTAAAGTCGATCACTTTAATCCCTGAACGGCTGGCGGCATTACTGAAGTAATCAAATAATTCAGGCGTATTGCGGAATTTCTCCAACTTTTCACTGCTGTCAAAAATAAACGGCAGATTGACGATGCCAAGCTTGGGTGCGACATTGGCTGCCATGACTGATGAGCAGAGCATGCCCTGAATGGCACCCATTTTCAGTTTGCGGACCACATCTTTTTCCCCCCCCAGTTGTGCCAGTGGGCGGAAATCAACGTAAAGGCGGCCATGACTTTCCTCCCAGATCCGGTCGCGGATGCTGTAGCCCACTCCGATCCCGGCGATGGCCGGATGGTCAACGTTGGATAAGATATAGGTATATTCAGCACCCGAGGGGTCAAATGCCGGTTTCCAATTTTCAAGAATGCTTAAATCGCGGCCAAATACCGGCAGGCTGAGTAGGCAGAAAACGGCGGCCAGTGCGAAAATGGATGTCAGTTTCTTCATGGTTCACTCTCCAGAATTATAAAGTATCTGCAAAATCGAACGTCGTTATCGATTCTATAAATAGCCACCCTAGCGGCAGAAAAATGGCGCGGTCAAGCTATTTTTTTGTCACTGTGCTTTTCTAAGATTTCTGCTAGGCAAATGAGGGCTCTAAGGGTATAAATAAAAAAGAGAATTTTAGTCCGGCTTTGTCATTGGGTCGGATTTGCCCCGCCGTTTTAATGTCACTCTTTTTAGACATGATGATGAAACCCTAAGTGAACGAGGATGTCATGGCTCAAGCAACGCCGCAGGAAAAGCAGGGGATATTACTGGAAGCAGGTACCAATGAGTTTGAGATACTTGAGTACTACTTGTTTGATCAATCGTTTGGCATCAACGTTCACAAGCTCAGGGAGATTGTTCCTTTTTGTCGTGAGGAGTTGACGACCCTGCCAGACAGCCATCCCTCCCTGCTTGGGACGTTGCTGTTGCGTGGTGACACGATTCCGCTGGTCAATCTGGCTGAACATATCGGTAAAGCTCTTGATCCGGCGAAGCTTCTTGCTGCGTCGGAAAGTGGCGTTCAAACGCGGCAGGTCGTCTTGGTCTGTGAATTCAATGATGAGGTTATCTCTTTTCTCGTTGATGGTGTTGATCAGATTCACCGGTTGTCGTGGTCGCAGGTCAAGCCGATGGATCAGTTTTTTGATACCTATCGTCCCCGCTTTACCGGAACGGTTACTGTCGCAGACCGGGATATTCTGATTGTCGATATGGAACATATCGCCTATGAGATTTTTGGCGATGGTCAGCATTACGCGGGCAGCGATGAAGATGCAATTGCAGCCGATGGTCCGGAGCGCAAAGCGAATCGCGGGGACGTTAAGCTGTTTTTCGCAGAGGATTCGGCGATTATCCGTCAAGGAATCATGCGTGTTCTGAAACATGCCGGCTATGAAAAAGCGCAGAGCTACGGCGATGGTTTGGCCTGCTGGAATGCTGTGCTTGAGGCGCGGGAGGAGGGAGAACTGCCCGCTCTGATTGTCTCAGATATTGAGATGCCGGAACTCGATGGCTTGGCTCTGTGCCGTCGGATCAAAGAAGACCAGGTGTTGCGACAGATCAAAGTGGTCATGTATTCCAGTCTGATCAATGAAAACACATCGCACAAATGTGTGGAAGTCGGAGCCGATGATTTTACCAGCAAGCCGGATGTTACAAAAGTCGTTGCTCTGGTGGATAAGTTCTGCCTGATCGAAGAATAATGTAAACCTTAAGCCCCTTTTTACACCAAGAAAGGGGCTTTGTTTTGTTCTACACATATGATATTTTATATATATTGATTTTGACTGTTGAAGATTATTGTGGTAAACATTTAGCGGAAGTTAACCGCTGATTCAGGAGCTCGCTATGAAACTCGCCCTTACCCAGTTTAGCCTTAAACGGCCATGGCTGATCATTATAAGTGTTATCGCTCTTGTTGTTGCTTTTGCCGTGCAATTTCCGTCGGTCAGTTTTGATAATGACCCGGAGAATATGCTCTCCCCCCATGAGCCGGTGAGGATTTTTCACCATGAGGTAAAAGATCGTTACGCACTGTATGATTTCGTCATTGTCGGCGTGGTGAACGAGGTGAATCCGAACGGTGTCTTCAATGTCGAAACATTGAATCGTGTTGATCATCTGACCCAGCAACTCTTACATCTGCAGAAAAACAGTGACGGTCTGCCAGAAATCGTGATTCCGGCTCGTGCCGATCAACCGGAGCAGCGAACCGTTTACGACTTGTCGCCGCAGGCCTGGTGGCCCCGCCTGTTGGGCAAAGTGTTCAATCACAATCCGAACGATCTGTTTGATGATCAGGGGAACAGCGTCATTGTCGAACGGGAGATGATGGCTCCCAGTGTGGTCGATAATATCAAGCAGGCTGACCTGGGTTCGCTGAAGCTGGAATATCTGATGGAAAATCCTCCCCAGACCGAGGAGGAAGCCAGAGCAATTGCTGAAGACGCCATGGGTAATCCCCTCTATCGGGGGACATTGGTTTCGGAAGACCGCCGCGCAGTGTGTTTATATATCCCGATTATTGCCAAGCCCTACAGCTATAATGTCGCGACCCTGGTCCATAAACTGACAGCGGATTGGCCGCAGGAAGATCAGGTGCTGATCACCGGCTTACCGGTGGCGGAAGATACTTTTGGTGTTGAGATGCTGGTGCAGATGGCTACGTCTGCTCCCCTTGCCGGGCTGGCAATCTTTCTGCTGATGTGGCTCTTTTTCCGCAATGCATCATTGATCATTGCGCCGATGCTTGTGGCGATAGTCAGTGTTGTCTGCGCGATGGGATTGCTGATCGGTCTTGGCTACGATGTTCACATCATGAGTTCTATGATCGCCATCTTCCTCATGCCGATTGCCGTGGCGGACTCGGTGCACATTCTTAGCGAGTTCTACGACAGTTATCACCGGTTTGGTAACAAAAAAGACACCATCTACTATGTTATCAGCCATCTGTTCAAGCCGATGCTTTATACCAGTTTGACGACGATTGCCGGCTTTGGTTCGCTGGCGTTTACGCCGATCCCTCCCGTCGAAGTGTTCGGCTTCCATGTCGCTTTTGGCGTTGCGGTCGCCTGGGTGCTGAGCATGACCTTTATCCCCGCCTACATCATGGTGATGATTCCAGAGGAAAAGTTGGCCAGGGCTCATCTCGAACAGCCCCATGGGGAATCAACGAGTGTGTTGTCACCGTTATTGGCCGGTATGGGCCGGTTGAGTTTCAGCCATGGCCGCTCGGTACTGATTGTTACCGTGCTCCTTTTAGCCGGTGCCGGTTACGGGATATCGACGATCAATGTCAACGACAATCCGGTGAAGTGGTTTACCCGTGGACATGACATTCGGGTGGCGGATGAGATTCTCAATCATCACTTTGGCGGGACCTATACCGCCTATCTGACCTTTGCCGAGGTGCGACCCGATGCGTGTAATCGTGAGCAGAAGCGGGAACTGGTGCGCCAACGGGTCGAAGAGCGTTTCGGGACTCAATTCCCACAGGGGGTGGCCCGTATCAAGGCCAAACTCGCAGAGTTGAAAGTCAATCAGCACACCGTTGCCGGTTGTGATGTGCATAAATGTTTCCATGAACTGTTCCTTGAAGCGCAGCAGATTGACACCCAGATTATGGCAGGCTGGAATCAGCTGGCCGACGAAATCAATTACATGAATCCTGATGGCCTCACCCGGGAAAAATTGGCTGCAAATCTGCAACCGATGGCAGACCAAGTGGGTAAAGAGTTGGCCATTGTCCTTGATCGTTTGCCTGCGGGCGATGAACTTCAAGGGTATCCGTTGATGGATGCCGCGCTGCAGATCTGTGATGAACATACCCGCAAGTCGTTTGCCTCCTATATTTTGGAACTGGAAGCGGAAGTTTCCGCACCTCCTTTCAAACAGCCTGAAATGTTGCGCTATATTGAAGGATTACAGCAGGCCCTGGCGGATGGTGGCTTGGTGGGTAAAAGCACGTCAGCGGTTGATGCCTTGAAAAAAGCGGCATACGAACTGAGTTATGTGGCGCCGCCATCTGATGCAGATAGCACGGAAGTCGCGAGCTACCAGCAGCGGAATCAGACGAATTTCTCAGTTCCTGAAACGGCTTCAGCGGTAGGGCAGGTTTTTGTCCAGCTGGAAGGGATGAAGAAAAAAGACAGCCTGTTTCATATGGTGACGCGGGATTATCGGGAAGCCAACGTGTGGATTCAGCTGAAAAGTGGTGACAACAAGGATATGGAGCAGGTTGTCGCGCAGGTGGAAGACTATATGCAGAACAATCCCCCACCCGTACCATTGAAAAATCGCTGGGCCGGTCTGACCTATCTGAATGTGGTGTGGCAGGACAAAATGGTCAACGGCATGTTGTCGTCACTGGCCGGAAGTTTTGTTGTCGTTCTGGTGATGATGGTGTTGCTGTTCCGTTCTGTGGTCTGGGGTGTTTTGGCCATGGTTCCCCTCACCGTGACCATCAGTTTAATCTACGGCCTGATTGGTTTGGCGGGCAAAGACTATGATATGCCGGTAGCAGTGCTGTCGTCTTTGACGTTGGGACTGAGTGTTGATTTTGCCATCCACTTTTTGCAGCGGGCCCGTGAGTTGTATCGGAAAAGTGGTGATTGGCCGGAATCGTGTAAAGCGATGTTTAAAGAGCCAGCCCGGGCGATTACGCGTAATGCTATTACTATTTCAGTTGGGTTTACCCCCTTGCTGCTGGCACCATTAGTGCCGTATAAAACGGTCGGATTTTTCCTGGCAACGATTATGGCCGTATCGTGGCTGGCGTCACTGGTTATTTTGCCAGCGCTGCTGACGGTATTCAAAGGGATCGTGTTTCGAGAAGATGTTCTCGATGAAGATGTATGATCCATCCTTTTAAGGAGATAGGTTATGAATGTTCTTCGTTTTAGCATAATAAGTTTGATGATGGTGATGTGGCTGACGCCGCTGGCACACGCCATGACCGCCGATGAAATTATTGATCAGGCCAATCAGGTGGCCTACTACGCCGGTAATGACGGACGCGCAACCGTGAAGATGACGATTACCGCCAAAAATGGTGATAAACGGGTGCGAGAATTTGTCCAACTTCGTTTGAATGAAGCCAACGGTGACCAGAAATTTTACACCTATTTCAAGGCACCGGCCGATGTGTATAAAATGGCCTATCTGGTGTGGAAGAATATCGGTCGCGATGATGATCGCTGGTTATGGTTGCCGGCGCTGAATCTGAAAAAACGGATCGCACCGGGAGATAAGCGGACCAGCTTTGTCGGCTCAGATTTCCTTTACGAAGATGTTTCAGGGCGTAGTCCGGAAGAGGATGTGCATGCCCTGATTGAAGAGACCGATGCGGTTTATCGGATCGATAATATTCCTAAAGATCCAGGCTCGGTTGAATTCTCCCACTACGTGGTGGATATAGACAAGAAGCTGTTTCTGCCGCTCAATGCTCAATATTATGATCACAGTGGCAACCTTTACCGGGAGGTGGAAGCCATGAAGATTGAGGAGATTCAGGGCTTTCCCACGGTGACAGTATCTGAGGCGCGCGATTTGGTTTCAGGCAGTAAGACACGCAACGAGTTCACGGCAGTCGAATACAATATCGGTCTCAATAACCGGATCTTTACCGAACGGTTTTTGCGGCGCCCCCCACGCGAAGTACAGTAGCGACAGGTAAATGCAGGTTCAAGCGTCCGGCCGCTGTTGCCAAACAGTTGCCGGACGTTTTTATGCTTGAATGACAATGGGAGGATCTGATGGCGCGATGGCTCATCATAGTGATGATACTGGTGTGGGCGGTGCCCGCCTGGAGTTGGCAGATACACGGATTTGTTGATGGTCGCAGTGGAATGCGTTTGCAAGAGGACCCGGTAGAGCGCGATGCCATTCTCAACGAGTTGCGTCTTCAGCTGGATGTCAACCATATGGGGGATGTTGCCATCTGGCAGTTTCGCGGGGATCTGGTGGCTGATGAAGCCGTCGGTGAGAGCGAGCAGGATTTTGATCGTGGTTACGGCATGTTCGATCTGCGTGAAGCAAATGTGCTGCTGACTCCGTTTTCCCTGGTGGATATCAAACTTGGCCGGCAGATACTGACCTGGGGCACCGGAGATCTGTTGTTCATCAATGACCTGTTTCCCAAGGACTGGCAATCCTTTTTCATCGGTCGCGATGTCGAATATCTCAAAGCCCCTTCCGACGCAGCCATGTTCAGCTTTTATCCGAATTGGGCGAATGTCGATGTGATCTATGTCCCCCGTTTCGATGCCGATCGCTATATTTCCGGGGAACGGATCTCGTATTGGAATCCATTGCTGAGCCGTCGGGCCGGCAGTGAAGATGACATGCGCGTGGATCATCGCAGTGCCTGGTTCGATGAAGATGAATGGCATCTGCGCATCTCGCGTAATTATAACGGTCTGGAGGTTGCCGCATACGGCTATAACGGCTACTGGAAAAGCCCGCAGGGAGTTGACGCCAGCTATCGCACTTATTTCCCTGAATTGAGTGTTTATGGCGCCAGTGTGCGGGGCAGTCTGTGGGGCGGTGTTGCGAACGCGGAGATTGGTTATTATGATTCCCGAGAAGATCGCAACGGTGATGACCCGTTCGTGCCTAATAGCGAGACTCGGGTGTTACTTGGTTATGAACGGGAACTGGCGCGCGATTTTTCCGCCGCCGCACAGTATTATCTTGAGGCCATGACGGAGTATTCCGCCTATCGACGCACATTGCCGGAAGAGATGTCGTCACGTGATGAATACCGTCATGTGCTGACACTGCGCTTGACACGACAACTATTGAACCAGAATCTGGTGTTGTCGCTGTTTGGCTACTGGTCACCTTCAGACCGCGATGCCTATCTTCGCCCCGATTTGAAATACAAGGCCAGTGATGCGGTCAGTCTTTATCTGGGCGCCAACATATTTATCGGCGATCACCCCGAGACCTTCTTTGGCCAGTTTGAGAACAACACCAACCTGTACGTCGGGGCACGTTATAGTTTCTAGGGTACTGCTCAGGCCGCCGTGTCGTGGGAAACAATCTGTTCCAGGGCGATAGCCAGCTGATCCGGGCAGCTGGTTGTTCCCCGGCAGGTGATGCCGCGCAAGGTTTGGGCGACGTCGCAAATTTTCTGATCTTTGATCAACCGTTCAATTCCGGTCGTATTTCCACGACATCCACCAACAAATTGCACTTCTTTGATGATGTCACCTTCCGTGGTGATTTTTATCTGTTTGGCACAGCAGCCATTGGGTTTAAACTGATACGTCATGATAGCCCTCGTTTGGTGTCATGGTTGAAACATTCAATTATGTGAATAATTGCGGTGGAATGTTTAGCATATTGATTGTGAAATAGCAATGCGCCAACTGTAAAAAGGTGATGAGACTGGGCGTTAGTGCTGTTTTGAGAGGAGACGCTGTGTTTGACACGCATATCCATGCCTATCAACTCCCCGCCAGACATCGAATGGCGCGGGAGTGTCTGGTTCCGGCGGTCAATGAAGATGAGTGGTCGGACTTGGTGGCGTTGCATCAACATCATGTCCACTTCTGGGTGGCCTTGGGGGTGCACCCTCAATATGCTGATTGCTGGACTCCCCAGCATGCGATGACATTGGAGCGGCAGCTAAGAAAGCCTGGGGTGGTTGCCGTTGGTGAGATTGGACTGGACAAACGGCTGAACATCCCCATGCGGGTTCAAGAACAGGTGTTGCGAAGTCAGCTGCGCCTGGCCGTTGATTTAGGAAAGCCGGTAATTCTGCACGATGTGCACTGTATCGGGCGTCTGTTGTCAATTCTCAAAGAAGAGCGTGTTGCCGCGGTGGGTGGCGTTATGCATGGCTTTTATGGCAGCGTAGAGATGGCTCAGGAGCTGGTGGCGTTGAACCTCGGGCTGGGTATTGGCCGCCTGTTGCTCAATGCAAAGTCAAGCCGCCTGCCCAGCGTGGTAAAGACAGTTCCGGCGCAGTCTCTGGTGGTTGAAACGGATGCCCCCTGGAGGGTGGCTGTGGCGGACTGGCGGCGTCCGTTGTTGGATATCATCACAGCTGTAGCAGATTGCCGTAGTTGGAGTGTCTTGGACGCTGTGCGCATCACCCGCAATAATGCCCGGCGGATTTTAAGAGTGAACGGAGAAGGAAGCCATGAATGAAGCTGGAGAACCGGGGCGCTTCAGTCGCAGTGAACTGCTGTTGGGCGCTGCGAGTGTGGAGAGGCTGAAACGCTGCCATGTGGCGGTGTTCGGGCTTGGCGGTGTTGGCAGCTATGCGGTCGAGGCGTTGGCACGAGCGGGAGTTGGAACCTTGACACTGGTTGACTATGATCGTATCTGCAAAACCAATATCAATCGGCAGCTCTACGCGCTGGATTCGACGGTCGACCGTTTGAAGGTTGAGGTGGCTGCCGAGCGGTGTCGTGATATCAATCCGCAGATTACCGTCTTTGCAGTCAGTCAACGCTATACCCCCGGCAATGGCGCTGAACTGCTTAAGGAGCCGTTCGATTTTGTCCTCGATTGTATTGATACGATCAGTGCCAAGCTGGATCTAATTACGACGTGCAAACAGCAGCAGTTGGCGGTGATCTCCTCTATGGGCGCTGCCAATAAACGCGATCCTGGCCAGGTTGTTGTAGACGATCTGTTTCGAAGTCGAAGTTGTCGACTCGCGCGGATTATGCGTAAGGAACTGCGTAAACGAGGTATTGAGCAGGATCTGCCGGCGGTGTTTTCAACGGAACAAGGCTCCAGTGCCTGTGAGCCGATACCCGCTGTCGTGCGACGTAAAGGAGTCGCCATTGAACGGCCGCCCATGGGTTCTATTTCAACGATCCCACCATTGTTTGGCCTGATGATGGCTGGTTTCGTGATCAACACACTGACGGAGGTCGCCCCGTGACGGATCTGCATTGGTGGCAGTTGCTGGCCCTGGCTTTTGTCGGTCTGGTCAGTGGCTTTCTGAATATTCTGGCCGGAGGGGGTTCCCTGTTGACCCTGCCGCTGCTCATTTTTTTAGGATTGCCCGCCGCCCAGGCTAACGGGACAAATCGTGTGGCGATACTTGTCCAGAATATGTTTGCCTTGAAGAGCTTTCATAACAGTGGTGTGTTGTCGTGGCGGCTGGCGCTGTCCTGTGCCTGTCCGGCCGTGGTTGGAGCTGTTATCGGTGCTCATCTGGCCGTGAAGATCGATGAACAATTGTTCAAACAGGTTCTTGCCGGAGTGATGGTTCTGGTGCTGATTGTGACGACTTTTGATCCGGCAAAACGCTATCGTGACAAGTTTGCCACAGGATTTCTCAGCCGTTCTGTTCTGCTAATGACCGGATTTTTTATGGTCGGAATCTATGGTGGTTTTATTCAGGCCGGGGTTGGTTTTCTTATCCTCAGTGTCACCATGATGGTGGGGCTGGACCTGGTTAAGGGCAATGTTCTTAAAGTCGTGGTTGTTTTTATTCTTAACGTTCCTGCCCTCGCGATTTTTGCCTGGAATGGACAGGTGGACTGGTTGCTTGGTGCCGTGCTGGCAACAGGGAATGCCTGCGGTGGAGCAATGGCGGCGCGACTGGCTGTTGTGAAGGGCCACCAGTGGTTGCGAGGTGTTGTAACCGTTGTTGTCCTGCTGTGTGCTGTGCGTCTACTCCTTGGCTAAGGGGCTTCTAAAATCGAGTGGATACAGCTAAGAAAATGCACACTGTATACAATTTCTTTTTGCAATTTTTTAAAACGATGTTTAATATGGACGCTAATATGTGATCCCCGACAGGTATCATTTACCAGGGGGCTTTTTCAATTTTTAAACTTTGCTAAGGGGGTAAGAATGTTGATGAAATTTGTAAGTTGGAGGCCGCCGCCATCCTAAGTACTCATTCTCTAGTGGCGTTTCGACAGGACTGAGAAAAATCCGGGTGATGACCGGGTGGTGTTTCAGTTCAGAACAAACTATTAAGGATAGGTATTTCTTATGCAAATGCTTCAAAGCTCTATCGGAAGAAAGCTCGTGATGGCCGTGACCGGATTGTGTCTGGTCGGGTTTATCATCGTCCACCTGCTTGGTAACTCGTCCATTTTTATTGGTGCGGATGGTATCAATGCGTACGCTGAGCACTTACATGCGCTGGGTCCGATCGTCTGGATCTTCCGTATCGTTCTGCTCACCATTTTCGGGCTGCATATCTTTTTTGGTATTCAGCTGACCCTGGAGAATCGTGCGGCTCGTCCGATCGATTACAACCAGAAGAAAAACATCCGTACCTCATTCGGTGCCGAGACCATGATCTACACTGGTCTGGCTATTCTGGCTTTTGCCGTTTACCATCTGTTCCATTTCACAATGCATCTGACCAACCCTGAAATTTCTGTTGGTGCCCTGCCGCTGGATGCTTTGGGACGTAACGATGTGTTTACCATGATGGTTCTGAGTTTCCAGAAATTTTTCATCAGCCTGATTTACATGGGCGCCATGGTGACTCTGCTGCTGCACCTGAGCCACGGTGTACAGAGCCTGTTCCAAACCCTGGGTCTGCTGAGCAGCAACACCTTGCCGACCATGGAAAAAATTGGTCGCGCTGCAGCAATCGTCGTATTCGTTGGTTTTGTCTCTATTCCGGTGTCCATACTTCTGGGCCTGATTAAAGTTTAGGAGGGTACATCGTGATTCTTGATGGAAAATGTCCTACAGGACCTATTGAAAAATCTTGGGATAAGCATCGCTTTGACATGAAGCTGGTTAACCCGGCGAACAAGCGTAAGTTTAAAGTCCTTGTTGTTGGTACCGGTCTGGCTGGTGGCGCTGCTGCGGCAACCCTCGGCGAGCTGGGCTACAAAGTAGAGGCTTTCTGCTACCAGGATAGTGCACGTCGCGCTCACAGTATTGCGGCTCAAGGTGGTATCAACGCAGCGAAGAACTACCACAATGATGGTGACAGCGTTTATCGTCTGTTCTATGACACCATCAAAGGTGGTGACTTCCGTGCTCGTGAGGCTGACGTCTGGCGTCTGGCTCAGGTATCCAACAACATTATCGACCAGTGTGTTGCTCAGGGTGTGCCTTTTGCTCGTGAGTATAGTGGTCTGCTGGCTAACCGTTCTTTTGGTGGCGCTCAGGTTTCCCGTACGTTCTACGCTCGTGGTCAAACCGGACAGCAGCTGCTTCTGGGTGCCTATCAGGCTCTGTCCCGTCAGGTAAAAGCGGGTACTGTTACCCTGCGTCCCCGTACTGAAATGCTTGACCTGGTTGTTGTTGATGGCGTTGCCAAAGGTATCACTGTTCGCAACCTGGTAACGGGTGAGCTTGAGTCATACTGGGGTGATGCTGTTGTTCTGGCTACGGGTGGTTATGTCAACGTCTTCTACCTGTCGACAAACGCCATGGGTTGTAGTGTTACCGCTGCCTGGAAAGCTTCCAAAAAAGGCGCGTACATGGCCAACCCCTGCTACACCCAGATTCACCCGACCTGTATCCCGCAAAGTGGTGACCATCAGTCCAAACTGACTCTGATGTCCGAGTCTCTGCGTAACGATGGTCGTTGCTGGGTTCCCAAGCGTAAAGAAGACTGCGACAAGCCTGCCGGTGAGATCGCTGAAGAGGATCGTGATTACTACCTCGAGCGTAAGTACCCCTCCTTCGGTAACTTGGCTCCTCGTGATATCGCATCCCGTGCAGCAAAAGAGCAGTGTGATGACGAGCGTGGCGTCGGCCCCGGTAAGCGCGGTGTTTACCTCGACTACCAGAGCGCCATCGACCGTGTTGGTGAAGACACCATTCGCGAGCGTTACGGCAACCTGTTCGACATGTACGAGAAGATTACCGACGAGAATGCTTACAAACAGCCGATGCGTATCTATCCGGCACCGCACTACTCCATGGGCGGTCTGTGGGTTGACTACAACTGCATGAGCAACGTTCCCGGTCTGTTTGTTCTCGGTGAAGCCAACTTCTCAGTTCACGGTGCCAACCGTCTCGGTGCTTCGGCGCTGATGCAGGGTCTGGCTGACGGCTACTTTGTCATTCCTTATACCATCGGCAACTACCTGGCCACGGTTAAGCCGGGTGAAATCACCACTGAGCATGCCGAGTTCGCCAAGTCCCGTGAAGAAGTTCAGGGTCGTATTGACAAACTGATGAACGTTAACGGTAAGCGTTCTGTCAGCTCCTTTGCCCGTGCTCTGGGTAAAATCATGTGGGAGAACGTCGGTATGGCACGTAGCGAAGAAAGCCTCAAGGAAGCTCTGCAGGAGATTCCGAAGCTGCGTGAAGAGTTCTGGCAGAACGTCAAGGTCACCGGTGAAAAAGGTCAGCGCAATGGTCAGTTAGAAGATGCTGGTCGCGTTGCCGATTTCCTTGAATTTGCTGAAGTCATGACGACTGATGCGCTGCATCGTAACGAGTCCTGTGGTGGCCACTTCCGTACGGAATACCAGACGGACGATGGTGAGGCAATGCGTGACGACGAGAACTTCTGCTACGTCGCGGCCTGGGAGTACAAAGGTGAAGGCAAGGCACCTGAGCTGCACAAAGAGCCGTTGAAATTCGAAAACGTTAAACTTGCGATAAGGAGTTATAAATAATGGATCTGACACTTTACGTATGGCGCCAAAATGGCCCGGAGGATAAGGGCAAGCTGGAGCAGTACGAGGCTAAGAATGTCAGCCCCGACAGCTCCTTTCTGGAAATGCTCGATGAGGTTAATGAAGAGCTGATCCATAGCGGCATTGAGCCCATCGAGTTTGACAACGACTGCCGCGAAGGTATCTGCGGCACCTGTGGTTGTGTTGTTAATGGTATTCCTCATGGTCCTCAAGAAAAAACGACGGCATGTCAACTGCACATGCGTCAGTTCAGTGATGGGGACAGTCTGACTCTTGAGCCGTGGCGTGCAAAAGCGTTTCCGGTTATCAAGGACTTGGCTGTTGACCGTACGGCTTTGGACAACATTATCCAAGCCGGTGGTTATACCTCTGCTTATACTGGTGAGGTTGGTGAGGCAAATCAGACGCTGATTTCCAAGCCGAATGCTGATTACGCCATGGACGCAGCCGAGTGCATCGGTTGTGGTGCTTGCGTTGCGGCATGCCCTAACGGTAGCGCAATGCTGTTCACCAGCGCTAAAATCGCTCAAATGGCTGTACTGCCTCAGGGTGAAATTGAGGCTGCAGAGCGTGTTAACAACATGACTGAAGCCATGTTGAACGCTGGTTTTGGTAACTGTACCAACCACTATGAATGTGAAGCAGCTTGCCCGAAAGGTGTAAGCGTCAAGTTTATCGCCAAAACCAACCGTGAGTACGTTAAAGCACTCGCAAAGTAATCCTGCGATGAACAGGTAGATTAAAAAAGGCGGATCCCATGGGATCCGCCTTTTTTATTTGAAACATTGATATCTTGTTGCCGTGGAATGTTGTTTTTGTGTTAGATTAGCGCAATGAAAATGGGTATCCGCGCAAAAATTATTCTGTTGGTCATGGTCGCACTTGTCGTGTTGTGCAGCGGTTTTGTACTGCTGATTATCCATGAGCAAAAGGATCGTCATCATGAACTGGTGATGCAAGTCGATCGTTTTATTCACAACAGTTCCGAGCGCGAACTGAACCGCATCCATAATATCTATCACTCGCGTCTTGATGGATTTGTGAAAACAAATCCCCAAATTATAAATGCTTTTATTCGTGGTGATCGCCAGCAGCTCCAGACCTTAACCGCGACAAAATTTCTAACGCTGAAAAAAGAAAACAGTGATTTCTTTTCGATCTCCTATATCCGAAAAGATGGAACGGTGTTACTGCGTACCGCTCGACCAGATATGTATGGCGATTCCGCACTGGATATTCCATTCGTGGCACAGGCATTCAATATCAAGCAGCCACAATACGGATTGACTATCGCCCGATGGGGATTGGCTTATCGATTGGCTCGGCCGGTATTTGTCGGCGACAGTTTTGAAGGGGTGGTCGTTTTTGTTCTTAGGCCATTATCCGGTTTGGATCTCATCTATGAAAGCCTTGGCGTTGATACCGGTGTGCTGATCAAAAAAGAGTATGAGCAGAGAGTCAACGGAATCAGTTATCCACAATTTGGCAATTACATTCTGATGGAAGAGAAAGGGACGCTCTTTAAAGAGATCCCGAGGATTCCCGATATTGAAGAAGTGGGACAAGGATTGATGCTCGCAGCAGGGCGAGAACGCTACCTGTTTTATAGTCCCGTTGAGTTGAGGAATTTTGACAATGAGGTGATCGGTTACATTCAACCGGTAAGTCGTCACACCCTGCAATATGAAAAGTATCTGCTGATTCTTAAAAAAGCGCTGATTGTCACAGCGATACTGGCTCTGATCACATTTGCCGGGTTATATTTTGGTGTTGGTTTTCTGCTGAAACGGCTGGCGCAATTGAATAATACCCTGGAAGCCAGTGTCAAACAGAGGACGGAAGAATTGTGTCAGGCGAACGATAATCTGAAAAACGAGATTCTTGAGCGGGAAAAAGTGCAAAAGAATCTCGAACGATTAAGTCGCTATGATGGCTTAACTGATTTGATCAATCGACGTTACTTCGACGAATTGCTGGATATCGAATGGCGTGATGCCCGTCGTCACCATCATTGGTTAACTATGCTTATGATCGATGTCGATAAGTTCAAGAGTTACAATGATTGCTATGGTCATTTGCTGGGCGACGAGTGTCTGGCTCAGATTGCCGGAATTCTCAAAGGGCAACTTAAGCGGGCCAAAGATATTGTGGCACGCTATGGCGGTGAGGAGTTCATTTGTCTTTTGCCCGCAACAAATCCTGCAGAAGGCCAAGTAGTGGCAGAATCCCTGATAAAAGCGGTCTGCAGCAAGAACATTGAACACTGTGGATCGAGTTGCGCTGATGTGGTGACCATCAGTATCGGTATAAGCAGTATGGTTCCAGATGAGAAACAAACGATCGACCAGCTGATCTCCCATGCGGACAATGCACTGTATGAGGCAAAGCAGCAAGGGCGTAATCAGGTACGAACTTATCACGCTAAAGGGTAGACGTCATTTCCAAGGAGTTTTTGGGCAACGCCGTGAAGGAAAAATGCTCACAACCCCACTGAAGAATCGTCTGCACCGTACTGGTGGCAAGTTGGGCTGGGGGCGCGAAGCCGAGAAAATGTAACACAGCGATCAGTACTCTTTCGGGGGAAATGGCATCGAAAGAAAAGGCATGCTGATGACGCTTGCTGACCTTTTCGCCCTCTGGGGTCAGTACCAGAGGAATATGGGCATAGTCGGGAACCGGCCAGTTGAGCAAATTCATCAAATAAATCTGGCGGGGTGTCGATAAAATCAGATCCTGACCACGCACCACCTGATTCACTCCGCTGTCATGGTCGTCAACAACGGTGGCAAGCTGGTACGCGAAAATGCCATCGTTTCGCTGCAGAACAAAATCTCCAACATCACTGGATATATCTTGCTCGACATCACCCTGAACCTGATCCCGAAAGGAGATGCGTTGATCTGTCGTTCGTACGCGATGAGCCAGGGGGCGACTCGAGATGGGCGTCGTCAGCAAGCAGGTCCCTGGATAAATTGGGCCCTCCTCCCCTAGATGGGGTGCGCTGGCCAGGATCTCCTTGCGAGAACAGCTGCAGGGAAAGGTTGCCCCGGTGGACTGTAGTCTGTGCAGCACCTCCTGGTAGCGATTGTGGCGGCAACTTTGATGGATAACCGGTCCATCGTGGTGGAGTCCCAGAGCATCGAGTTGGTGCAGGATGATGTCCGAGGCGCCGGGAACAACGCGGGGCTGATCGAGATCGTCGATACGTAAAAGCCAGCGGCCGTCGCGAACGTGTTTTGCGGCGAGATAGCTCGCAACGGCAGCCACAATAGAGCCGATATGCAAAGGACCGGTGGGACTTGGGGCAAAACGTCCCACGGGTGAAATAGTGCGTGTGTTCATCTGTTAATCATCGGTTTTCGTGGTAAAAAAGTCAATTACAGTGAACTTAATTAGGAATAAAGGTTGACAAAAAACAGGCTGACGCTTATTTATAACAATATAAGTAAACAATAAGCAGGGAGCACAAATGGTCATTACACGAGCAACAGAATACGCAATCCGGGCAATTCTCTATATGTCGAAATTTCCAACGGGGGAAATTGTCCTGAAGAAAGATATTTGCCAGACTCAAAATGTGACACCGGCATTTTTGACCAAGATTTTTCAGCCCATGGTTAAGGCGGGCATTGTTGGTTCACAGCGTGGCGTTGGCGGTGGTTTTTTTCTGCGACATAAGCCGGAAGATATTACGGTGTACGATGTATTCAAGGCCCAGGAAGACCCGTTGCATATCAATAAATGTCTTTCGGAAGACAACTGCTGTGAGCGCGATAACTTCTGCCCGGTGCACGGTGCCTGGAAGGAAGTGCGCGAAAGCATGATTCAACAACTTTCGGAATATAACTTTGCACGGCTGGCCGAGGAAGAAGAAGCTAATCTGAAAAAGTTGATCCAGGTTGAGGGTGATGCGCAAGCATCCTGACTCCTGAAACAGGGTGGGGTAATTGACGGTATATACAGGACAAATGAACGTTTTAGGCTATTGACTTAAAACGTGAATCCGACTAATATTAACCGATTTTATCGCATCGTTAACTCGGAAGGTTAGGGGCTAGAAATTATGGATCCAGAACAGGTAGAAGCCTACCGGGCTATCCTGCAAAAGCAGCTTGAAGACCTGCTGCGTGAGGCCGGAAAGACCGTGTCGGGAATGACCGATGAACATGAAAACTTTCCTGATCCCACAGATCGGGCATCGATGGAATCTGATAGGAATTTTGAGTTGCGCATTCGTGACCGCGAACGGCGACTGATCGGCAAGATTCGTGATGCTCTTGAGCGTATTGATGAGGGAACCTTCGGAATATGCGAAAGTTGTGAAGAAGAGATCGGTGCCGCCAGATTGCGTGCCCGTCCTGTGACGACGTTGTGCATTGATTGCAAAACGGAGCAGGAGCGCCAAGAGCGCATCGGCTAAATAAGATTCTAAAATCCCGCAGAGGCAAACGTCCTGCGGGATTTTTACATTTAACCGGTGTGTTTCTCGGATATTGCTTTGTGCCGCCGCATTGTGTACTGTGCAGGGCAACATCTTCAGGCACAGGTTTTTCATGGCACACGACAAAATATATTCACATCCACAACCCGTCCTCCCTTTTGAATTTAACGAACGTGTCGTCGAAGTCTTTGACGATATGATTGGCCGCAGTGTTCCTTTGTATCGCGAATCACTGTTGCGTCAGGCCCAATTGGCCCGAAAATTCTATCAGCCCGGCACGAGAATCTACGATCTGGGGTGTTCCCACGGTAACTTTGGCATTGAACTTCTGCGCCAGATGGAGGGGCAACCCTTTGAGTTACAGGCGGTCGACAGTTCTGCCCCCATGCTGGAACAGTACCGTCAACGTCTCGAACCGCTTGATGGTGGTGAGCATATCCATCTGCATCTCGACGGTATCGAAGAGATCACCCTCGAAAACGCTTCAGTAATTGTTATAAATCTGACCCTGCAATTTTTGGCGCCGGAGTTGCGTACTGCATTGTTGCAGCGTATTTTCAACGCATTGTGCCCTGGAGGAATCCTGTTGTTAAGTGAGAAAGTGATTCATGCAGATACGGATCTCGATGCGCTTGAGCAGGAATGCTATTACCGCTTTAAAAAAGAAAATGGTTATTCGCAGCTGGAGATCAGTCAGAAACGTGAAGCTCTGGAAAACGTTTTGATTCCGGAAACGTGTGAACAACACCTGGCCCGACTTCAACAGGTAGGCTTCAGTAAAATAGATATCTGGCTGAAGTGGTTTAATTTTATGTCCATGCTATGTCTGAAGAAATAAAGCACATAATCGCAGCCCTCAATCCTCAGGGAGATGCCGAATGGATTGATGAATTTTGTGCGGTGTTTGCAGCGCGCCAGAATTTTCTTGAACGAGACCGTAAAAGCCAGGCCTACGTGGATCTGCTCAATCAGGTCCCTGACGGATTGCACCTGAAGGCAGAGTTTGATCGCGACTGGATTGTCGTCGGCCATCAGGATGAAGTCACTTCGCAGCAGGAGCTGGCTATTCAGCATGCCTTGTTTGGACTGAGACCGTGGCGGAAGGGTCCGTTCAAGGTGATTGGTGTTGAACTGGATACGGAGTGGTTGTCCTATAAAAAATGGAACCGTCTCAAGGGCCGGATTGCACCGTTGAAGGGGCGACGGATCCTCGATATTGGCAGCAGTTGTGGATATTACCTGCTGCGGATGGTTGCCGATCAACCGGCATTGTTGATCGGCCTTGAGCCTTATCAAACGTTTTACTTTCAATTTTGTCTATTGCAGAAACTGCTCAACGTGCCACGTTGTTACACGATCCCGGCAAAGTTTGAGGAGTTGCCGCTGATGGCAAACTGTTTCGACACCCTGTTTCACATGGGGGTGCTCTATCATGTGCGTTCACCGTTGGACACGCTGATTCAGATGAGGCGCACATTACGTCGCGGAGGCGAACTGGTTCTCGAGACACTGGTTATTCCGGGAGAAGAAACCGTTTCCTTGACCCCAGTGGATCGTTACGCGAAAATGAATAACGTTTTCTTTCTGCCGACGGTCAGTTGCCTGGCGAACTGGCTGGAGCGGGCCGGGTTTACCAATGTTCGCTGTATTGATGTGACCCGAACAACATCACAAGAACAACGCAAGACGGCATGGGTTCAGACCGAGTCACTGGCAGACTTTCTCGATCCGCAGGATGAAATGAAGACGATCGAGGGCTATCCGGCGCCTCGACGGGCAATCATGGTGGCCGAAGTAAAGTAATCACACCAGCAAGGGGGGGCGTGTGAAGTCAATCTCCACCACATTACGACAACATCAGCCGCTGACACTGGGAGATACCCATGGTAAAGGACGTGCTGCCGTCGCATTGATTCTGCGCAAGGGCCTGAACGGTCCGGAAGTGTTGTTAATTCAACGGGCCAGCCATCCGCAAGACCCGTGGTCGGGAAATCTGGGGTTTCCGGGGGGACGCATTGATCCGGAAGATGAAACGGCTTACGCTGCAGCGGTGCGAGAAGTGGCCGAAGAGGTTGGCCTGGTCCTCAATGAGGACAACTTTCTTGCCCAGCTGGATGATCATTACGGCGTGCGGATTCCGGTGTGTGTCAGTTGCTTTGTCTTTTATATTGCCGGAATGCCGCAGGACCTGGTGAAAAATTATGAAGTCTCCAAAGCTTTCTGGGTGCCGCTAAACACCTTGCAGAATCCTCAAAAACATCAGCTTGCCACAGTCTCCTGGCATGGGAAATCCATTGATGTTCCAGGGATAGATCTCGGCGAGCAGCTGCCGGTTTTGTGGGGACTGACCTACCGTTTTATCCGCCATTTTTTTGCCGTAATCGGCACTCCGCTCAGTGACTGTCCTGAAAAACCGATCTTATGATGCCCTATCCAGAAAATCCATTGTTACTGGTTGATGATGAAGAGCCGTGGCTGCACAGTTTTGCCCTGACTCTGCGCCAACGCGGTGGAATCAATCATGTCGTCAAATGTTCAGACAGCCGTGAAGTGATGCCGTTGTTGAAAAGGCAGGCCGTGGACACGGTCGTCGTTGATTTGACCATGCCTCATATCAGTGGTGAAGAACTGCTTAAGCAGATCGTCCACGAGTATCCCAATGTACCGGTCATTGTTATTACGGGTATGAATCAACTCGATGTAGCTGTTGGTTGCATGAAAGCCGGTGCGTTTGATTTCTTTATCAAGACAGCCGAGCGGGAACGGCTTGTCGCTGGAGTGAAGCGGGCGATTGAATTTAATAGTCTTAAACATGAAAACCAGCGTTTGCGGAGTAAAATGCTGGTGGCGAGTCCCCGTCATGCCGCTTTTGCGCCGATCGTTACCGATGATCCGTCCATGTTCAAGATGTTCGATTATCTAGAGGCGGTTGCTCCCAGCTGTCATCCTGTGTTGATTTGTGGAGAGAGTGGCACCGGTAAGGAACTCATCGCGCGCGCAGTCCATCAATTGAGCCGCCCGCAACAACCTTTGGTCGCGGTCAATGTCGCTGGCCTGGATGATGAAATGTTTGCCGACACGTTGTTCGGCCATGTTGCCGGAGCATTCACCGGGGCAAAAAGCAAGCGGGTCGGTATGGTCGAGCAGGCTGGATTCGGTACACTTTTTCTGGATGAGATCGGCGATTTAAGTCTGCTCTCTCAGATCAAGTTGCTCCGTCTTCTCCAGGAGCAGGAGTTTCTACCTGTCGGTAGCGATAAGATCAGACACTCTCAGGCACGTATCGTTTGCGCAACTAACGTCGACCTTGAAGAGAAAATAAGGAACGGCCGTTTTCGTGCCGACCTGTATTACCGGCTGTCCACCCATCAGGTGAGCGTGCCACCGTTAAGACGACGACCGGCAGATTTACCCATGCTGCTCAATTATTTTGTTGACGAAGCGGCTGATGACCTCGACCGACCGCGGCCGGCGGTTAAGAAAGAGTTGGTCGATCTTTTACGCAGTTACTCTTTTCCCGGTAATGTCCGTGAGCTGCAGGCCATGGTCTATGATGTTCTCAGCCAGTATCGTTCTGGCGCATTGCCGTTGGATGCCTTTCGAGAAAAAATATCTGATACGCCCAGCTTTGTCAGTGTTGAATCTTTTCAGGAAATGCCGTTTCCTGAGCAATTGCCGAGCTTGCAGGACATGGCGCAACTGCTCGTGGCAGAAGCCATGCGCCGTGCTCAGGGTAATCAACGAACCGCTGCCGCGTTACTCGGAATTTCTCAACAGGCTCTCAGTAAGCGCCTGAAGAAGATGACCTCCTCCTGATCCTGACTGTTGACAACTTTTGTTGTTGGCTTCTTTTGGTTGTTTCACGCCCCTGCTGTAAAAAACAATTCTTTTATTTCAGTAGTTTATCCCGTTTTATCTGTGGCATGTAGACATTAAAGGAAACTTGTCTACAATTTTGATTGTTGCGCCACTTGACAGGCAATACGAGCTTATATCTGTGTAACATATTTAAATTAAAAAGGTTTTCTTTCGTTTTAACGCATATGGCCTGCCTGTTGCATCGTATTGTTTATAAAATCACACGACGGGTGCAACAACAGAACACGAGTCATAGGTGATGAAATGGCTGAAACATTAAAACAGGTCGTTGTTTTGAATGCGATCAACCAAGTGTTTAATCGTCGATTACATCTGATGCTGCGTGGTTTCAGAGTTGTTGAATTTGTTCACCTGGAAGATCTGGTCAATTGGTTAGAGACCTGTGCCGTCAATACGATCAATGTGGCCGCGATCATTTTGATTATTCAAGAGGCCGATCCGCTGTTGGGTATATTGTCGGAATTTCCGGGACCGATCTGTGTCATAGGCACAGATGAAGCCCTCGAATGCCAGCTGAATAAGGTCATGAGCGAGGTATCTGGAAAGCCGATTGTTTTTTGTCGCGACGAAAACCAGCTTGAAGCAATTTTTCATGAATTTTCTTGAGGGGTTTTGATGGGAAAAACAATGCGAAATAGTGTCATTGGTATCTTGGCGGTCAATGCCATTCTGCTTCTTGTCGCTGTATTGGCAGATCTCGGCTGGTTGGGACTAGTGTTGGTGAGTGCATCAATGCTAACGGCTCTGGCCGGATGTTGGTTTGCATCGCTGGATAAGAGCAGAGAGGGTGTGGACAGGAAACCGACACACATGGTGACAGCAGCCCAGGAACTGTTTGCCTGTTTGGATACCGAAGTCTCCAGCCAATGCCGGGACGCACAGAGTGAAAATGCTCAAGTACAGGATATTCTTGCCGATGCTATCGGAAAGTTAATCGCCAGTTTTACCGAGCTTGAAGAAAAGACTGCGGAGCAAAAAGAGTTGGCGGTGATGTTAACACGCGGACAGGATGGCGATAGCACGGCAACATCCTTCAAGGCGTTGTTCAAGAAGATCGAAACCGTCATGCAGCGGTTGCTTGATGCGACGATTGAAAACAACAGTCAGACGGAGCAACTTGTCGCCTCCATGGACCAGACCCAGGAGCAGTTTCAAAAGGTACTCGGTATGCTCGGCGAGGTCCGAAAAATCGCAGATCAGACCAATCTTCTTGCGATCAATGCCGCAGTCGAAGCCGCCCGGGCCGGAAATGCCGGCAAAGGGTTTGCCGTTGTCGCCGAGGAGGTGCGCAACCTGTCAATCCGCTCTAACCGATTCAGTGAGCAGATCGATACCTCAGTTCAAGCCATCTCAACGGCGCTGGGCGATGTGGGGAAATCCATCCGTTCGCTGTCAGAGAACTCCAGCCAGCTGGTGGCCGAAGAGCGGAGCCATATCACAACAACCATGGATCAGGCACAACAGTTCAACCAAATGGTCGAAAAAAGCGCCATGCAGATCTCTGCCATCGCCGAAAATGTTTCCCAACAGGTCCGTCAATCTGTGACGTCATTACAGTTTCAAGATATGTCGACTCAGGTGATTGGCACGGTAACGCGACGGTTGGAATCCATGGATCTGCTGATTGGCAGCGTAGCCCAGCACACTCAGCAAGTGGTAATTGGTAACGACAGTGACAGTGCCGAGCAGGTGCAGATACTGGAAGCGCTGTTCAAGCAGTCTGCCGAGATGATTCGATCCAGTCACCATAATCCAGTGTCGCAAAAAAACATGGACGAAGGGGATATCGAGCTGTTTTGAGTGAAATTAAGAAGAAATAGATTCAGATAAATGAAAGGAGTGTTATGCCATGGCAAAAACAATCTTAGCCGTAGATGATTCCAAATCAATTTTACAGATGGTGTCTTTTACGCTGAAAGGTGCTGGTTACCAAGTGATCGAAGCCAGCAACGGGCAGGAAGGTCTGGCCGCGGCCCAGCGTCAGAAAGTGGACCTGGTGCTTACCGACCTCAACATGCCAGTGATGGATGGGCTGACCATGGTGCAGCGTCTTCGTGCCATCCCCGCCTGTAAGTTCACCCCGATCCTGATGCTTACGACCGAGGCAGGAGCCGATTTCAAAGCCAAGGGCAAAGCTGCCGGCCTTACCGGCTGGCTGGTCAAACCATTCGATCCGCAGAAACTGCTTGGTGTTGTTAAAAAAGTCCTCGGCTAAACAAGGTAGGAGAAGCCATGTTTGAACTGGAAAGTAAAACCATTCAAAACAGTGACGGTGCCGTCCGCCAGCTGGTAATCGTCAGTGGTGATTTGGGTATTGCTACCATCGGAAAGCTCAAAGAGGGCCTGCTTGCTGTCCTGCAGGACCACGACCACGTCATCCTCGACCTGGCAGCTGTTACCGCTGTGGATTACAGCGTATTGCAGTTGTTATGCAGTGCCAACAAATATGCTCAGCAGCACGGTAAACTCCTCCAGCTCAAAAACCAGTGTACAGAAGCTTTCATCGACCGGGCCCAGTCCCTTGGCTTTTTTCGCGATCAGGCCTGCAATGAAGCCGAAGATCCGATCCGCTGCCTATGGATTCCCGAGAACCTCACCTAAAACCAGCGAGCAAAGACGAGGACGCCCATGCAGGATGCCCCACAAAACGCCTTCAAAGAAGAAGCCTACGAGTTGCTCAGCGAGCTCGAAGACTCCTTACTCGAACTTGAAGAACAGCCTGACGATCACGACACCGTCAGCAAAGTCTTCCGGGCCATGCACACCATCAAGGGTTCCGGGGCCATGTTTGGCTTTACCACGATTTCCGAATTCACCCACGAAGTTGAAACCGTCTTTGATCTGGTGCGCAACGGCGAGCTGCCTGTCAGCAAACAACTCGTTGATCTGTCTCTCAAGGCACGCGACCATATCTTGTCACTGCTTGACTGCGAAGCTGAAGAACAGGAGCAATATGCCGCGCAGGGCGCAGAGCTCGTTGTCCGCTTTCAAGCTCTCGCAGGCGGAGTCAGCGCCCCGGCCGAGGTTGTGGCCACCACCATTGTTGAAGTTCAAAAGGACGCCCACAAAGACGATGCTACGACGTATCGCATTCGTTTTCGGCCGGCACGCGACATCATGCACAATGGCACCTCCATTGCCCAGTTACTCGACGAGCTCGCAGAGCTCGGCACCTGTCGCACCATTGCCCATAAAACGAATATTCGTGCGTTGGATGAGCTCGATCCCGAGGGCTGTTATGCCAGTTGGGACATTATTCTTACCAGCGATTGCGGCGAAGATGCCATCCGTGATGTTTTTATCTTTGTTGAAGATGACTGTGAACTGATCATCAAGGCGATCGATATCGGTGATGACGATGATGGCATGGACCGCAAACGCCTCGGCGACATCCTGATCGAACGTGGTGAGATCAGCCAGGCAGAAATTGACGAAGTGCTGGCCAAAAACAAACGCATTGGCGACTTACTTGTCGAAGCCCAGCTTGTCAGTCGCGACCAAGTTGATTCGGCCCTGCTCGAACAGCAGGAGATCCGCAAGCTCAAAGAGAAGAAAAAAGAAAAAAGTCAGAGCGCCAGCAGCCTGCGTGTGCCTGCTGACAAACTCGATGACCTGGTTAATCTTGTCGGCGAAATGGTTACGGTCAAGTCACGCCTCAGTCAGGTCGCTAACCTGAGCCATGATGCTGAGCTACTCTCTATTGCCGAAGAGGTCGAACGCCTTACGGAAGACTTACGTGATAGCACCCTGAATATCCGTATGCTGCCCATCGGCAGCACCTTCAGCAAATTCAAACGCCTGGTGCGTGACATCAGTGCCGATCTCGGCAAAGAAGTTGAACTTAAAACCACCGGCGCGGACACCGAACTGGACAAAACGGTTATCGAACAACTCAACGATCCCCTTATCCACATCATTCGCAACAGCATGGACCACGGAATCGAAATGCCAGATGACCGTGTCGCCGCCGGCAAGTCCCGCAGCGGCCAGGTTCACTTAAGCGCCCAGCACTCAGGCGATAGCGTTATCATCAAAATCACTGACGACGGCAAAGGGATGGATTCCGAAGTGATTCGCCAGAAAGCGATCAGCAAAGGGATTATTGGTGCCGATGAACAGCTCACCCACAACGACATTCTCAACCTCGTCTTCGCTCCCGGTTTCTCCACCGCCCAGCAGGTCACCGGCCTGTCCGGACGTGGCGTTGGCATGGACGTCGTCAAACGCGCCATCGAATCGCTGCGTGGCAGCATCACCTTGGAAAGTGAAAAAGGCCAGGGCAGCGTCGTTAGTTTGCGCATCCCGCTCACCCTCGCCATCATCGAGAGCCTGCTTGTTCAGATCGGTGATGGCCGCTATGTCCTGCCCCTGTCCACCGTCGAAGAATGCGTTGAACTCACCGCCAAGGACATTCGTGATGCCCATGGCCGCAACCTCGCCCGCGTGCGTGGTCACCTGATTCCTTACGTACCGCTGCGGGAAGAATTTGCCATCGACGGCAAGCTTCCCACTGTCCAGCAGATCGTCATTACCCAGATCAACGGTCAGCAGCTTGGTTTCGTTGTCGACAACGTTATTGGCGAACATCAGACCGTCATCAAATCTCTTGGTCCGATGTATCGCGATGTCCAGTGTGTCTCCGGCGCGACCATCCTCGGCGATGGCAGTGTTGCCCTGATCCTTGACATCGTCTACCTGATGCAGAAGGCCAGCGAAGACGGTCGGATGCAGAGAGTGGAAAACGAATGAGGATTGGTTAGCCCTGTGAAAGCGCCCTGTGTGTGAACGAGAATGTAATCAGATTGATCAGTTAGGGTGTCAATATTGGCCGGAACCATGAAAGGAGAACGTGCATGGCCGCAGAAGATCTCGAACAGATGAATCAATATCTGACCTTCAAGCTTGATGAAGAAGTCTTTGCCCTCGAAATTGCCAAAGTTCGCGAAGTGCTCGACTTCACCGATGTCACGAAAGTCCCACAAACCCCCAACTTCATGCGCGGTGTCATTAATCTACGTGGCAGTGTTGTTCCCGTCGTGGATATGCGGATTAAATTCAGCATGAGCGAAGCAGAAGCGACGGTGAATACGTGCATCATCATTGCCGAAGTGATCATGGACGGAGAGCCCAGTGTTCTTGGCGCCTTGGTTGACTCGGTGCAGGAAGTTCTCGAACTGGATCCAGATCAGATCGAACCCCCGCCACGTATCGGGACGAAACTCGATACCGAATTTATCCGTGGCATGGGCAAACATAACGACGACTTTATCATTATCCTCGATATCAACAGGGTTTTTTCAGCGGATGAAATCTCGTTGATTCAGCAAAACAGTGATGCCGCCGAGGCTTGATCTTTCCATTCTATAAAGGGAGATAGATAGATGTTAACTAACATGACACTGGCAAAAAAACTGATTTTTGGTTTTGCCGTTGTTCTGGTGCTGCTCATGGCTGTTGGCGGTGTCGGATACAACGCTTTGGATACTGCCGCAGACGGGTTCAGCGATTACCGGGAACTGGCCAGAGAAACCAATTTGTCTGGACGGGTACAGGCCAACATGCTCATGGTGCGCATGAATGTCAAAGATTTCATCCTTACCGGCAGTGAAGAGGACCACCAGCAGTATCAGGAATATCTGCAGAAAACGTTGGAGTTTGTCGATCAGGCTCATAAGCTTATTGATGATCCCACGCGGTCCAAGATGCTTGATACGGCAACGGAAGATTTGGATAAATACGCGATGGCTTTTGACAAGGTCATGGTGTTGATGAATCGGCGCGATGAGCTTGTTAACAATGGTGTGAATGTCACTGGGCCGGTAGTGGAAAAAGCGTTAACCCAAATCCTTGAGAGCGCGCGGGCCGATGGCGATATGGACGCAGCCTATTACAGCAGCCAGGCCCTGCGAAATCTATTATTGGCTCGATTGTATGTTGTGAAATTTCTGGAGAACAATTCCCAGGCGGAAATTGATCGGGTGAGTCAGGAGATTGCCGCACTGAACAAGTACTATAACCTTCTCGACGAGAATCTGCAGAATCAACGGCGCCGGTTACTGCTGGGAGAAGCCAGGGGAAATAGTGAAAAATACGCTGGTCTGTTCAAGGACATTACAACGACAATTTTTGAACGCAACAATTACATCAAGAACACCCTTGATGTGCTTGGTCCAAAGATCGCTGCTGAATTTGAAGATATTAAACTGGATGTTAAACAGGTACAGGACAAACTGGGTCCGCAGGTTCAGGCCTCTAATGACAAGGCGGTGCAGTTGATTACCGTCCTGGTCATTGCAGCGGTTCTGTTTGGTGTCACTATTGCCCTTCTGCTGATTCGTGGTGTGATGCGTCAGCTGGGATGTGATCCGGCCATTATTGAGAATGTGATGGGTGTTTTGGCTGAAGGAGATTTGACCCAGAAACTTGATGTCACAGATAAAAACCGTCACAGCGTTTATGGCTCGGTCGCCACGATGGTGGAGAGACTCAAAGAAGTGGTGGAGAATGTTAAGGGTGCCTCCACCAATGTTGCTTCCGGCAGCCAGGAACTGTCAGCAAGTTCTGAGGAAATGAGCCAGGGCGCCACTGAACAGGCGGCTGCCGCCGAAGAAGCGTCTTCCTCCATGGAACAGATGGCCGCGAATATCAAGCAGAATGCCGATAATGCCATGCAGACGGAGAAGATCGCGATCAAGTCCTCCCAGGATGCTCAAAGTGGTGGTCAGGCTGTAGCTGAAACCGTTAAAGCCATGAAAGATATTGCCGAGAAAATCTCGATTATCGAAGAGATTGCCCGCCAGACCAATCTGCTGGCCCTTAATGCCGCCATTGAAGCAGCGCGTGCCGGTGAGCATGGTAAGGGCTTTGCCGTGGTGGCTTCGGAGGTGCGTAAACTGGCCGAACGCAGTCAGAGTGCCGCTGCTGAGATCAGTGAGTTGTCTTCAAGCAGTGTTGAGGTTGCCGAGACGGCTGGTGAGATGCTGGCCAAAATGGTGCCCGACATTCAGCGCACCGCTGAATTGGTTCAGGAAATTGCAGCGGCCAGCAAGGAACAGGATGCTGGTGCTGATCAGGTCAACAAGGCGATCCAGCAGCTGGACCAAGTCATACAGCAAAATGCCTCTGCTGCGGAAGAGATGGCGTCGACCTCCGAAGAGCTCAATGCCCAGGCCTCGCAGCTGCAGGAAACGATCGATTTCTTCCGCGTTGAGGAACAGCGGCGGGGAAATCCCCCAGCGCGCCGAATTGAGCCGTCAGTGAAGAAACTCGCACCCGCTCCGGCTAAAAAGACTGCGGCACCTTCGGGTCTGGCATTGGATATGGGGTCTGGTCGAGACTCTCTGGATAGCGAATTTGAAGAATATTAATCGTTAGGTTGTCGCACGCGCCCTCTGGTGGAGTGTTCCGCCAGAGGGTTTTAAAGCTATAGAACATTAGAAGTGGCTATTATCCGGACTGTTTTTCATGTTGTTGCCTAGGGTGCGGGCATCGTAAGACAAGGCTGAGAACCCGTGGTGTGTCAACGTGTTGTTGTGTATAGGGCGTGCCCTGAAATGGAGGGGGTGTGGAACTGAGTCAGCGCGATTTTCAACGATTGTCAGTCTTTATCTACCAGGAGCTGGGGATAAAGATCTCCGACTCCAAACGGACGATGTTACAGGGACGGTTGACCAAACGGTTACGGGCACTGAAACTTCCATCCATTGAAGACTATTGTGATTTTCTGTTTTCCGAGCAAGGTAAACAGATTGAGTATGTCCACCTGTTTGATGCGGTGACGACAAATAAGACGGACTTTTTTCGTGAAAATGGCCATTTCGATTATCTGACGGCACAAGTTTTACCTCAATGGCAGAGTGCACATCGTCGTGGTGGCCACTTCAAGATCTGGAGTGCTGGTTGTTCAACAGGAGAAGAGCCATATACCATGGCCATGGTTTTGGACGATTATGCCCAGCGCAATACCGGGTTTAATTTTGAAATTATAGCTACGGACATTTCGACACGGGTTCTGGATCATGCCAAAAAAGCCATCTACCATCAAGATCGTATTGCCCCGATTCCCCAGCATTTACGTACGCGTTATCTTTTAAAACACAGAGAACCTGGCAATGATCTGGTTCGTATCAAACCGACGTTGCGCAAAAAAATAAGGTTTGGGCGGCTTAATTTCATGGATAGCGCGTTTCGGTTGCCGGATAAGATGGATGTGATTTTTTGTCGTAATGTTATTATCTACTTTGACAAGAAGACCCAGGAAGAACTTGTGGGCAAATTCTGCCAGCATCTCACACCGGACGGCGTTCTTTTCCTTGGCCATTCGGAATCTCTGCATGGTTTTTCTGTGCCACTGAACCAGGTGGCCCCAACGGTGTATCGACTTGCCTAGCCTCTATTTAAACCGAGAAAAGGTGTGTATGGCCCAGCAGTGTGTCGTTTAAGCAAGGCGTAAAAGCACAAAAGTGATCGATGTATTTCAAGGGAGATGCCGCAAGAATGATGCGATGCGAGACAGGACCAAAAAAATTAGCAGTGTATAGAGTGCCAGCTTAAAGTGAGAACCTGACATGCGCCCAGATCTGCAGGATCTCCCTAAAGTTTATCTGAACCCCGGGGATCTCCATACGACTGACCGACCTAAAGTAATTGAAACCGTCCTCGGATCTTGTGTCGCGGTGACCCTGTTTTCGCCCGCCACCGGTCACGCTGCCATGTGTCACGCCATGCTGCCGAGCGGCCCCAAAGGGCAATTTCGCTATGTTGATGCTGCCATACAGCACATGATTGAAGATTTGAGGAGGAAGGGTGTACAGCCCTCGCGGTTGATTGCCAAGCTGTTTGGGGGCGCAGACATGTTCTCCGCATTGCGTAATGCCACCCCGGCGCGGTTTCCCGTCGGCGAGAGCAACATGGTGCGGGCGCGTCAGATTCTTGAGCAGCATCGCATTGAGGTGCGTAGTTACGATACCGGGGGGCTGCATGGCCGTAAAGTGGTCTTTTTTACCGATACCGGTCAGGTGTATGTCAAGCGCTTGCAGCGTCGCAGCGAAGAGATGAAATTAATCTTGCCGTATCTTGATGAGGTGAAGAATGGCTAAGATCAAAGTGTTGATTGTTGATGATTCTGCTGTTGTGCGCCAAGCCCTGCAGTCGGTGTTGGAAAGCGACCCACGTATTGAGGTCATCGCAACGGCCAGCGATCCGTTTGTCGCAGCAGAACGTCTCAAACAGCAGATTCCTGATGTGATCACCTTAGATGTTGAAATGCCGCGGATGGACGGCCTGACCTTTTTACAAAAGATCATGAGTCAGCATCCGATTCCGGTGGTGATGTGTTCCAGCCTGGTGGAAAATGGTTCAGAAACACTGCTTAAGGCCTTGGAGTACGGGGCTGTTGAAATTATTCAAAAGCCGACTCTAGGGACAAAGCAGTTTCTTGAAGAGTCGAAAGTGCGGATATGTGATGCAGTGAAGGCGGCAGCGACAGCGCGGCCAGTAAAGCTGCGCGTGCCACGCCGTATTGAACCGAAGCTGACTGCAGATGCCGTGTTGGCCCGTGGTAAAAGCGAAGCGATGGTTCGCACCACGGAAAAGATCATTGCCGTCGGTGCTTCTACTGGGGGCACGGAAGCGTTGCGGGTTTTTCTGGAAAGCCTGCCTATGGACTGTCCCGGAGTCGTGATTGTCCAACACATGCCAGAGAATTTTACCCGTGGCTTCGCTCAGCGTCTTGACAGCTTGTGCGCCATGAGTGTCAAAGAGGCCGAAAATGGTGACAGTGTCGTACGTGGGCATGTTCTGATTGCTCCAGGCAATCGTCATATGCTGCTTAAACGCAGTGGCGCCCGCTATTATGTTGAGCTCAAAGATGGGCCGCTGGTGTCACGCCATCGACCCTCCGTGGATGTGTTATTTCGCAGTACGGCGCGTTATGCCGGGAAAAATGCTGTTGGCGTTATCTTGACGGGAATGGGCGACGATGGTGCCAAAGGGATGAAGGAGATGAAAGATTCTGGAGCGATGAATATCGCCCAGAATGAAGAAACCTGTGTTGTTTTCGGGATGCCCAAGGAGGCGATTGCCACTGGAGCCGTTGATTATATCCTGCCGCTGGAGCAAATTGCCATGAAAGCCCTGACCCTGAGCCGATAATTCGTCGATAGTTTCTTTTGTATACGCCTAAGATCTGATTTTTTCCAGATAATCCCTTTACAGCCTTCCCTGAATCAACATAAAATAACCGGCTGTTTTTCCGCTAAATATAAGCAACTTATCACTGATTGTGTGACGATGGTACGCCCCATGGACATCGCCCGGGATCAAAACCGTTGAGTGAATCCGATGAGTTTAGGCACCATACCCCGTATATTTGACTGGTTACGCCGCGCCGGCCTTGCCGCCCTGAGCCATTTTCGTATCAGCGAAAACACATTTATGGCCATATTGGCTGTGGCCATCGGACTGCTGTCCGGATTGTGCAACTATGCTTTTCGCCAGGCGATTGAGTTTTTTCATTGGCTGGTGATTGAACAGGGGATGGATCTCTTTCAGATCTCCTGGCACGAGTGGAGTGCGTCACGTTGGTTGGCGATCTTGTTTCCGTTGACCGGGGCCTTGCTGATGATCCCCTTCGGACTGTGGTTTGCCAAAGATCTCAAGTTCGGTTTCTCGTCGTTTCTGGAGCAAGTCAACCTGCGTGGTGCCAAGATTCCCGGTCGCACCATTATTACCCGTGGTCTGGCCAGTGCCATCACTCTGGGAACCGGTGGCAGTGCCGGTCAGGAGGGCCCGATTGCCCAGATCGGCGGTGCGGTCGGCAGTCAGTTTGGCCAGGGCTTTAAAGTCAGTGGTAACCGCCTCAAAGTTCTGGTGGCCTGTGGTGTTTCCGGTGGCGTGGCTGCGACCTTTAACGCGCCCATTGCCGGGGTGTTTTTTGCTCAGGAGATCGTTCTGCTCTCCTCGTTTGAAATCTCCAGTTTTACCTCAATTGTTATTGCCAGTGGCATGAGTACCGTGGTGTCGCGGGCTTTGATTGGTAACGAGATTGCCTTCCATATTCCCCCCTATCAGGTGGGGTCTCACTGGGAATTACTGTTGTATGTGGCCCTGGGCGCAGTCATCGGCGGTCTGGCTGCTGGATTTATCGATGTTCACTTCCGCATCAAAGCTTTGTTCGACAAGCTTAAAGTGTCGCGGCTGGTCAAGCCCATAATCGGTGCTTTGCTGGTGGGGCTGATCGGGGTCGGTTTTCCTCAGGTGTTTGGCAACGGCTACGATTTCATGAGTGAGTTCCTGCATGGTCAGGGCGCCTGGTATCTGCTGCTGGCTTTGATCCTGTTTAAAGCGATTGCCACCTCGATCACGCTGGGCTCAGGTTTGCCCGGTGGTTTGTTTGCCCCTGTGTTGTACATTGGTGCCGTCACCGGTGGTGCATTTGGCCATATCGCTCAAATGGTCTTTCCGACACTGGCAATCACACCGGGGTCCTATGCCCTGATCGGGATGGGGGCGTTTCTCTCGGCAGCGACTCATGCACCGATGACGGCGATTTTTCTGCTGTTTGAAATGACGGCGTCGTATCAGGTTATCGTGCCGATCATGCTGTCGTGTGTGGTAGGAACCGCCATCAGTCGCCATTTCAAGAAAGAGAGCCTGGACACTGTTGAGTTGGCGAAGGCGGGGATCGATCTGGAGGCCGGTAAAGAGCGCAACATCATGAAATCGATCCGTGTCGAAAATGTTATGACCCGTAAACTGGAAACCGTTCCCGAAGGGATGACGCTGCGCCAGTTCACCGCGTTTATCGCCAACACCAAGCACACCAACTTTCCGTTACTCAATCCGGCAGGTGAAATGACCGGGATCATCTCTATTCAGGACTTTCTCGGGGTGGTGTTTGAGAAGGATCTGATGGATCTGGTCGTGGTGAAGGAATTGGCGACCACGGAGGTGACCACCGTGTACGGCGACGAAAACCTTGACCAGGCCATGCGTAAAATCGGTTACCGCAACATTGAACAATTGCCGGTGGTGGATCGGGAGCAGAAGAATCGACTGGTGGGGATTGTTTCGCGGCGCGATATGGTTTCTGCCTACAATAAAGCTCTGATGGCGCGTACTCTTGAGGAGGAACACGATGGCTCGTCCCACGCCTCAGCTTAATCCTCAGCAGCTTCAGGCCGTCGAGCATCCCGGCGGTCCGCTGTTGATTCTGGCCGGAGCCGGCTCGGGGAAAACCAGTACTCTGACCGGGCGGGTGATCCACCTGATCCGAGAGCTGGGTGTTCCTGCCTGGCGGATTCTGGCGGTGACGTTTACCAACAAAGCGGCCAACGAGATGAAAGAGCGTATCGACCGGGCTCTTCCCGAGGGGGAGACGCCGTGGGTTGCCACTTTTCATTCCACCTGTGTGCGGATTCTGCGCCGCGACATCACTGCGCTGGGTTTTGATCCCTCGTTTACCATCTATGATGATCAGGATCAGGACCGTCTGCTGAAAAACATTCTTAAAGAACTGGGGATTGACGATAAAAAACTCAAGCCCCGTGCCGCGGCTGCGGCTATTGATGCGGCAAAAAATCGTGGTCAGTTTCCCGTTGATATGCCGCAAGACACGCCACAGGCACAATTGGTCGCTGAGGTTTATCGCCACTATCAGCAGCGCCTGCAACAGGCCAATGCCCTCGATTTCGGTGATTTGCTGCTGATGTGTGTCAAGTTGTTTGACGAACACGAAGAGATTCGTCAGCGCTATGCCGGCCGTTTTCTCCATCTGCTGGTTGATGAGTTTCAGGATACCAACATGGTGCAGTACCGACTGGTGCAGCAATTGGCGTCGGAGCATGGCAATTTGTGCGTGGTCGGCGATGACGATCAGTCCATTTACCGTTGGCGCGGCGCCGAGGTGGGGAATATCCTCGGCTTTGAACGCGATTATCCGGGCTGTACCACTATCCGTCTTGAGCAGAACTACCGCTCTACCACAACGATTCTCGATGCCGCCGGTGCCGTGGTGGCCAACAATGTTGGGCGCAAGGGCAAAACGTTGTGGACAGAAAATCCCGATGGCGAGGCGATCACCCTTGAAGCGTTGCCGGACGATCTCGAAGAAGCACGTTATGTGGTCGATCAACTCAAAAGGTTGCAACAGTCCGGACGTCACCTGCGAGACATGGCTGTGCTGTATCGCACCAACGCCCAGTCGCGGGTGCTTGAAGAAGCGCTGGTGCGCGATCGCATCCCCTATGTCATGTTTGGCGGCATGCGCTTCTTCGCCCGCATGGAGGTCAAAGATATCCTCGCCTATCTGCGCGTGCTGACCAATCCGGCGGACACCATCTCCTGTCAGCGCATTATCAATGTGCCGACGCGTGGTATCGGTGCCACGACTGTGGCCAAGATCGCGCCCCTGGAGCAACAGGCTCAAGGCTTTTTGCCTGCCTGTCGGTTAGCGGTCGAACAGGGCGTTCTCAAAGGGGCTGCAGCGAAAAAAGTAGCCGCTTTTGTTACCATGATGGAAGATTTCGCCAGTCGTCTCGAACGTCTGCCCTACCCGCAACTGGCTGCCGAGTTGATCGATGAAACCGGTTATGCCCAGATGCTCAGGAGTGAAAATACCCAGGAAGCACGCGATCGCCTCGATAACCTCGATCAGTTGCTGGCGGGTATGGAGGAGCATCGTGATGAAGACACCACCCTACAGGATTATCTGGAACAGATTGCTCTGGTCACCGACCTTGATGCTTACGACAGCAGCCTGGATCGGGTGACGTTGATGACCCTGCATGCTGCCAAGGGACTGGAATTCCCCGTAGTGTTCATGACCGGCATGGAAGATGGCATCTTTCCGGCAGCGCGCAGCAATGACGGCGGAGAACAGCTCGAAGAGGAACGGCGGTTATGTTATGTCGGCATGACCCGGGCTATGGAAAAGCTCTATCTGACCCACGCCCGGCGTCGGCGGGTGTATGGCAGCTATCAGTTCAATCCACCGAGTCGTTTTATTGGTGAGGTCCCCGAACATCTGCTGGCGGATGTGGCCAAAAAGCCGTTGCAGGCAACCGCGAAACATAACTTGGCGTCACTGTTTGAAAATCTACCGACTCCGCAAGAGGAGTCGCAGGCGACAATGCCCCTGGGAGCCGATCCGGCGCCGGTTTCGGATCAGCCGGTGATCGAAGTGGAAGCGGTGGCACCGGTGGCGGACGAGACCTTGCGGATCGGCAGTCGGGTGCGTCATGCCCGTTTTGGCATTGGAACCGTGCGCCGACTGGAGGGCAGTGGTGATAAGCAGAAGGTGATTGTTTATTTTAATCGCTTTGGACCCAAGCGGTTATTGCTCAAATGTGCCGGGCTCGAACCGGCCTGAGTGCCAACGAACGAACCGCTGAAAAAGAGAAAGCCCGCCTTGCAGATGCAAGAGCGGGCTTTTTAGCTGTGGCTGTTGCGGGTTTAGCTGCGAACCTGGGGCAGCAACTCTTCCAACAGGGCAAAATATTCCTGCAGATCTGCCAGGGTCATGTCGGCCATGTGAGGGATGCGGAACGTCTCGTTCTTGATTTTGCCGTAGCCGTTATCCATGGCGTAACCACGTTCACCGACCAGTTTTTTCAGCGCATCCAGGTCGGTGCGCCCGTCGTTGGCACCACTGGTCAGGGTCATGGAGCGATAGCCTTCGGCAGCAAACAGGCCAAAACCCTGAGAGGTGATCCAGTTGCGGGTTGCTTCGGCCATTTCCGCGTGGCGGCGGTAACGGTTGTCGAGCCCTTCGGCAAACATCTTCTTCAGTTGCGCATCCAGGCCGTAGATCAGACTGATGCACGGCGTGCTCGGCGTGTTGTGTTTCAGGTCGTTTTTCTCGAACTCTTCAAAGTCGAAATAGTAACCGCGATTGGGTGTGGCTTTGGCCTTATCCAGGGCGGGGCGTGATACGGCGCAAACCGCCAGTCCGGGCGGGAGGCCGAACGCTTTCTGTACTCCGGCCAGGCAGACATCAAGGCCAAGAGCTTTAAAGTCGATAGGCACCGCGGTCATGGACGAGACGGTATCGACGATGAAAGAGACATACGGATATTTCTTCATCACCTCGGCGATCTCCTCCAGTGGTGACATGACCCCGGTGGATGTCTCGTTGTGGACCATGGTCATGGCGTCATAGTCGCCACTGGACAGGGCTTTATCGACCATTTCAGCCGTGATGGGTTGTCCCCACTCCGCCGTGTACAGATCCGCCTGGATACCGCAGCGCTTGGTCACATCGTGCCACTTGGTGCTGAAGGCACCATTGCCGAAGTTGGCGCAGCGTTTTTGTACCAGGTTGCGCACCGCGCCTTCCATGATGCCAAATGCACTGGAGGTGCAAAGAAAAACCGGATCCTCCGTGTTGAGCAACGTCTGCAGTTGGCTGGTGACACTCTGGTGCAGGCTGGCGTATTCCGGCATGCGATGGCCGATCATCGGTGAAGACATGGCGGCAAACACATCGTTGCTGACTTCTACCGGTCCGGGGATAAACAATTTTTTCGCCATGGTGGTCCTTTCTGTGGCGCGGTCGCCTTTTGCGTGTACGGTCTATTGGTGGTGCAAGTGAGCGAAATATCACCTTTTTCGAGGAGATTTCAGTGGTTTAGCATGGCCGATATGACCTGTCAAGCGCTTGTCGTTTTGCGATGAGGCAAGAGCCCTTTTTTCAGGTCATTTTTTTTCCCGAGTTAACCCTTGACTTTCTGACCCCACTGATTATATTTACCCCTGTTGTTAGCACTCCCTTTTGCCGAGTGCTAACGAAAAAGACGCCCCTAACCGTTTAATATTTAAGGCCTTGAGCCGCTAACATTTAATCAACAAAGGAGACAGAGCATGAACATCAGACCTCTGCAGGATCGCCTCATCGTTGAGTGCGTTGAAGAAGAGACCACCACCGCCGGCGGAATCATCATCCCCGATACGGCCTCAAAGGAAAAGCCTCAGGAAGGCGTTGTCATCGCCGTGGGCAAAGGGAAAGTGACCGCTGAAGGTAAAGTTCTTGGTATGGACGTCAAAGTGGGCGATCGTGTCCTGTTTGGCAAGTATGCCGGCACCGACATCAAGGTTGAAGGCAAGCCTTACCTGATGATGCGTGAAGATGACATCCTCGGTGTTATCGAGAAGTAATTTTCGTTCCCTATTCTTTGCCACAGCAATTTGACATTATTGAACAGGAGTTCTTGAATCATGGCTGCAAAAGAGATCAAATTTTCAGAAGAAGCCCGTGCCAGCATTCTGGCCGGTGTGAATATGCTCGCGAACACCGTTAAAGTAACCCTCGGTCCCAAAGGCCGTAACGTTGTTATCGACAAGTCGTTTGGTGCTCCGTTGATCACCAAAGACGGTGTTTCCGTTGCACGCGAAATCGAGCTGGAAGACAAGTTCGAAAACATGGGCGCCCAACTGGTTAAGGAAGTTGCTTACAAAACTTCCGACATCGCCGGTGACGGTACCACCACGGCAACGGTTCTGGCTCAGGCCATCTACCGTGAAGGTGTCAAGCTGGTAACCGCCGGTCACAACCCCATGGAGATCAAGCGTGGCATTGACAAGGCTGTTGAAGCTGCTGTCGCTGCTCTGCGCGAACTGTCCAAACCTATCGCCAATCACAAAGAGATTGCCCAGGTTGGTACCATCTCTGCCAACAGCGACGACACCATCGGCAATATCCTCGCCGAAGCAATGGACAAAGTCGGCAAAGAAGGCGTTATCACCGTTGAGGAAGCCAAATCCATGGAAACCTCACTGGAGACCGTTGAAGGGATGCAGTTTGACCGTGGTTACCTGTCCCCCTACTTCGTATCCGACTCAGAGCGGATGGAAGCCGCTATGGACGATCCGGCTATCCTGATCTACGACAAGAAAATTTCTAACATGCGTGAGTTGTTGCCGATTCTTGAGCCGGTTGCCAAACAGGGCCGTCCCCTGGTGATCATTGCTGAAGATGTTGATGGTGAAGCGCTGGCAACTCTGGTGGTCAACAAACTGCGTGGCACCCTGAACGTTGTTGCAGTTAAAGCTCCCGGTTTCGGCGATCGCCGCAAAGCCATGCTCGAAGATATCGCTATTCTGACCGGTGGTCAGGTGGTTTCCGAAGAGATGGGCTTCAAGCTGGAGAACGCAACGGAAGATATGCTCGGAACCGCCAAGCGTGTGGTTGTCGATAAAGACAACACCACCATCGTTGATGGTGCCGGTAGCGAAGCGGATATCGATGGCCGTGTTAAAGTGATCCGTGCCCAGATCGAAGAGACCAGCAGCGAGTACGATCGTGAGAAACTGCAGGAGCGCCTGGCCAAGCTGGTCGGTGGTGTTGCCGTGGTTAAAGTTGGCGCCGCAACCGAAACTGAAATGAAAGAGAAAAAAGCGCGCGTTGAAGATGCACTGCACGCGACTCGTGCTGCCGTTGAAGAGGGCATCGTCCCTGGTGGTGGCGTTGCTCTGATCCGTTGCATTAAAGCTGTTGATGCTGTGGAGATCACAGGGGAGCAAAAATTTGGCGTTCAGATTGTCAAGCGCGCTCTCGAAGAGCCTTTGCGTCAGATCTCTGCCAATGCCGGTCTGGAAGGCTCCATTGTTGTGGATAAAGTCCTCAACGGTGAAGGTGCTTTCGGTCTCAATGCCGCGACTGACGAGTATGTTGACCTGCTCGAAGCCGGTATTATTGATCCGACCAAAGTGACTCGCAGCGCACTGCAGCACGCCGCTTCTGTTTCCGGCCTGATGCTGACCACGGAAGCGTGCATCACGGATGTTCCGAGTGATGATGCTGGTGGTATGCCTGGAATGCCTGGTGGTATGGGCGGTATGCCCGGCATGATGTAATCTTTCCGGTATATCCGTTTTAGTAAAGCGCTCCTGATTTTCAGGAGCGCTTTTTTATTGGATCGTATCCGATCATTTTCTGGTGGCTGCACCACAGCCAGATGGTGCTATGATAAGCCATGACCAAAAAATTGGACCAAGTCAGAACCAGCGTCATCCTTTTTTCCGATTGTGAGGCCTATTGTCGCCGTTTTACGCAATCGATTCTCGACTATTGTCCTCACACCACGATTGTCCATGCACAATCCTGCGACCAGATCGAAACGCTGCTCAAGACAATGAAGGTCGACATGCTTTTTGTCGATGCTCGGATGGCCGATGTGACGGATCGGTTGACATCGTGTGGTTCAGGGCATATCAAAAGTCTCATTGCTCTTATTGACAATGATGTTTCAGCAATGGTGCAGCATCGTTTGGTTGATCTGGGAGTCGACGGCTTTGTCTCGGCAGAACATTTTCTGACCATTGCCTTGAGGCTTAAAGAGTTCTGGCGGCTGGATATAGCCCGAGAGATGGTTGGCGAATATGACAGCATGCTGCGTGGCCAAGTGTCGGAATTATTTTTACTGCACAAAGTCGTGGACGATGCCGCTATCATGATGGCAACACTGGACGCTGATTTTGCGGTGATGACCGCGAATGATTCATTCAGGCAGTTATGTGGTGACAATCATCCTCGGGGGAAATTGTTGGGTAGTCTGTTGCCTGAAGCACCTTTTGAACAGGAGATCAAACCGGCATTGCAACGGGCTCTTTGTGGAGAATCGGTGTGTATTCAATCACTGGCGGCATTGAGTTCGCAGATTCCCTTTGTTCAGCTCTACTGCCATCCGCTCTATGATTTTGATGAGAGGATTCAGGGAATTGCCCTGGTTTTGAACGATATCAGCCAGCTTAAGCTGGTGAAGCAGCGCTATCAGGAGATGTCGCGGCAATTCACGACGTTGCTTAATGGAATTTCCGATGCCATTACCCTGATTCGACTCGATGGCAGCATCGCCTGGGGAAACAAAGCCTCAAGAACGGTGTTGACGATTGCACTTGATCAGTCGCCAGCGTTGCGCTGCTGTCTTAATAATTCCAACCAGTCCTGCCTGAATGGCGGACGCTCCCGGGAGGGGAATGATTGTCTTGTGCGCCGCTGCCTCAGCAGTGGAGAGAAACAGAGGGAATTGCTGAAGGCCAGCGATGGCCGCAGCCTTGGTGTTAAAGTGTTTCCTCTGCTTGACGATCATCAGCGGGTCAGTGGTGCCATCCGTATCGTCAGCGACGTGACTGAGGCGGTCCAGTTGAAGAAAGAGGCGGATCAGACCAGCCGACTGGCTGCGCTCGGGGAACTGGCTGCCGGTGTCGCCCATGAAATCAATAATCCAAATGGGTTGCTGGCCTTGAACAATAGCCTGCTGCAGGAGATTTGTCAGGATATGATGGCAGAATTGTCTGAACTGGAATACCGTGATGGCAGTTACGGTGGATTCAGCTTTGCCGACCTTGAACAGGAATTACCGCAACTCTTTCAGAATAATCATCAGGCAACCACCAATATCCGCCGCATTGTTGAAGACCTCAAGCAGTTTACCCGGCGAGAGCAGGAACGGTTTGATCTGGTGGATGTTAACGAAGTGATCCTGGCGGCCAGCCGTATGGTTGCCAGCAGTCTTAAAAAGGCCAGTTGCCATGTCCGCATTCTCTATGGAGATGAATTGCCCCGTTTTCGCGCCAGTTTTCAGAGCCTGCAACAGGTCGTCATCAATCTGTTGATGAATGCCTGCCAGGCATTGACGAATTCGGAGCAGTTTATCGAAGTCCGTAGCGATTTTGATGCAGAACGGGGGCTGATTTCCATTGAGGTCATTGATGGTGGACGGGGGATCTCCGCCGACCATCTGGATAAAATTTTTGACCCGTTTTTTACAACCAAGCGCGAAGAGGGAGGGACCGGTCTCGGCCTTTCTGTCTCGTCGCGAATTATCAAAGAGCATGGTGGAACTTTCCACTATGACTCAACGCCGGGAGAGGGGACACGTGTCACCGTGTTGCTTCCGGTTGGAGAATCCGAGTGAAACAAAATCAGGAGAAACACACGTCTCTCAAGGCAGAATTGCTCTCTCCCGCCGGGAGCCTCGAAGCATTTTTTGCCGCCATGGAAGCTGGTGCCGATGCGGTTTACTGTGGCTTGCAGGCGTTTTCGGCACGAGCCAAAGCGAAGAACTTTTCCTTCAGTGATGTCAGCGCCATGAGCCGCTACGTTCATCAACGTGATCGCAAGTTGTTCGTGACGTTGAATACACTGGTGAAAGAGCAGGAACTGCCAGAGCTGATCGACGCTCTGGCGGCGGTGAACGAAGCGGGTGTCGATGCGGTGATCCTGCAGGATCTTGCCGTGTGGCGACTGGCCCGTGAGCATTTTCCCAATCTGGAACTGCACTCCTCCACCCAAATGACGGTCCATAACAGTGCGGGTGTCAAACAGCTGGAAAAGATGGGATTCTCCCGTGCTGTGCTGGCGCGTGAACTGACTTTGCCCGAAATCAGTCATATCCGTTCGCAAACACGGATGGAGCTTGAGCACTTTATTCATGGTGCCCTGTGTTTCTGTTTTTCCGGCCAGTGCTATTTTTCCTCCTATCTGGGCGGCAAGAGCGGAAATCGCGGACGCTGTACTCAGCCCTGCCGCAGACGCTACAGTCAGCGGGGAAAAGATGGTTACTATTTCTCCCCCAATGATCTTTCCGCCATCGAATTGCTGCCGGCATTGCAGGATGCCGGGGTGAGCAGTTTTAAGATTGAGGGGCGGATGAAGAGCGCCGAATATGTCTCCAATGTGGTCCAGGCGTATCGCAAAGTGATGGATGCCAGTGGTGCCGACCGCACGGCGGTGATCAGCGAAGCCCGACAATTGCTCAAACAGTCATTTGGCCGGACTCCGACATCCGGATTTTTGTCCGGGCGCCAGCCGGCAGATATGGCAACGCCGGCATTGCGGGGGTCGACAGGGCGCTTTTTGGGCGAGGTGACCAAGGCGACGGAGAACAAGCTGTATTTTAAAAGTCGCGATCGCCTGAATCTTGGGGATCGGGTACGGGTGCAGCCGGGCAGTGACAAGGTGGGTACCGCATTTACCGTCAAACAGATGTGGACCGGGAACAAAGAGGTGAAGCAGCTTGATGCCGGTATCGCCTGTGTCAGTCATACGTTTAAGGGGCGCTTTAAACCTGGCGACGCGGTGTTCAAAGTTTCGTCGCAAAAAGCCTTCTCCATGAGTGATGCCGCCTGTCGCCGCCGCTTGCAACAGGTGGGCGTCAGTCGTCATCCGTTACAACTGGAAGTGCTCATTGAGCAACAGCAACTGATTCTCCATGCACGGGTTGGTGAGGTGTCTCTGAACGCCTCCTACGATGTCGATCTGTTTGTGGCCAAGCAGAGTCCGTTGAATCGTGACACCCTGGCGCAGGTGTTTTCCCAATGTGGCGAGTCTCCTTTTGAACTGGTGGATTTTACGACCGGGACCCTGCCGAATATGATTATTCCCCCCAAGCGGTTGAAGGAAATTCGGCGGGATTTTTATCAGCATTTGACCAACGATGTAGAACGTCTGCTGAAAAAGCGGCGTGATGATCAGCGCAAACACGCCCTGGACAGTTTGCTGCCCGCAGGTGTACCGGGCCCGTCTGCATCTCAGGAGGTCACGGTTGCGGTTAAGGATGTGCGTGAGATGCGGGTGCTGGACAGCCCGGATGTTGATCGGATTCTGGTGCCGTTAACTTCGGCGGTGCTTCATCGTCCGTGGAAGGTTGGCCAGCGACAACGGCGTGGTGTGGTGTGGGATTTGCCATTTGTTATTTTTGATCAGGAATGGAGTACTTTCCAGAAGGCGGTAAGCCATCTGGTTCATGCTGGATTCAACCAGTTTCGATTGAGCAACCTCAGCCATTTTGAACTGTTCAAAAAGTACCCGGAGGTCAGGCTTGAAGCCAGTTACCGGTTGTTCTGCCTCAACAGTGAAGCGATGCAGGCCTGGCAGGAACTGGGCGTCGTCAATAACGAACTGTATATTGAGGATGATTGCGACAACATGAAACAACTGCTGCTGCGGCGTGGCTCCCATACCCTGTCTGCCATGGTTTACGGTTCTGTTCCGCTGATCACCTCCCGTATTCGGATTCCCGGTCTCAAGGGCGGCCAACCGTTGCTGTCGGATCGGGGAGACGGCTATCAGGTGGTGTCGCGTGCCGGTTTGACCGTGCTTAGGTCCGAAAATGATTTTTCTCTGTGCAGCGTTTTGCCGCAGCTGTATGACATGGGCTGCAGCGGGTTCCTGGTTGATATTTCCCATCTGGGCGTGTTCACTCCCCAGGGCAAGAAAGTGCTGGAAAGTTATCGCCAGCGCCGCGATTTGCCTCATACCTCGCCGTTTAATTTCAATGTCGGCATGGAGTAACAGGCGAAACAGAAAAAATAGCGCAAATAAAAACGGGCGACTCAGAAGATTGAGTCGCCCGTTTTTATTGGATCTGCCAGGTGAAGCTAGAGGTGCAGGGACGAATCGTTAAGGCCGTAACCGTTTTCGCCGTGCAACGCCTGGTCAAGGCCTTCGGCTTCACTTTGTTCATCAATACGGAAGCCGATGGTTTTTTCGATGATGAAGCACAGGACCAGAGTGACAACGACGGCCAGGGCAATGGTTGCCCCCATACCGACAAGTTGTACTTTCAGCTGGTCAAAAGCGGTCCAGCTGCCACCGATGGCTGCGGCCGCATCGCTCATCCAGCTGTCACGAATAAAGAAGCACAGCAGCAGAACGCCAAAGCCACTGCCGACACCGTGAATGCCAAAGCAGTCGAGACTGTCATCGTAGCCGAATTTCATCTTCATCTTCAGGGCGTAGTAGCACAGCAGTGAAGAAGCGGCACCCAGGGTCAGCGCGCCAACCGGTTGCACAACGGCCGCTGCGGGGGTGATGACAACCAGGCCGGCAAGAATACCGGAGACAAAGCCGAGGGCTGTGGCTTTGCGGAAGGCCAGAGCTTCAATGATCAGCCAGGTCAACGCGCCGCTGGCCGCAGAGATCTGGGTCATGGTCAGAGCACGGGCGGTATCCAGGCCGCTTTGCAGGGTGGAACCTGCATTAAAACCAAACCAGCCAACCCACAGCAGACCGGCACCCATCATGGTCATAACCAGATTGTTGGGATGCATCGGCTTGGTGGGAAAACCTTTGCGGGGACCGAGGTAGATGGCGGCAACCAGCGCGCTGGCACCGGCAGAGACGTGAATGACCAGACCGCCGGCCAGATCGATAACACCGGCGGCACCATAATTGAACAGCCAGCCGTCCGGTGCCCAGATCCAGTGGCACAGCGGGCAGTAGACCAGCAGAAACCACAGAGCGATAAAGGCCGCATAGCCACGCATGTAGACACGCTCGGCAATGGCGCCACTGATCAGGGCCGGGGTGATGATGGCAAACTTGCCTTGGAACATGGCGGTAATGTATTCGGGAATGCCGTTGGTAATGGTGCTGTCAATACCACTGAGGAAAAAATAGTCGGAGTTCCAACCGATCACTCCGCCGAGAATGCTTTTGCCGAAGGTCAGCGAATAGCCGACAGCAACCCACAGCACGCCGATAATCGCCAGGGCAACATAACTGTGCATCATGGTGGAAAGAACGTTTTTGGTGCGAACAAGGCCGCCATAAAACATGGCGAGACCGGGAATCATCAACAAGACAAGAGCCACGGAAATCATCATCCACGCTGTGGTACCGGAATCACAGGCGGTGTCCGCGGCCAGACAGGTTGCCGGGGCAAAAAGGAGCCCTGGCACCATGCGGCAGGCATAGCGCAACATCTATTCCTCCTCGAATAAATCAAAACATCGTTGTTTTCCTTGTCTTCAGACAAGGGGCGTTAGCACCATTGCCAACCCCTCCAACAACAGCAACCGTTATGCCATGTAGGTGAAAAAATTGCTAACCTGTTGAAATACAGCGACAAAACGGAGTACAGTGGCGAAGATTGTTGTTTTGGCTGATTAATAATCGGGCAGATCTGCCTGAAAAAAAGGCACTTGCGCGTTGGCGCATTGGCTCAAGGGGGAGAGATGGAGTTTGATCAGGAGTTGAAAGAACAGCTGAAACGGGTACTTAGTGCTGTGGAACAAATGCTGCCGCAACCTGTGGAGGTCGTTGATTGGAGCACGACCCTGGCCGCGGCGTGGCGCAGTCATTCCGTATCGGGCATGTTGGAAGCCATGCCGGAAACCGAGGGGACAACCCTGGATGATCTGCTCGGTATTGACGAACAGAAACAGATGGTGGCGGAGAACACCCGCCAGTTTATCGATGGCTATCCCGCTAATAATATTTTGCTGTGGGGCGCGCGGGGCACGGGCAAGTCATCATTGGTACGGGCACTGCTCAACAGTTATGCGGCGCTGGGATTGCGCATTGTCCAGGTGGATAAAGACGATCTCCATCACCTGCCCGATATCTTTGCCCAGATCAAGCGTCAGCCCTATCGCTTTATTCTGTTTTGCGATGATCTTTCCTTTGAAGTGGGTGAAAAAGGCTACAAGATCCTCAAGAGCGTTCTTGATGGCGCCGTTTATGCGGCACCGGCCAATTGTCTGATCTATGTCACCTCCAACCGCCGTTACCTGATTCCTCAATACGATTTTGATAACATTGGCAACCATATCAAAGGTGGCGAGGTGCGTGCTTCGGAGACTATAGAAGAGAAAAATTCACTGTCGGACCGGTTTGGGCTGTGGGTGTCGTTTGATTCGTTCAGCCAGGATCAGTACCTCAACGTCGTGCGTCAGTGTATTGAGCGCCTGTGCCAGGGGTATGAGCGGCAGCTGCCGTGGAATGCCGAGGTCGAAGCGGCGGCCATTCGCTGGTCGCATGATAAAAGTAAGCGCTGCGGGCGGACGGCGTTTCAGTTTGCCAAGCGTTGGGTGGGAATGCAGTTGCGGGCTGGGGCTGCTGAATAGTCTATTGTGTGAATCTGGGCGTTTGTCTTTGTGGTTTCACCCTTGCACCAATTGCTCTGGCGAACTTCATCTTTTTATCGTTGCTTGTGCCCACGTAACGTGGGCTGCCGCGCCCACACGTCGCGCCACGTTTGCATCGACAAAAGTGGCGCAAAATCGACTCCCGACCATTGCGCCCTGCAGGTTCCCTCTCTTCGTTCACTTACCCTGCGATGTCGGCAAAAACTCGCTGGCGCTCAAACAGTTTGCCGACAAACATCGCAGTGACGCTCACTGCGTTCGGCGCTGCTGAACGGGGGAACTTGGCTGCAAAATAAGAAAGAGTGGCGAGAGTGATGCCACGGAAGAACTAGAGAGAGGCGTAAGAATGTTATCAACGTTTTACGCCTTGGTTGATGAGTTGCACGATTCGCCGTTCTAAAGGGCGGCGAGCCGGATCCGTGAAGCATTACGGAAACAGACCCATTATAAGTGGGTCTACGACCCCCGGAGGGCCAGGTCTAAAAGCCGGTTTTGCATCCTTTTGTCGGCTTACAAAAGGATGGCGCCTGCCGGGGCGAAACCCGGCGATTTTGACCTTGATCTTAACCTTGACCTTGATTTGCCGTGGTATAGACCAAACAGGATAATTCGCCTTGCCGAATGCTGAATTGTCAGTAACCTACCACCATTTACATCTGCAACAGCAACAAATTGAGCAAGCCGATCAGCATACCGAGCAGAGCACCGAACAGATTGA
>PKUE01000183.1 GCA_002869685.1 Desulfuromonas sp.
GGCTATTGGTTACGCAGTAGCGTGCACAATTATATACGCCGGTCAGACCAGCAATCTCCGAAGGGATGCCAAGAATTGGTATTATGTCCCCGGAATATCACGGAATATCTTTTAGAGCGCCAATCTTTAACGGGGCCGTGGAGGGGCTTAACAACAAGGCCAAGGTTATCATTCACAGGGCATATGGTTTCAGGACCGCGGCAAACTACATCCGGAATCTTTATCACTGCATGGCCGAACTTCCACTGCCCAAAACTATGCACTCATTTGTGTGACGAACCAGTTACACCACTGAATCTAGGGAGGATAATATGAAAATAGGATTAAGGCTGTGTTTGTTTTTTCTTACTATGCTGTTTATGGCGGGCTGTGGTTCAGATGGTTCAGATGATACAAGTATAACGACTGGAGAATTTATTGACGATCCTGTGCAAGGTTTAAATTACTCTTGTTCATCTGGAATTGTTGGCGTGACCGACTCTTTTGGTGAGTATACTTGTGATGTAGGAGATAATGTAACGTTCTCCATTGGAACTGTGGCTATAGAAACTATTGCTGCTCAAAGTGGAATAACGACACCTTATTCTCTTTTCCCGAATGATCTTGATGCGGCACTAAACCTTGCCAGGCTATTGCAAAGTATCAGCAATTCCCGGCCATCCCTGTATCTATTGAACCACAAGGGATGTTTTCCGGAACTTTCGTAAACAATTGAATCGGCCGCCCTAGAGGGACAATAATGAATTTAGCATAACCACCTGAAATCACTAAATTAAAAAAATGCGGTAATTTCAAATACCGCTTGACATCCCAGGAAAGTGCAGTTCGCGTTTTTCTATGTAATATCAACAACTTACATAGGGGAACGCCATGATAACGCGAAAAATGTACAACGCTCAGGAAATCGTCAGCATCGTCACCGACACCTCGCGGCCGGTTCGCAAGCACTGCAACGCAGATGCCTTTTTTCTCGCCATGCTGCGCTGTTTTCAGCAAGTGCCCGACAGCCGCGATCCCGGCAAGATCGAAATTCCCATGCATGACGCCCTGATGAGCGCTTTTGCCATGTTCTCGCTCAAGGACCCGTCCCTGCTTGCCTTCGACATGCGGCGGCGTGAAGAGCCGGAAAACCTCCATACCGTCTACGGCATCGGCACCATTCCCTGTGACAGCCAGATGCGTGACATCCTCGACACCTGTGAGCCGGAGTCGCTGCGGCCCGGATTCCGGGAGGTGTTCCGCACTCTGCAGCGGGGCAAGGATCTGGAACCGATGACCGTCCTCGGCGGCCACTACCTGTTGAGCGGAGACGGTACCGGCTTCTACTATTCTTCCAAGGTCGGCTCGGAATACTGCCTGAAAAAGAAGTCCGGTAAGGGGCAAACCTATCACCAGCAGATGTACGCCGCCGCCTTTGTCCATCCCGACCGCCGGGAGGTCATCCCTCTCTGTCCGGAGATGATCACTCGCCAGGATGGCAGCGACAAACAGGACTGCGAGAGAAACGCGGCCGCACGGTTTTTTCGAGAGTTCCGCCGCGAACATCCGCACCTCAAAGTGATCGTCACAGAGGACGGTTTGAGCAGCAACGCACCTCATGTCCGTGATCTGAAAGAGCTCGACTTGCGGTTCATCCTCGGGGTCAAACCCGGCGATCACCAGTTTCTTTTCGATCAGGTGGACGCCGCCGTTGAGGCGAGCAGCATCTCCTGGTTCACCATGGCCGACCCGAAAAATCCAGCGAAAACCGACCACGCTTTTCGCTTCATCAACGGCGTGGCGCTGAACAAGTCAAACCCGGATCTGTTGGTCAACGTGCTCGAGTACTGGCAGGTGGACAGGAACGGCAAGGAGATGCGGTTTGCCTGGATAACCGATCTGGAGATCACTGAGGAAAACGCCTACGAGATCATGCGTGCCGGCCGCGCCCGCTGGCGGATCGAAAACGAGACGTTCAACACCCTGAAAAATCAGGGATACCACCTGGGTCACAATTACGGCCTGGGGAAAAAGCACCTCTCTGCGGTGTTCACCATCTTGATGATGCTGGCCTTTCTTGTGGATCAGGCACAGCAACTCGGCTGTTGGTTGTTCAGGGAGGCGTGGAAAAAGGCTGAGACCAAGCGTAGTCTCTGGGAGCAGATGCGCAGTTTGTTCCATCAGTTTCCGCTGGAATCGATGGAAACCATGCTGCGGGCCATCGCTTTCGGGATCCAGGGTTATGTGGTCGCGGTCGACGAGGATACTCCCTCGGGATAATGACGCGCCGATAGTCGAAAATATCAAAGATCAGGCCTTGCCGGGGAGTTGCCGTCAAGGCGGATGGACAACTATGTCCATCGCAGGGAAAATCTGGAAGGAGGCAACCCGCAGCCGAGGGCGGTAGCGAAAAAATTGCCTCCATGGCATGCCCATGCAGGGCAAAATCGACTCGATACCATCTGCTCATGGCGAAAAAGAGCCACTAAGCGGGGTTCGCCGGGAATAGCTGGC